>JAFAXH010000147.1 GCA_019241085.1 Verrucomicrobiota bacterium | reverse complement strand
CGCACCGCACTCTGAAACTCCAAGGCGCGCTGGATGGTGAATTTCAGCTCGTCGATCTTGAAGGGCTTGGTGACAAAATCATACGCGCCGAGCTTCATCGCCTCGACCGCTTTTTCGACCGAGGCGTAGGCGGTGATGAGGACCACCGCGGTCTGGGGATGGCTGCGCTTGACGTGCTCCAGCACGTCGAAGCCGGTGACTTTCTCCATTTTGATGTCCGCGATGACGACCTGCGGCGCGATGCCGGCCATGTCTTCCATGGCGCGCTCGGCGGAATTGAAAGGGAACGCCTGGTGCCCATTCTCACGGCAAAGCGTGGAAATTACTTCGACCATCGCGGGTTCGTCATCGATGACAATAATCTTGGCCATATGATTATGCGGGAATAAAATTAGCTGATAGAAGCAGCGATACTATCAAAATTGAGAATAGCCAGAAAATTCTGAAAAATTCTCTTCTTTGTTGTGAGAAATCGCGTGCCAAGATGAAACATTCGTTTCTTCACGCGATTGGGATTCCAGAAATTAACATCCAATCAACAAAAGTGCGATTTTCGCAAATTGCTTCATAAACCGCTTCGCCAGCGGCGTCGCCGGGGTCGGAGAGCGCGATCAAATCGGCCCAGGCGCCAGCTTGAATGCTGCCGAGCCGGCCGGTCAGCCCAAGGGCGCGCGCCGGGTTCAACGTGACCGTAGCCAGACGTTCGCGGGCGGACAACGCGAGCCCTGCGCTGGCGGCGGTGGCAGCCAGCGCGCGCAAACGCGGGAACAAATCCAGCGAAGGACTGCTCGCCAGGCTGTCCGTGCCGAGGCAGAGGTTGACATCTAATTCCCACAATCGGGCCAGCGGAAACTCGGGATGGCCAAAAAAGAAATGGCTCAGCGGACAGTGCACGACGCTCAATCCGTGCAACGGACCGCCCGGTGCCAGCAGGGCGAAGTCGGCCTCGTTGAGCGCGTTCAGATGCACGGCGATGCACTCGGGGCCGAGCGCGCCGGCCGCCGTGAGCGTTTCCAAAGCCGAACGGCCAGCGCCGCAGTCATCCATCGGCCGGCCGAGTTTTTTGAGAAAATCGTGCAGCGGGCCGCGGGCATGGCGGAACATTTCATCTTCATCCGCCGATTCGCACAGGTGCGTGGTCCAGGGCAGCCCGCGCGCGCGCGAGCAATCGCGCGTCAGGCGATAAAGCTCGGCGGAGGCCGTGTAGGGCGCGTGCGGGCTGAGGCCGAAGCCGCCGAGCCAATCGGAGCGCTCGTCGAAAAACGCCAGCGCACCGGCGAGCAATTCATCGGTGACGATGCGCTGCCGCACGTCGATCATTTCATAAAACCACCAGGTCCGCAGCGGCGGCGGCGGCAGGCGCGGAAGCAATTCGGGGAATGCCTCGATGTTCAGGATCGTCGTGGTGCCCCAGCGGCGGGCTTCGCGGAAGCCGGCGGCGATGGCTTTGAGATAATCGTCGGCGTCGAGTTCGCGTTTGAGCGCGTTGATGCGGCCGATCCATTCGGTGAACGAACGCTGCGGCCCGATGGCGTTGCGCATCGTCGAGTAGTCGAGGTGGCAATGCGCGTTGATGAGTCCGGGCAGGAGAATGCGTTCGCCGAGATCGACGACATCCTCGCTGCCGAATTCGCGCCGCACCTCTTTCCAACCGCAGGCGGCGGCAATCGAATCGCCGCGCACGACGACGGCACCGTCGGTCACGGGCGGCGTGGTCATCGTGACCAGCGTGCGGGCGCGGTAGAGCATGGATCAACAATCGACGGCGCTCGCAGCGGCGGCGGTGCGCTCGCCTTTGATGACCGCGCGCGCCTCGGCCACGAGGAGGTTGCAAGCTTCCTGACAGAGCAAGGGCAGGGAGCGCGTTTCGCCGTGGCCAGTTTGGTCGAACGCCGGCTCGAATTTTTCCGGCGGCAAGTGCGACGAGGCAGGTGTGCCGGCGAGGTCGCGACGCCAAAGAATCGTGCGCAAACAGCCACCGTCTGATCGGCAGAAGCGGCCGACGAGCGCGTCCGCCTGCGCGTCGGTGAGCTTTTGGGTAATCCGATACATCCCGGTCTGGCGAGCGAGCGTTTCGCGCAACGGCGTGACCGGCAGCCGGCCGTTCTCGAACGCGAGCAGGGCGCCGAGCCGGGCGGGGTAAAAGGCATCCAGCGCCCGGCGCAAAGCCGGCAGATCGGGCAAAGCCTCCAGGCGCCAGCCGTGGCGCAAGTTCGGCGCGGTTTTTAGTGGGCGATAATTGCCGGCGTCGTCGTATCTCGCCAACTCCACGGCGTCGTCCGCGCCGCCGGTGAACAGCGCGAGTTCCTCGTGTGGTCGCCCCGCGTCGTCGTGGTGGCGCAAACGGAAGCCCGCTTGCGGCGGCGGCAACGTTTCCATCTGGATTTGCCCCAACCGCATCCGCGCAGCCGCCAGCCAGCGGGCGAGGGCGGCGTCGAGGGAAAAAAGCAGGCGCGCGGCGTCTTGATCCATGCGTCGTGGCCGGTCACGCCAGGGCGAGCGCGGCGGTTTGTTCCAGAATGATGTCGGCGAACCGCGGCTCGGTGCCGATGGCGCTGGCGTAATACAACGCCCGGCCGTGGAGATGCCGCGGGTTTTGCCGAAACACCGCCTGCTGGCTGGCAGCCGCCGTCGGTTCCGGTTCCAAACCGAGCAACACCGGGATGTCTTGATACGAGTGCAGGCCGTCGGAAATGAAAAATGGCACGACGACGACATTCGGCGTGTCCGTCAATTTCGCCCAATCGGCGATGTGCGGCGGCTCCTCCATGTAAGTGCTCAGCACGGCGGCGTAACGGTCGAGCGCGGCGATGGCGGCGACCTGTTGCTTCGCGGCGACGGCGGAGTTGTCGTTCAACCCGGTGCCGTGGCCGACGATGAGCAGGCTCGTCTCGCGCTCGGGCACGCCGGGCGCGACCTCGCGGGCGCGCTGGAGCAGGAGTTCGGTCATCGCCGGATGGTTGCCGACCGGCGGGCAATAGTGCCAGCGCTGGCCGGCGGGAAAATCACGCTCGGTGAGATCGCCGGTGAGTTCCAATTCGCGCGGGATGATCGTCTGCGTGAAGTAACCTTCGCTGATAAAATTTGGCACGACGAAAATGTCATGGATCGTCGGGTCGGGAAACAATAACGGCCAGTCGCGCAGTGCCGGTTCTTCCTTCCAAAAAACGCAGGCCACCTCCGCAAACAACCCGCGCCGTCGGATGGTCGCCGCGTGCGCGAGACTGGGCGCGCTGGAATCGGGATTCACGGTCGAACCGTGGCCGACGATGAGCAGCGCGGCGTCGAGCTTGGGGATCACGCGCAGAAGATAGCCCGCGAATGACGCGAAAAAACGCGAAATTTCCGCCGGATTTTTCTTTTGCGTTTTTCCGCGTTTTTCGCGGGCCAGCCCGCCGCGTTCTTGCACGGCTGGACGCGTTCGCTAAAGTATGTGTGTATGCAATTTCGCACGTATCGGAATACCGATCTCACGGTCAGCGCGGTCGGCTTCGGACTTTGGACGCTTTCGACCGGCTGGTGGGGGAATTACACCGAAGGCGAGTCGATCGCGCTCATGCAAAAGGCGTTCGATCTCGGTGTCACGCTTTTCGACGCGGCGGATTCCTACGGCAACGGCTTGAGCGAGGAACTCATCGCCAAGGCGTTCCCGACGCGGCGCGATGACATCGTGATTGCCACGAAGATCGGCTACGACGTGGCCAATTTCGGCAACGACGAACGCCGCGGTCAGCGCGCCATTCCGCACGATTTCTCGCCCGACGCGCTGGTGCGCGCCACCGATGCCGCCTTGAAACGGCTGAAGACGGATCGCATCGACCTGATGCAACTCCATAACATCGAGATGCCGCAAGCCGACGACGACGCGCCGTGGGAGACGCTGGAGAAATTAAAAAAAGCCGGCAAGATCCGCTACTACGGCTTTGCGCTCGGGCCGGCGATTGGCTGGCTGCACGAAGGCAAGCGCGCCATCGAACAACGCGAGGTGACCAGCGTGCAGCACATTTACAATATTTTGGAGCAGCATCCCGGCGCGGCCTTGCACGAAGCCGCGCGCGCGACTGGCAAGGACACGATGTTCCTCGTGCGTGTGCCGCACTCCAGCGGGATGCTCGAAGGCAAATACACGGCGGAAACCGAGTTTGCCGAGAACGACCATCGCCGGCACCGCCCGCGCTCGTGGCTGCTCAATGGCGTCAAGAAAATCGACCGGCTCCGTTTTCTTGAAGGCCCCGACCGAACTCTCGGCCAGGCGGCGCTGCTCTGGCTGCTCGCCGACGACCGCGTGGCGTCCACGCTGCCAAACATTTACGATGAGGCGCAACTGCGCGAATTTGCCGCGGCGTCCGACGCGCCGGCACTGACGGAAGACGAGTTGGCGGAGATCGCGGCGCTTTATGCAGAAAATTTTGGTGTCAACGAAGAGCCGCCGCGCTACAAGGGCACCATGGAGCTGCCGATCAGTCCTGACGGTGTCGAGGCGCGAGCCACGGCGCGGCCGGAGCCGGTGGGCGCGACGGTGTGACGCGACGCAGTGCGAAAAATTGTCGCGGCCAGAGCGTTCGGAGCTGGCTGGGTTCGCTGGAAGGCGGACCCAACCGGTCGCAGAAGCCGTTCTCGGCATGTTCTTTGCGGGTAGTTTTCACCCTGAGCTGGAGCGCGAGGGACACAACAGCCCGGAAAATGCTAAAGTTCTACTCTATATTAAAACCATGAGCTTAGACCTCACTGAAATGCTCAACGAATGGCCGCACGAGCCTGGCCAGATCAAAGTCCGCAAAATCGTCGGCAAAGATGGCGCCGAGAAAATCCAGCTCCGGCTCGACCTTGGCTTGATCCAGATGGAGATCGCCGGCCGACCCGACGGGCTGCGTCCGAAAAATTGCGAGTCGCTTTTGACCTATCACCGCAACCGCGCCCGCGCCGCCGAGCGTCAAGGCAAGGATTACGTGCTCACGCCCGATGATTGCAACGACCTCCAAGCCGAGGGCGTGCAGTATTACCATCGTTACCTGAGCTTGTTTCAACTCGACGATTTCCCCGGCGTGGTGCGCGACACGCAACGCAATCTGGAACTGTTCGCGTTCGTCCGCGAGCACACCGACCGCGAAGAGATCGCCTGGGCGTTCGAGCAATTCGTCCCTTACGTGACGATGATGCACACGCGCGCCCGAGCCGCCATTGAATTGGAAAAGAAACGGCTCGATGCCGCCATGCGTTTCATCGAGAAGGGCCGCGAGAGCATCGTGGAGTTCTATCGCGACCACGAACAGGAGGAGATGCTGGAAAAGAGCGCCGAACTCGGTTTTCTCGACGAATGGCGCGACCAGCTCCGCGCAAAGCGGCCGATGACGAAAGTCGAAAAATTGCAGCGCGAGATGGACAAAGCCATTGCCATCGAGGCTTACGAAAAAGCGGCCGAACTGCGCGATGCCATCAAGGCGCTGGCTTCGTCGCCGCGCCGGTCGAAGGCTTCCTCCAACAAGTCGTAAGTAACGCCGCGAGCAAAGCTAGCGGCGACGGCGGTAAGGAAAACTGCCGTCGCCGCAGCTTGCCAGGCGGAGCGTGACAGCTAGGTTCCGCCATCACGTCCGCGTAATTCTTCGCAGACCGGATGAACAGTTGGAACAATCCAGCTAGCTCTGCGAAGCTTCCGGCGGAGTCCTTTCAAAGGCTCCCTCCAGCTTCTCGCGATGGGCCAAGGCAAAGCGCACCAGCGCTAGACTGTCGCGCAGCTTGAGCTTGCCGCTGATGTTCATGTGATGAGTCTCGACGGTGCGCGAACGCCGCCAGATCGCGCTCCGTCCCGACCCAGAGGTGGCCGGCGCGGTCGGCGAGCAGCGCGATCACCGGCAACTCTAAAGCATTTTCCTTTTGTCTGTAAGGTTCACACGGTCCGGTAGCCGGCGTGCTTGAACCTTACAGACAAAAGGAAAATGCTTTAGGCTGCTGTGGAGCTTCGGACATGGTGAGTTCCTTTCTACCATCTCACCTGTTGAATTTTAACTGGGGCAGAACACTGTTTCGGCTTCATCGGCGGCGATTTTGCTCGAACGCACCAAGCCGCCGCTATCCGTAGTCATACGTATTTTTTGGTTGCAGCACCGTTGGCGCGTCCATTCCTCCCGGCAGTTCCTCCGGGCGAGGTTTTTGACTGCCCAAAAACGTCGGGAACAGTTGTCGGCGAGGTTTTCGAGCACTCAGCAACGTCGGGGATAACTGCGCTGGAGGTTTCCGAGTGGTCAAAAACGGCGGGAACCACTGCTCCCGGCTCTCTGTGGCGGTCAAAGACGGCGGGCAGCACTCGGCCAGCTCGTCTTGGGCCGTTGGAAATGCCGGGAAGAGCCGCGCTCGGCAGGGCCGAACCTCGTCTCCCGACAACTCGCGTGGCGGCTGCCGGTGAAGTGGGCTAACGTGCCATCATCCCACACTCGGCGACGACTCGGCGCGGTGCGTCCGCCTGAAAAGGTGAGCGAAGAATTTTCCGCGCCCGTGCTGTTTTGCGGTCAAATCTTTCTCTTCCTTTTTATGAGCAGCCCAAAGATTATCGAGGCCAAGGAGCGTTGGGCGCGCAAGATGGCGGGTAAGGAGAAACCGGCGGTCCGCTCGACTGACCGACTGCCGCCCGGCCAGCATCTCACCGGCGGTTTTCCCGTGCTCGATCTCGGCATCCAGCCGGAGGTCCCGCTGGAACGCTGGAAGCTGGAGATCAAAGGACTCGTCGAGCAGCCGCTGACGCTGGACTGGCCGCAGCTCAATGCGCTCGAACAATTCGCCGACGTCAGCGATTTTCATTGCGTGACGACTTGGAGCAAATACGACTGCCGCTGGTCGGGCGTGGCGTTTTTCACCCTCGTTGATCTGGTGAAACCGCAGCCCGAGGCGCGCTTCGTTTACTTCACCGGCTACGACGGCTATTCGACGAACACCGCGCTGGAAAATTGCCTCGACGACGACGTGCTCATCGCCACGCAATTCGACGGCCAGCCGATCCCGAAGGAACACGGCGGGCCGGCGCGAGTCATCATCCCGAAGCTCTACGCCTGGAAGGGTGCGAAGTTCGTGCGCGGCATCGAATTTCGCGCCGACGACAAGCCCGGCTTTTGGGAAGTGCGCGGCTACAGCAACACCGCCGATCCTTGGCAGGAAGAGCGGTTTTCCTAGGTTACTTTGATTTTCATGATTGCTGATATCCGTCGTTTGCTAGTCACCAGACCCTTTGAGCCGTTTGCCGTCCGCACCAGCGATGGACTTGAATACACCGTGCCTACACCGGATCATGCCGCGATCGACCCACGCGGAGCGCGTGTGATTATCTGGTTTGACGACAGCACCCACGTCACGATTTCCGGTTTGCATCTTTCCGCCATCAGCGAAGTCACGAAGCCGTGAGTGAACTGACTCCCGCCCTGCTTCTCGCTGTTCGTCATCTCTCGATTTCCTTCGTGCAAGAAGGCGTCGTCACGCCCGCGGTGCGCGACGTTTCGTTCAGCCTCGAAAAAGGCGAGACGCTTGCCGTCGTCGGCGAGAGCGGTTCGGGGAAAAGCGTGACGGCCCTGGCGCTGACGCGGCTGCTGCCAGTGCCGCCGGCGCGCTACGACGGCGGCGAGATTTTGCTCGACGGCCGCGACTTGTTAAAGCTGCCGGAACGCGAATTGCGCGCCGTGCGCGGCGGGCAGATCGGCTACGTTTTCCAAGACCCGGCGACTGCATTGAACCCGGTCTTCACCGTGCGCCGGCAGATGGCCGAGACGCTCGCGCTGCACCGGCCCGACGTGCCGCGGCACGACCGCGCCGCCATCGACGCCGAGATCGTGCGCTGGCTCGACCTGGTCGGCATCGCCGAGCCGGCGCGGCGCTTGCGCGCGTATCCGCACGAGTTGAGCGGCGGCATGGCGCAGCGGGTGATGATCGCGCTCGCGCTCTGCGCGCAACCAGCCTTGCTCGTGGCCGACGAGCCGACGACGGCGCTCGACGCCACCGTGCAGCGGCAGATCATCGAGTTGTTAAAAGAATTGAAGGCGCGCCTCGGCATGAGCCTGCTGCTCATCACGCACAACTTCGGCATCCTCGGCGGCCTGGCCGACCGCGTGGCGGTCATGTTTCGCGGCCGCTTGGTGGAGGAGGGGAAGACGGCTGAAGTCTTGCGCGCGCCGCAGCATCCCTACACGCGCGCTCTCATCGATTGCGTGCCGCATCTCGGACAAAAACGCGCGCGGCTGGCGACGATTGACCACGCGGCGCTGGATGCTGTTTGACCCGTGTTGCAGCTAAGTTGCGACCGCAGTTCATCGCTCCTTTTTTCTACACCTCAACGTCATCGGCACTGTCGCGCGGGATTTTTCGGAAGTTTGAAGTCGCAGTCTCACTCCCACGCCAACCGTGGCGCGTCGCCCCAGAGGTCTTCGAGCGCGTAGTAGGCGCGCTTGTCGGTGTGAAAAATGTGCACCAGCACGCCGCCGTAATCGAGCACGATCCATTGGCTCGCGGGGAAGCCGTCCACCGCGAGGGGCCGCACGGCGTCGGCGCTCTCGCGCAACTGTTTTTCCACCTCGCCGGCGATGGCTTTGAGGTGCGGCTCGCTGGTGCCCGAGGCGAGCACGAAAAAATCGGTGAACGTGGAAATGCCGCGCAGATCGAGCACGAGGATGTCTTGCGCTTTGCGGTCGGCGGCGATCTGGGCGCAACGCCTGGCTAGGTGTTCGTTGGTGATGGCGGGACTCCTTCGGATGGGGATGATGGGCTGAGGTAAAGGCGTTGCGCCGCGATGATGGCGGCGACGGCTTCCGGCACCAAGTAACGAATCGTGCGGCCAGCCGCAACCCGGTTTCTGATTTCCGTGGCGGAAACATCCAGCCGGCGGGTGCGCAAATGGCAGGCATCCGCGGGCAACGCCGGCTGCGTTGCGAGCAAGGCGTCCGCTTCGTCATTTTCACCGCGCGCAAAAACGGCGAAGCGGACGAGCGCGCGCAGGGCGTCGATGCGGTGCCACGCTGGCAGGTCGGGCACGTTGTCGGCGCCGATGAGCAGAATCCACTCGCCCGCGGTGGTTGCCGCCGGCTGCTGCTGCTGCCAGCGCGCTTGCAACGCGCGCACGGTGTCGATGGTGAACGACGGCCCCGCGCGCCGCAGCTCGCAGTCGTCCACGACGAAAGCCGGCTCGCCCGCGTTGGCGGCGCGAAGCATCTCCAGCCGCGCTGCGTCCGGCGCGGCGGGACGGTGGGTTTTGTGCGGATTGATCGCCGCCGGCACGAAGATCAGACGCGTCAGCCCGAGTTGCTCGACGGCGTCGCGCGCGAGGATCAAATGCCCGTGGTGCACCGGGTCGAACGTGCCGCCAAAAATGCCGATGCGTTCCGTCATCTTCCACCGGAAAAAATCCGCGCCGCGCCCGCGTTCATTCGCGGCCAGAGCGTCTTATTTTTTACGATCCCCGGGATTGCGCGCCCACTGCACGGCGCGTTGGATTAATTCTTCGCCGCTGGTGAGCATGAGCTTTTCCTTGATGTGCTCGCGGTGGCTCTCGACGGTCTTGCGGCTCACCCCGAGCTTTTCGGCGATCAGCCGCGTGCCCAGCCCTTCGCCGATGAGCCGGAACACCTGCAACTCGCGATCCGTCAGCCGATCCACCGTGGAGCCGACGGCGTCCGCGCGCGAACCGCTGGAGGCGACGCGCTGGATCAGGCGCGCGGCCACCTTGTCGCTGACATAAACGCCGCCGTCGAGCACCTTGGCAATCGCCGCCAGCAGGTGCTCGATTTTCTCGTGCTTCATCACGTAGCCCTGCGCGCCGGCGCGCAGGACGCGCTCGGCGTAGATGAATTCGTCGTGCATCGAGAGCACGAGCATGCGGGTCTGCGGCCGGAGCGCCTTGATGTCTTTGACCAGGTCAATGCCGTCGCCGCCACGCAGTGACAGGTCGATGAGCACGAGGTCGGGCGCCTCGCGGACGATGAGCTCCAGCGCTTCCGGCCCGGTCTCCGCCTCACAACACACCCTGAGATTGGGCTGGAGGTCGAGGATTTGCTTCAAGCCCTGGCGCAGAACGGGGTGGTCGTCCACGAGCAGGATCCTCTGTTTAACGACAGGACAGCCATTTTGCGCTAGCTCCAAAGGAACGCTCATGAGGCGAGGAAACACGACCGGGCAAGTGCGGCGAGAGGTCGAAGGTGCGGGGGTGGTTCGAGGTGGACGACGATAACGTGTTGAGCACAAACACGCAACTCTACGACGGTGAGTTAAGACAAATACTTCAAAATTATTTTCGCCGGGTTGCGGCGCCTGCCGCGGTTAAAACAACTCCGGGTCAAATCTGTCGCAAGCGCGCGATGCCCGGCATACGGCCCACTGGCCGTGCGGGCACGAATCGGCACGGGCTGGCGCGTGTGTGCCTGGCTGCCCGCGCGCCTGCCGGTCGCCGCGTTTTTTCTGGCCGTTATTCTTTCTTCATGAGCGCCCGCCCCGTGTCGTTGTCCACCGCTTCGCGCGACAAGCTTTCGCCGTTGGTTCCGGTCATCGTCCTGGTCGTGCTCTACCTCGCCCGCGAGGTGCTCATCCCGCTGGCACTGGCGGTCTTGTTTTCCTTCCTGCTCGGCCCCGCCGTGCGCCGGCTCGAACGCCGCGGCGTCTGGCGCGGCGTGGCGGTGTCGGTGGTGTGCAGCGCGTTTTTCCTCATCTTTGCCGGCATCGCCTGGATCGTGGTGAATCAAACCGTCGATCTCGCCGGCCAGTTGCCGACGTATCAGGAGAACATCAGCCGCAAGCTCCAGAGCTTGCGCAGGCAGGGCGGCGGCTCGTTGAACCGGGCAGCCAAGGCCGTGGAGAACATCAACAAGCAACTCCAGGAATCCGCCACCGACAAAGCCGTCGAGGAAGCCGCGCCGAATACCTCCAGCGAAGCGCCCGGCACTTCGCCGCGCACCATCACGGGCAAACCCGCCAATCCGCGCGAGCCGCCGCCGCCCCCGCCGGTGGCCGTCCGCGTCGTCGAGCAGACGCACAGTCCGACGGAATATGTGACCAGCCTGCTCGGGCCGTTGCTCGGTCCGCTGGGCACGGCGGGCATTGTCGTGGTGTTCACCATCTTCCTGCTCCTGGAAGCGGAGGATTTGCGCGACCGCCTCCTGCACCTGGCCGGCAGTGAGCAGCTTAGCGTGACGACCCAGGCGGTGAACGAAGCCGGCGACCGGGTCAGCCGTTATCTGCGGATGCAGGCGCTCATCAACACCAGCTTCGGCGTCGCCGTGGCGCTCGGGTTGTGGGGCATCGGCGTGCCCAACGCCGCGCTCTGGGGCTTGCTCGCGACGTGTCTGCGCTTCATCCCGTATCTCGGCACGTGGATCGCGATGGCGCTGCCCGCCATGCTGGCCTTCGCCGTGTATGAAACGTGGGCGCCGCTGGTGGAAACCGTCGCCTTCTTCGCCCTCCTGGAATTGATCCTGTGCAACTTCATCGAGCCGATGCTCTTCAGCCACAGCACCGGCGTGAGCACCGTGGCCGTGGTCGTGGCGGCGACGTTTTGGACGTGGCTCTGGGGGCCGGTCGGGCTGCTGCTCTCGACGCCGCTGACGGTTTGCATCGTCGTGCTCGGCCGCTACATGCCGCGGCTGGAATTTCTCCACACGCTGCTCGGCGACCAGCCGGCGCTGCCGATCGACGCGCGGCTGTATCAACGCCTGCTCGCCTTTGACCAGGAAGCCGTCGTCACCCTCGCGGATGAGGAATTGAAAACGCACAGTCCGGCGGAATTTTACGACAGCGCGCTCATTCCCACGTTGAACCAGGCGCAGTTCGACCAGCGCCAGGGCCGGCTCGGCGACGACGTGCAGTTGTTCATCCGCCAGACCACGCAGGCGCTCGTGGAAGACTTGCGCGAACGGCCGCGCGCGTCGTTTTTCTTCGGATCGGCAAGCGCCGCCAGCAATGGCAATGGCAATAGCAATGGCGAGACAGATAAAAGCAACGCGAGCGCCCAGGCGTCGGCGGAACCCGCGGCGGAGCAGGCGCCGTCGTGCCCGTCGGCACTGCCGACTCGCGTCCTCATCCTGCCCGCCCGCAACGAGTCCGACGAAGCCGCCGGCGAGATGCTCGCGCACCTGCTCGCGCTCGATTGCACCGGCGCGGAAGTGCTCTCGTCCCGCCTGCTGATTCAGGAAACCACCATCGCCGTGGCCGAGCGCAAGCCGGCGCTGATCTTCATCTCCGCCGTGCGGCCGTTTGCGGTGATGCACGCGCGCTATCTCTGCAAACGGCTGCGCGCGCAGAATCCCACGGTGAAAATCATCATCGGACTCTGGGACGCCAAAGACCCGGCGTTGGACGAGACCGGCAAGACCAACCTCCGCGCCTCCGCGCCCGCCGACGGTGTGGCCACGACGATGGCCGAAGCCATCATCCTGGCGCGCGATTATCTGCCGCAACTGGACGCCGTGTCGTCGCCGGCGGTTGTGCCCGCGGCGGCACCTGCCAAGGAGGCTGCCGCGCTGGCTGCGGTGGGATAAATTCAGGCAGGGACGGCTCGCCGAGCCGTTGAATGCAAGGAAGCGGCGCAAACGCGCCAGCAGAGACGCTGCCGAAAAAAAATTCGGCTTGCTGCGGCGATGGCGCTGCTTATTGTGGCAACAATCAATTTTAGCCTAAGCTAAATTTGTTGTCCGAATGAAACCCGCTCCGAATTTTCCCGCCGACTTGCTCCCGCCGCAGCAGGCAGCTTCGCGGGTGAGCGCGACAATGGGCTTGGAATGCCATATTGCCAATAACGGGGGCGCCGCTCGCTCGCTGCCCGAAGTCTTCGCCAGCGTGCGCGTGCCGCCCGCGGGCGCGCC
>JAFAXH010000061.1 GCA_019241085.1 Verrucomicrobiota bacterium | reverse complement strand
TCGTAGGCCGGCGCGATTTTCACCGCGGTGTGCGCGCGGCTCGTCGTCGCGCCGCCGATGAGCAGCGGCGTGTTGAAACCGAGCCGCTGCATTTCGCTGGCGACATGCGTCATTTCGTCGAGCGACGGCGTGATGAGGCCGCTCAGGCCGATGACATCGACGCCGTGTTTATTTGCTTCGTCCAAAATCTTCTCGCACGAAACCATCACGCCGAGGTCGATGACCTCGAAGTTGTTACACGCCAGCACGACGCCGACGATGTTTTTGCCGATGTCGTGCACGTCGCCTTTGACGGTGGCCATGAGCACTTTGCCCTGCGCGCGGGCGTTGGGCTGCCTGGCCTTTTCGGCCTCCATGAACGGCATCAGGTAGGCGACGGCTTTTTTCATCACGCGCGCGCTTCCGCGAGGCTGAGCATCTTTTTCACGGTGGCGCGCGCGCCGTGTTCTTCGCGGAGTTTCTGGTAATCCCCGGCGATCTGCGCGGTGTAGCCGCTTTTCAGCTCGGGGTTCAGCAGGGAATTGACTACGCCGACCGCGCGCGACGCATCCAGCACGTGGACGCAGGCGTGCGCATACGCGGGCGCGATCTTCACGGCGGTGTGCGCCCGGCTGGTGGTCGCGCCGCCGATGAGCAGCGGCAACTCAAACCCGTTGCGCTGCATCTCGCTGGCGACGTGCGCCATTTCCTCCAGCGAGGGCGTGATGAGTCCGCTCAGGCCGATGACGTCCACGCCGTGTTTTTTCGCTTCTTCCAAAATCTTTTCGCACGACACCATCACGCCGAGGTCGATGACCTCGAAGTTGTTACACGCCAGCACGACGCCGACGATGTTTTTGCCGATGTCGTGCACGTCGCCTTTCACCGTGGCCATGAGCACTCGTCCCTGCGCGCGCTGTTCGCTCGCGGGCTTCGAGGCTTTCTCGGCTTCCATGAACGGCATGAGATAGGCGACCGCCTTTTTCATCACACGCGCGCTTTTGACGACCTGCGGCAGGAACATTTTCCCCGCGCCGAAAAGGTCGCCGACGACCGACATGCCCGCCATGAGCGGGCCTTCGATGACTTCCAGCGGACGCGCGAATTTCCCGCGCGCTTCCTCGGTGTCGGCTTCGATGAAATCGGTGATGCCTTTGATGAGCGCGTGCGAGAGCCGCTCCTCGACGGGTGCGTCGCGCCAAGCGTCGTCCTTCACTTTTTCCTTGCCGCCGGCTTTGACCGTTTCGGCGAACGCGACGAGCCGCTCGGTGGCGTCGGGCCGGCGGTTGAGCAGCACGTCTTCGACGAGTTCGAGGAGGTTTTTGGGAATCTCCTCGTAAACGGCGAGCTGGCCGGCGTTGACGATGCCCATGTCGAGTCCGGCGCGGATGGCGTGAAAGAGAAATGCCGAATGGATCGCCTCGCGCACCGGGTTGTTGCCGCGGAAGGAAAAGCTGACGTTCGACACGCCGCCGCTGACTTTCGCGCCGGGCAGGTTTTGTTTAATCCAACGCGTCGCTTCGATGAAATCGACGGCGTAGTTATTGTGCTCCTCGATGCCGGTGGCGACGGTGAGAATGTTTGGATCGAAGATGATGTCCGTTGCCGGAAAGCCAACGCGTTCCGTGAGGATTTGGTAAGCGCGCGCGCAGATTTCCGTCTTGCGTTGGAAGTCCGCGGCTTGCCCTTGTTCGTCGAACGCCATGACGACCGTCGCGGCGCCGTAGCGGCGGATGAGCTTGGCGTAATGGATGAATTTTTCCTCGCCTTCTTTCAGCGAGATCGAGTTCACGATGCCTTTGCCCTGGATGCACTTCAGCCCGGCTTCGATCACGCTCCATTTCGAGGAGTCGATCATGATCGGCACCCGCGCGATGTCTGGCTCGGCGGAGAGCAGGTTCAGGAAACGTCGCATGGCCGCTTCGCCGTCGAGCATTCCCTCGTCCATGTTGACATCGAGAATGTTCGCGCCGCCCTCGACTTGCTGGCGGGCGACGGCGAGCGCAGTTTCGTAGTCGCCGGCAAGGATGAGCTTCGCAAAACGCGGCGAGCCGGTGACGTTCGTGCGCTCGCCGATGAGGAGGAATTGGGAGCCTTGGGTGGAAGCGGACATGGAAAAAAAGTTCTAAGTTCTAAGCACTAAGTTCTAAACAAGTTCAAAGCTCCAAGTTCAAAAACTAGCGTCACGATGATCTCTAGTTTGACGCTTTGAGATTTGAACTTGTTTAGAGCTTAGAACTTGGGGCTTAGAGCTTCCGCCGCTAGGCGGCCAGCGCTTCGAGTCCGCTTAGTCGCAGGCGCGGCGGAATCTCCGGCACCACGCGCGGCGGGCAATCGCGCACGGCTTCGGCGATGGCTTTGATGTGCGCGGGCGTCGTGCCGCAGCAGCCACCGACAATGTTCAGCCAGCCGTTCGCCGCCCATTCGCGGAGTTGCGGCGCGAGCGATTCCGGCGTTTCGGGAAAGCCGGTTGGCGAGAGCGGATCGGGCAGGCCGGCGTTGGGATAACAGGAAACAAACGTCGGCGCGAGGTGCGCGAGTTCTTCGATATACGGCCGCATTTCCTGCGGGCCGAGCGCGCAGTTGAGTCCGATGCTCAACAGCGGCGCGTGCGAGACGCTGTTGAGAAATGCCTCGACCGTCTGGCCGGTTAATGTGCGTCCGCTCAGGTCGGTGATCGTGCCGCTGACCATGATCGGCACGCGGCGCTTTGGGTGTTCGTCGAAAAATGTTTCGATGGCGAAGAGCGCCGCTTTCGCATTCAGCGTGTCGAAGATCGTTTCAACCAAAAGCACGTCCACGCCGCCGTCGAGCAAGCCGCGCACTTGCTCGGTGTAGGCCGCGCAGACTTGGTCAAACGTCACGTCGCGCGCGCCGGGATCGTTCACGTCGCGCGAGATCGAGAGCGTCTTGCTCAACGGCCCGAGCGCGCCGGCGACAAAGCGTGGTTTGTCGTCTTGCTTCTGCACGCGCTCCACGGCCCGCCGCGCGCAACCGGCGGCGGCGATGTTCAATTCATACGCCAGCGATTCCAAGCCGTAGTCGGCTTGCGAGAGCGACGTGGCGTTGAACGTATTCGTCTCGATCAAGTCCGCGCCGGCTTCGAGGTATTGGCCGTGAATTTCCTCGATCACCGCCGGCCGCGTCAGGCAGAGCAGGTCGTTGTTGCCCTTCACGTCCGTGCCGTGTTTGGCAAAGCGTTCGCCGCGATACGCCGCTTCGTCGAGTTTGTAACGCTGGACCATCGTGCCCATCGCTCCATCGAGAATGACGATGCGCTCGCGCAAGAGGAGTTCGAGTGGGTGCGGCGGCGATGGCTTCATGGGAAGGGAAACGCGAAGCGGAATAAACGCCATCGGCCCGCCGCCGGCAAGAACAAATTATCGCATCATGATGCGTTCATTGGAAAATTTCCAAGCTCGTTTTGACAGGAACGTTTCGGCGAACCGTCCCTGAATTTTCATTGGCAGCCCGCCAAGGCGCTCTCTAGTGTTATTGAGACTTGATCGCAAATGCTCCCGGCCGTTTCCAATTCCGTCGGCGAGAATGGTGCCTGGCAAAAAATCGACGGCACCTGGCGGCAGCTTTACGGGAATTTCGGTCAACACGGTATCAGCGTGGAATACCACGCGTTTCGCACTGAGCGGGAGCTGGACTGGGCGCGCTCGTTTCACCACGACAGCGTGGAGATTTGCTTGAATCTGCAAGGCTCCGGCCGGCTGCAAGCCGGCGCGCGCGCGGTGACGTTGGGTGTGCGCACCATCGCGCTCTACGCTCACACGCGCGCGTCCCGGCTGGCCGCCACGCGGGCGGCGAATGAGCGTCATCATTTTGTCACGGTGGAAATGAGCCGCGGCTTTCTGGCGCGGCACGTCGGCGCGGTCGGCGAGTATTTGCAACCGGACGTGAACGCGTTCCTGAGCGCGACCGGCGACGACGCACCGATCTTTGCGACCGTGCAACCGATGCCGGTCGCCGTGCAAAACCTGGCCCACGCCTTGATCGAACCGCCGATCCAGAGCCTCTTGCCGGTGCAGGCGCTTTGGTATCAGGCCAAGGTGCTCGAACTGGCGGCTCTGCTGCTTTTCGCACCGGGTCCAGCGGCGGGCGGAAGCACGGCGGAGCTGTTTTGCGAACGTCAGAAACGCCTCGGCCGGGAGCGCGTCGAGCGCGTGCGCGCCTTGCTCGAACGAGACTTGGAAAATCCGCCCACGCTGGAACAACTCGCCCGCGAAGCCGGCTGCGGAGTGTTTCATCTCAGCCGTTCCTTTTCGCAGCAGCTCGGCCTGACGATTCCGCAATATCTGCGGCAGGTGCGCATGGCGCGCGCCGCGCAATTGCTCCGCGAAGGCCGGCACAACGTGACCGAGACCGCCGTGGCCGTTGGCTACAGCAGCCTCAGTCATTTTTCCAAGGCGTTCTGGGAAACGCACGGCTGCTGCCCCGGCCTTTACAGCAACGCGAAGCTGGCCAACTCGATGACGCGCCTCAAGCTGTCGCCGTCGCCCCGCGGCAAAGCCAGGTAGGGATGGCTCTCCGCGCCGTCCCATTTTTATGAACTACCGGCGATCAAAACGCCACCGACGTGCGCATCCCCAGCACGAGCGCGTCGTGCGAGCCGTGCTGGCCGCCCGGATGGAAGATGTATTGCAAATCCGGCTGCACGTTCCACCACGGCGCGAGGATCAGGCGATAGGTTGCTTCGAGCACCGTCTCCGCACTGAAGCCGGGCAAGCCTTGGAGCCGCTGGCTGTCGCTGAACTTGCCGCTGACCGACGAGTGCGCCACGGCCAACCCGAGCACGTCAATCGGCCGGCCGGGCACGAAGCCGGTGAAATTGAAACCGCCGTCCACGTAAAAATCGACAAAGCTCACGTCCGACGGCGCACCGCCCACGCGCAGAAACGCGCCCACGCTGCGTCCGCCCGCGCGCAAGAGCTGCTGGTCGATCACGCCGTAAATGCCATAGTTCGAGCTAGCGTTTCGGATTCCGCTGACGCCGAGCGCGGCGTTCGTCTGCGAGGTGAACGTCGGCAAATTCGCACCGCCCGTGTGGACAAACGCGCCGAGCTTGTAAGTGCCCACCAGGCCGCGCTCACCGGGCGACTGGTTCAGGAAAAAATTGATTTCCGAAAACACCAGCGCGCCGTCGCGGCTGCGCAGGTTGAAGTTCGTGCCGTGATTGTTTTGATCCTGGCTGCCACCGCTGTCGCCGCCGAAGATGCCGGCGCGCAACAGGAATTTGGACACCGGCCGAATCTCCAGCCGCACGCCCGGCGCGGCGACCGGATAGATCGGCGGGTCGGGCAGATTCGCGCCGACGAGGGTAAACGCGCCAAACGTGCCGTTCAAAAACAACGAGCCGTAGCCGGTCGTGAAAAATTCCGCGTCCGCCGCGAGCACGCCAGCCCGCAGCGAGATGCGCTTGCGCCAGAGCTGCTGTTCAAACCAAAGCTCCTGCAAGCGCACCGTGTTGTAGCCGGCGATGTTACTCGTGTTGGAAAAATCGCCGACGTGCCGCGTGGAAAGTCCCTGCCCGTGAATCCAGAGCGCGTTGGCGTGAAACGTCAGGTCATGGAGAAAGCCGGTGACCCGTTCCAAGTCCACGTCGAGCGGCACGTTGAGCACGCCGTCGTAGGTGACGCCGCGGCTGAGGCCGCCGGTCGGGTTGCCCATGACTTCGCCGATGTAGTTCGGCGAGATGGAAACGCCTTTGAAAAGAAGTTGCTCGCGCGCGCCGTTGAAATCGCCGAGCAGCAGGTCGCGCTCAAAGATGGAATGCCGCGCGTCGTTCAGCCCTTCGGGCGACAAGGGATTGGGCGCATTCTGGCTCACCGCGCCGGGCGTTTGCTGGTCGGGGCCGGAAAAGATATTCGAGGCAGCGTGCGCGCGGTCGGCCGCGACGATACAACCGCAGAGCACGGCGAGCACGGCGAGGCGCTGACGGTGGGTGGATTTGGTTGGCGGATTCATATGGAAGTGCCGGGAGAAAAAGACAAAGCGGGTGCGTGCGACGGCCGGGATCAATAAGACCGTGGGCATCGCGTGGGTGGATCGCGCGCTCCGTCGCGCGATGAATGTGCGCCGCAGGAGGCGCCTGAATTATCCAGAGCCGCAGAGCGGCTAAGCCATCGCGCGACGGAGCGCGCGATCCACCCACATGAGCCTCACACGGAAGCGGTCTCCGGTTCTGCGCGTTTTGCAGCGACTTCGACCGGCACGGCGGCGGGCACGGCGAGTTGCGCCTGGTTGCGCGCCGATTGCCAGCGCGTCCAGAGCCAGGCGCCGCCGACATAGACCAGCGCCAGCGGCGGGATGAGCACGCCTTCCCAACTCGGATACAGCCCCAGCCACAGCCCGGTCCACGTCGGCAGGTGCAAGCCCGGAATCGGATGCACCGGCAGCCAGCCGACCGTTTGGAACAGCCGCGTCGTCGAGCCGAGGAAGCTGACCATGATCGAGACCACGAGCACGCCCGTGATGACCAGCATCCGCCGATACGGCAGCTTCACGCCGAAGCGAAACGTCAGCGCGCCGATGAGCAGGATCGCGCCCAAGCCGCCAACGCAGCCGACCGCCACCGCGGCGCGATTGCCCTCGAGCAGGAGCGACTGCAAGAAGAGCGCCGTCTCGAAGCCCTCGCGATAAACCGTGAGAAAGCCGACGCCGAGCAGCGCGAGAAATTCCCAGCGCTGCTGGTTCACGTTCTGCGCCGCCTTGCTCAAGCTGCGGATCTTCGCGTTCCAGCCGACCCAGTAGAATTTGTGAAAGACCCAGTTGGTGACGATCAACAAAATGATCACCGCCAGAATGGAGACGACGGCTTCCAATTTCTCGCCGTGCTGGCGCAGCGATTGGATCACCGTGAGCGACAGCCAGAACGTCACGCCCGTCGCCGCCAGCGCCAGCCACGCGCCCGCCGCGATGCCGCGCCGCGTGCCGCGCTGCTCCGCGCCGCGCAGTCCCGCCATGAGCGCCGCCAGCACGACGACCGCCTCCATGCCTTCGCGCGAGACGATGCTGAACGCCGTGAACCCGAGCGTCGTCGGCGAGACGGAGGTGCGCAGTAATTTCACCGAACTGTCCAGACCCTCCAGCGTCTGCTCGTAGGCCGCTTCGAGTTCCTCCATCGGCGCGCGGCGATCCAGGAGCGCCTTGATGCCCGCCTGGTCCGGCTGGCCGTCGAGGAACGAGCGCTCCACGCGCCGGCCGAGGTCCGGATCGCGCGGCAGCACGCGCGGCTCGATCTCGCTGTCGAACGCCGTGTAGGCATCGAGCCGCTGGCTTTCCGCTTCCTGCCATTGGTCGGCCTTGGCCGCGGCCAGCGAGCCGGTCAGCGCGGCGCGCACTTCGAGCGCCGTCTCCTCGATCACGTCGCCCCGGTCGCCCGTGCGGCGCGCGCTGAGGTGGAAGTCGTTTTCCAAAATGTCGGAAATCTCCGTCGCCTGCGCCGCGATTTTGTCCGGCGGCGCGAGCTTGGAAATCGCCACCCGCAACGCTTCAAATTTGTCCACGACCTCGCGGTGACGCTTGTTGTAAGCGGCCGGCAGATCGCGTTCCCAGACGGGGCCGAGTTCGTTCACCAAGCCCTGCGCCTGCTGCGTGAATTGCGTCGCCTCGCGGTATTCGAGCGCGATGAGGATCGCGCCTTTGTTCACGCCGTTGCGGTATTCCTTCGGGATCAATTTGACGAAGCGCGCGAGCAATCGTTGCAGCCGCGCGGCGTCCTGTTCGGTGAGCAGATTCGGCAGCGTGCTCTCCACGTCCTGCCGCCATTGGGCCAGCGTGCGCGCGTTGTCCGGCGTGTCGAACGGCTCGGTCAACGCCGGCAGCGGGCGCGTGATTTTTTCCGCGCCGTCCGTGGGCAAATCCGCCGCGACGAGCAGCGGCGCGGGGAACTGCGTCAGCGCGCGGATTTCGTGGCTGTAAAGGTCCAAAAACGCCGCCGTCGCGTCGTCGCGCCGCGCGCCGAGTTGCAAATAATCGAGCAGTTGCCGCGCGCGCAAGACCTGCCAGGAAACATACTCGCGGGCGAGCGCTTTCGTCACCGCCGGCGCGCGCATTTGCGCCACATCGGCGGTTTGCAGCAAGACGGCGTTTTCCTCGCCGCTGGCGAACCGCGGCAGCGTGATGAGCGCGCGCCATTCGCGCGCGTCGGCGATCTGCCCGGCGCGTTGCGCGCGCAGCATTTCGAGCGCGGCGATGTGTTGCAAACGCGCGCGCGCCGCGCCGACTTGCGCGGCCGGCGGCAACGCCGCGTCGAGTTGCGCGAGCGCCCGCGCCGCGGCGTCCTGCACGCCCGCGCGCAACGGCTCGAAAATCTGGCTCAACTCCTCCGCGCGTTCCGGCGGCAACGGCGCGGAAACCAAGTCGAGCGCGAAGTCGTCGACGCGGGCTTCGGTTTGTTGGAAGTCGTCACTGCGACCGGCCGCGCGCGCGCAGAGCGGAAGCGAGACGAACAGCGTCAGCAATAGCAGCGCAAGCGCGCGCCGTGAGCGGAGTCGAATAAAGTTTGTCATCAGTCAGTGCATTGGCAGCTCAGCGCGGCTTAATCCTAATCGTAATCTTACGGGACTATGCACCTGACGAAGGCTGCCAGAAGCATCGACTCCGTTGCTCCAGAAGGAACATTTGTCAGGTGCATAGTCCCGTAAGATTAGGATTACGATTAGGATTAAGCCGCCGAGGGGAGAGAATTTAAGCCAGCGTCGGTTTGGGTGGCAGGTGCAGATTCAACACCGCCGCCATCTGGCGCAGGTGCGGGCTGAGTTGATCCGTCAAGCTCTTGGCTTGGTGCGCCAGTTCCTCGATCTGCGCCGCGGTGATCTTGCCGCCGCTGCGGCGCTCGCGCTCGTCCACCCGCGCGATAAAATTCATGATGTCAGCGTATTCGCTCTTCAGCCGCGCAGCCAGCGCCGGGTCTTTCTTGTTCAACTCCGGCAGGATCGCGTTGCAAACGATTTGCAAACTCGACATGATGCCGCGCATGTCCAGCACGCGGCTCTCGGCCACGTAGCGGCCGAGCGAAGCCTGCGGGTTGTAACGCGAATCGCGCCAGTCGTCGAAATAGCCGTTGAGCGTCGGCGTCATCCAGACGAGCGCGCCGACGCATTCATCCAAGGTCGGCTGCCAGCGCGTGGCGACGCCGAGCAAGTCGTCGAGCTTGCGCGCGCAATCCGCCGCCGCCGCCGTGAGCACCTCGGCGCGCGGCAGCACGGTCAGCGGCTTGACGCTTGCCGCGGCCTCGACGCTCAACCGGCGCAGGTAGGTTTCCTTCGTGCCCCAAAGTGTCGGCTCGATGATGTAATGAAACAGGTTGCCGTTGCGGTCGCTGATGATCTTGCCGTCGCGCGATTTCAGCACGAGCGGCGAATACGGCGAGTCGGTCGAAGCCTCGGCCTTCGGCACACCGGCGTCGAGATACGTGTCGAAATCAACCATCGCCTTTGTCCCGGCGACGATGCCCTCGACCGTTTCGTAGCCGTTGTTGTGATAAACTCGGTAGTCGCCCTGCATTTTCACGATCAACGCCTGGAGTTCCGCGCCGTGCTCGAGCGCCGCGCGGTTGTAGTCGCCGCCGCTGGCGTCAACGAGTTTTTGATAAGCATCCGCGTGGCTGACGAAATCGTGCCCCGCGCCGGCCATCGACTGAAGCTTGCCGAGGAGATAACTCTTAATCGCCGCCGGCCCGCCGCCTTCGCCCGGAGTCGTCGCAGCGCGAACGTCGGCAAACGGAACCAAACACGCGACGCCGACGAGCGCACCGCTGGCCGCAAGCCGCCGGCAACGCTGCAAAAAACGGAAGTGGGAGATGCGCAACATGCCAGCATTCTTCCCCGAAACCGCCGCCGCCACTACTCCCGCGTTGCGGTGCGTTGACGGTAGATTGCGGTCGCGTCAAGCCGTCGGCGCGGGCGGGTCGAGCGTTTCGAGAAACGGCCGGCCGGTCTGCCCGAGCCGGGCTTCGAGCCGCCGGGTGCAATCGCAATCGCAGCACGCCCACGGCTCGGTGCCGTTCTCGTGCCGGCAGTTGCGGCGGGCGTGGGCGTCGCGCACGGAGAGTAGCTCGAAGTATTGTTCCCAATACGGCCGCTCTTCGTCCAGCGGCACACGGCAAAAGCAGGTCTCGACCCAATGCGCGACGCCATCCTCGCCGGCGCGCGCCTCGCGCATGTCGTGCAAATATTCGTCGCCCGCGATCGAGCCGCGGCCGAGCGTGCCGTCCGCGATGGCCGCGCGCAAGGCGCCGGCGGCCCCGGGCTTGACGCGGGCTTTGACCAAGTAACGCATAGGAGGCTGGCGCAAACCTTCGGCCCGCTCGCAGCGCGACGCAACCTCGCTGGCGATCATGAGAATCCGTGGCGTCGGTGGATCGCGCGCTCCGCCGCGCGATGGATTAGCCGCGCCAGCGGCCTTGGAAAAATTCAGACGCCTGCCGGCGCAAGCCATCGCGCGACGGAGCGCGCGATCCACCTGACTTTTGTCGGAGAATGGTATCGTTCGTTCGCAAATGGATGCTTCCCCATCGCCGCAGCCGCCTCCCGCCATATTTCTCACCGCCAAATGGCGGCACCTGCTCATGGCCAGCTTCGCGGTCGAGCCGGCGGCGCTGGCCGCGTTCGTGCCGGCAGGCACGGCGCTGGATTTTTATCGCGGCCAGACGTTTGTCTCGCTCGTCGGCTTCCGCTTTCTGCGCACCCGGCTGCTCGGCGGCCGGCTCGGCGTGCCGTGGCACCGCGATTTTGACGAGGTCAACCTGCGCTTCTATGTGCGCCGGGCCGATCCGCGGACGGGCGAAGTGCGCCGCGGCACCGTGTTCATCAAGGAAATCGTCCCGCGACTGGCCATCGCCCTCGTGGCGCGGCTGTGTTATCGGGAAAATTACGCCGCCGCGCCGATGCGCTCGCGCCTGGCCGGCCCGGACCCGGCGGCACCGGACGAGGTCGCGTTTTCCTGGAAATTTGCCGGCGCGTGGCACCAGCTCGCCGGCCGCGCCGACGGCCCCGCGCGAGAGAGCGCGCCGGGGTCGGTGGAGGAATTCATCACCGAACATTACTGGGGCTACAGCGACCGCGCCTCGCACGGCCAGCGGACGCTCGAATACGCGGTCGAACACCCGCGCTGGCGGGTGCGCGCCGTGCGCGATTTCCAACTGGCGCTCCCCGCCGCCGCGGCACTCTACGGGCCGGCGCTGGCCGCGGCGCTCGGCGAAGCGCCAGCCTCGGTCTTCCTGGCGGATGGCTCGGCGGTGCGCGTCTATCGCGGCGTGCCGATTTCCGGGTAAAGCCCGCGCCTGCGGCGACCGACGCACCGGCACAGCAAGTGCTTTCTGTTGGAGAAATTCCGCCCTGGCATTTTTTGCCGCCCCCTTTCCCGCCTTTTCCCTACTTCACCACCGCTGCTGCTATGAAAACCATCCTGCTGGTCGATGACGAGCCGACCTTGCGCGAAACCCTGGCCGACGCCTTGCGCGACGGCTTGTCCGATCACGTCCAGTGCAAAGTCGTCGTCGCCGATTCGGGCATCCGCGCCATCGAACTGCTCGCCCGCCAGCCGTTCGACCTAGTCGTCACCGACCTTTGCATGCCGCAGGTCGATGGGTTCAAATTGCTCGACCACCTGGGCCGCCACCATCCGCGGCTGCCCGTCGTGGCCATGACCGGTTACGGCTTTCCCGAGGTGGATCAATTTGTGCAAAACCTCGGCGCGCGCTTGTTTTTGGAAAAGCCCTTCGAGCTGCGCACGCTGTTCGACGCCGTCGCGCAGTTGCTCGCGGCCGACGAGGAGAGCAGCATCCAGGGCTTCAGCCTGCCGAGCTTTTTGCAGATGATGGAGCTGGATAAAAAATCGAGCCTCGTCCACGTCCGCGCGGGCGACGCCGGCCAGCAGAGCGGCCAGCTCGGCTTCGTGCGCGGCCAGCTCGTCCACGCCAGCGCCACCGGCGGCGGCCACAGCCGCGAGCATTGGCACGGCGCGCTGGCCGTCACCGAGATGCTCGGCTGGCGCGACCTGCAACTGCGCGTCTCGCACCTGAGCCAGACGCCCCCGGAGCGCAACGTCTTCACCCCGCTCTCGACGCTGCTGATGGCCAGCGCGCACGCCTTCGACGAAAGAATGGCCGCCCGCCAGCAGCGCGCCGCCGCCGCCCTGATCGAAGGCTAGGGTTTACTTCTTCTTCGGCTCCTCAAAGAGCGCCTTGTATTGGCCGTAGCCCTGCGCTTCGAGCTGATCGACGGGGATAAAGCGCAGCGAGGCCGAGTTGATGCAAAAGCGCCGGCCGCCGCGGTCGCGCGGGCCGTCGTCGAAGACGTGGCCAAGGTGCGCGTCGCTGCTGTTGGAACGCACCTCGGTCCGGTCCATGCCGAGGGAGCTGTCCGTCTTCTCCTTCACCTCCCGCTGCTCCAGCGGCTTGGTGAACGAAGGCCAGCCCGTGCCGCTGTCGAACTTGTCCAGTGACGAAAAGAGCGCCCGGCCCGTGATGACATCGACGTAGATGCCCGGCCGGTGCTCGTTCCAATACGCGTTGCGAAACGGCGGCTCGGTGCCTTCCTCGCAGGTGACGTGATATTGCTCGGGCGTCAACCGGCGGCGGAGTTCCGCGCGGTCGGGCATGGCAGCGGAGGCGGATGGCTGGGGCGTGGGCGAAGGGTTGGAATGGGCGGCGGTGGTCATCGTGGCGGGAGTCGGGCGGGTGGAGTCGGCGGCGGCGGTGGGGGAAGGTTGCGGTTTGGGTTCTTCAGCGCGGGCAAAAAAAGCGGCGGCGAGGAGAATCGTAGTGGCGAGCAGCGCGCCGCCGCGCAGCGAGCGTGAAAATGGGGAAGGAATGAGCATGAGTCAGCGAGGATGGACCGCGGGAAAAGGTCGCACGACTCGCGGCAAATTCCAGTGCTCCTCGTGGTGGATGGCGACCGGCGTAAAGGCGTAAAAAGATCGGTGCGTGGCCGAGAGTTTGACTTGCCATTCGCGCACGCTGCCGACACCCTCTGGCGCGGTCGTGGTTTCGCCAAAGTATGCTGTTGCTTTCCAACCTCGCACGATTTGAGGTCCACCTCGCGTCGGGCGAGCACCGGCGCGCATCGGTCGTCGATTTTGCCATTGATCTGCTGGCTGACGACCATCCGCCGGTCACGCGGATTTATCTGCGCACCGCTTCCCACGGCGCGACGCGGCTCGCGCTGCCTTGGGAAGCCGTCGCGCACATCGACTGGGTGCGGCGCATTTTCCACGTCCACGATCTCGCGGCGGCCCAAGCTGTCGCCCCGCAGGACCACGCGCCGCCCGCCGGCACGAGCGACGTGCTCCTGCACCGCGACATCCTCGACGCGCTCATCCTCGATTTGCAAAACCGCCGCGCCACCCGCGCCAACGACCTCGCGCTGCGGCTCGACGGCAAAACCTTGCGCCTCTGCGCCGCCGACGTGAGCCTGCGCGCCATGCTCCGGCGCATCACCGGCGGGCGCGCGGGCCGGGGCTTGGTGGAGGAAAAACTTTACGATTGGAAATACGTCGAGTTTCTGCGCGGCGATCCGTCGGCCGTGCAGGCGGGCGCGGGCTACCATCGGCGCATCGCGCGGCTGCCCGCGGGCGAGATCGCGCGGCTGGCCGACGCGCTGCCGTATTTGCACGCGGCGGAACTCGTCACGCTCCTGCCCGACAAGCTCGCCGTCGATGCGCTCGAAGCCATGTCGGCGGCGCGTCAGCTCCAGGTGTTTGAAGAACTCGACGAGCCGCAGCAGCTCGCCTTGCTCAACCTCATGGCGCCCGATCTCGCCGCCGATCTCGTCGGCCGGTTGCGCACCGAGGCTGCCCGCACGCTGCTCAGCCGGCTCGCGCCCACGCCCGCCGAGCGGTTCACGGCGCTGCTGCGTTTTCCCGAAGATTCCACCGGCGGCATCATGACCAACGACGTGCTCACCGTGCCCGCGTCGCTGACGGTCGCCGAAGCGCGCGCAGCGTTGCGCGAGCGGCTGCGCGAGCCGGACTTCATTTTTTTCATCTACGTCGTCGAGGATGAAAACAGCCGCCGGTTGCGCGGCGTGCTGACCTTGCGCACGCTCGTCACCGCCGCGGAGAATCGCCGGGTTGACGAAGTGATGAACCCTTATCTCATCACCCTGCGCGCGCTCACCTCCGCGCAAGACGCCGCCTACCGCGTGCTCAGCAGCCACCTCGCCGCGCTGCCCGTCGTCGGACGCGAAGGCCAGCTCCTCGGCGCCGTGACCATCGACGCCGCCGTTGCCCAAGTCGCCCCGGCGAGCTGGACCGCGCAAGTGCCGCGGGTGTTTTCCTGAAAATGACGAATGCAGAGAACTGAAAACTACACGTCGTCTCCCGAAATTCTGTCATTCGTCATTTTTTAATCTTCCGCCATGCACCGCGACGCTCCCAGCCCTGTCGGGCTTGAACCGCTCGAAGCCGTCCAGGGCTTCCCCCTGACCGGCGTGCCGCCTCGCGCCACCGCGCGCGCCAGCCTGCGGCTGAACATCAACGGCCGCAGCGTGCGCCTGCGCGGGTTGCGCCGGGAGCCGCGCGGGCTGCTGCGGCTCCTCGCCATCTTCGGCCCCGGCCTCATCGCCGCCTCGGCCGGCAACGACGCCGGCGGCATCGCGACGTATTCCTCCGCCGGCGCCGCCTACGGCTACGCGCTCATCTGGGTCATGGTGATTATCACCGTCTCCCTCGCCGTGGTGCAGGAAATGTGCGCCCGGCTCGGCGCCGCGACGGGCCGGGGCTTGCTCGACCTCATCCGCGAGCGCTGGGGCATCGGCTGGGCGCTCTTTGCCGTCGGCATCGTGCTCGTGGCCAACGGCGGGCTGGTCATCAGCGAATTTGTCGGCATCAGCGCCGCGGCGGAGCTGCTCGGCGTCAGCAAATACCTCGCCGTGCCGCTGGCCGCCATCGGCCTGTGGTATCTCGTCATCTACGGCTCTTACGGCTGGGTGGAGCGCGTCTTCCTGTGCATGACGCTCGTCTTCTTCGCGTATCCCATTGCCGCCTTCATGGCGCATCCGCACTGGGGCGAAGTCGCCCGCGGCGCGCTCGTGCCGACCCTCCGCGCCGACCACGACTATCTGTTTCTGCTCGTTGGCCTGCTCGGCACGACGGTCACGCCTTACATGCAGCTTTTCCAACAAAGCTCCGTGGTGGAAAAAGGCGTCGCCCGCTGCCATTACGGCCCCGAGCGGCTCGACGCCTGGGCCGGCGCGCTCTTTTCCAACGCGATGTCGATCTGCATGATTATCGCCACCGCCGCGACCCTGCACGTCGTCGGCCAAACGCAGATCGACACCGCCGCCGACGCCGCCCGCGCGCTCGAGCCGGTCGTCGGCCAGGCCGCCCGCGCGCTCTTCGCCGTCGGCCTGCTCGGCGCGTCGCTCCTCGCCGGCGCCGTCCTGCCGCTGGCGACGGCGTATGCGGCGAGCGAGGCGTTTGGCACGCCGAAGGGCGTGCAGCTCGACTTTCGCCGCGCGCGGCTGTTTTTCGGTTTGTTCACCGCGCTCATCGTGCTCGGCGCGGGCCTGGCGCTGGTGCCCGATCTGCCTGTCATTCAGCTCCTCGTCATCATGCAAGTGCTCAACGGCGCGCTGCTGCCGGTCATCCTCATTTTCATCCTGCTGCTCATCAACGACGAGCGGCTCGTCGGCCCCAACTTGAAAAACACGCGGCTCTACAACGTGCTCGGCTGGGGCACGTTCGCGCTCATCACCATCGCCGTTGCCGTCATGCTCGGCGGCCAGGTGCTCGACCTATGCGGCGTCCACCTTTTCGGCGGCGGTGGAAAATGAAGGGAGAATGCCGTTGCGCCCGCCGCCCGTTACGGGTGAGACTGCGCGCGCGCCGCTTATGTGTTTTCTCGTCGCTCTCCTTGCTCAATCCCAGGAACTCTGGCCCGTGCTGAGTATGACCCTCGGTTTCGCGTTCGTCGCCACGCTCCTGCTTTTGCTGCTCGGTTTGCCGCTGGCATATTGGTTGAACACCACCCGCTTTCGCGGCATCGGGTTCCTGGAGGCTCTTGTCGCTCTGCCGGCCGTCCTGCCCTCAACTGTGCTTGGCTTTTATCTGTTTGTCCTCTGGCGGCAAGGCCTCGGGCTGCCGGCGTCGTTTTTTGGTTTGTCGCTCGGCGCGGCCATCTTTAGTCTGCCATTCGCGGTGCGGCCGTTCCAAGCGGCGTTGCGCGCGGCGTCGCCGGAAGTTCTCGCCGCCGCCCGGCTCGACGCGTCGCCGTGGCAGGTGTTTTCGCTCGTTCAACTCCCGGTTGCGCTGCCGGGCATCGCGGCGGGCGCGGCGCTGGCGTTCGCGCGTTCGCTCGGAGTGTTCGGCGTCGTGGTGATGTTCGGCGTCGAGAGTAAGCCGATCCCCAATCTCGTCGCATCCGTGGCGCTAGTCGATGCCGTTGCTCACGGCGATTACGCGCAGGCGCACGCGCTCGCGGCGGTGCTGATGATCATTTCTTTCGGCGTAATCTGGGCCGTCACACACTGGCAGCATCGCGCCCGGCTGACGGCGACGATTTGATCTCGTCGAGCAACGCCCGCAGCCGGCCGGCGGGCCATTGGCCGGGCACGGGCGCGGCGTCGCCGAGAAAGCCATAGTTCAGCCGGCTGCCCGCCGCCGCCAGCGCGAGGCGCGAGGCGCGGGCAAGCGGGCCGCTGGCCACGCCCATGCCCATGACGGCCAGCGGCAGCGGCGGTTGATGCAAAAACTCCAACAAGCGCGCGAGGTCCGCCGGGCCGTCGGCGAGCGTCGTGGCGACTTTGAAAACGTCGGCCACGCCGGAGTCCCGCGCGCGGGCGCAAAGCGTGCGCAAGCGGCGCACGGTCGGTGTGGCGCGGAAGTCGTGATACGAAACGACGACGCGGCAACCGCGTGCCCGCGCTTCGGCGAGCAGCGCGCGGAACTCGGCCGCCGCCGGCGCCGGCGCGAGCAGCGAGCGGAGTTCCACGTCCACCCAGCTTGCGTGCGGCAGCAACCGGCGGAAAAGCCCGAGCCGGCGCGCGGCCGTGAGGGAGCCGTCCATGCCGCCCTCGCGCGGATGCCGCACGGTGAGCAAGAGTGGCCGGCGCGGCGCGGCGAGCACGGCGCGCAGCGGCTCATTATTCTTAATAAGAACCGGCCCGGCAGAAGCCGCGGCATTCTCCGCCAGGTCGGCGGCAAACGCGTCGGCGCGCAGTTCGAGCAGGTCTGGCGTGGCGGGCGCGCCCGCCGGCGGCAACGCACACGCCGCCTCGAGTGAGGCGCGGTCGTGCATCACGCCGACGACCAGGGGCGACTCGGGCGGCGGCGACTCGGGCGGCGACTGCGGCCAACACGACTCAGGCGCGTGCGATGCGTTGGGCACGGGGAGCATGGGAGATGTGATATATTTCGTTTGCTGCCACACAAGTCTCGTGGCGCCAGCCGTTGAGGCGACGCGGCAACCCAGCTTTCTTCGCTCCCGCCCAGTTCTCAACCCATGTTGCGACGCAGCCAGGAAATCAACCTCCAGTTGCTCCAGGTGCTCGACGCCTTTTTGCTGCTCTTTGCTTTCTGGGCCGGCTACGTGTTGCGGGCCAAAGGCGCCGACTGGTTTGGCAGCGAACCGATCCCGCCCTTCGACCATTTCCGCTGGATGATTTGGGTCATCATGCCGGCCGGGCCGCTCTTGCTCGAGGCGCAGGGTTTTTATCAACACACCTTGCGCAAGACGGTCGGGCAGGCGGCGGCGCAGATTGCCCGCGCGGTGCTCGGCATGGCCTTGCTCGTGATCTTGTGCGTGGCCTTTGGCCGGCTCGAACTGCCGAGCCGCGCGGCGCTCCTGCTCTTTCTCGCGCTCGGCGTCGGCTGCCTCATCGCGCGGGATCGGTTCGTCTTGCAATACATCCGGCACCGCTCCACGCGCGACGCCTTGCGCGAGCCGGTGCTGCTGGCCGGGCTGCCGGAGGAGACGCAGGGCTTCGTGGCGGCGTTGACCGACGAACAGCGCGCGCAACTCCGCTTTGTCGATCACATCGACATCGAGCGCCGGCCGATCTCGGAATTGATCGAAGCCCTGCACCGGCACGCGGTGTCGCGCGTGATCTTTGTCGCCGCGCAATCGCAGCTCCAGAAAGTGCAGGAAGCCGTCGGCGCCTGCGAGACCGAGGGCGTGGAAGCCTGGCTGGTGGCCGATTTTATTAAGACCGCCATCGCCCGGCCGGACTTCGACACCCTCGGCGGCCGGCCCATGCTCGTCTTTCGCACGACCTCGGACGCGAGCTGGGCGCTGCTGGCAAAGCGGCTGCTCGACTTTTTCGGCGCGCTCGTCGGGCTGCTCGTGCTCTCGCCATTGCTACTCGTCGTCTGGCTGGCCATCCGGCTCACCTCGCCGGGGCCGGTCGTCTTCCGTCAATTGCGCGGCGGCAAGCACGGCCGGCCTTTCACCATGTATAAGTTCCGCACCATGCACACCGACGCCGAGATGCGCCGCGCCGAGCTGGCGGCGATGAACCAGATGAGCGGGCCGGTATTCAAAGTCGCAGCCGACCCGCGTGTCACCCGCCTCGGCCGCTTCCTGCGCAAAACGTCTATCGACGAGCTGCCGCAACTCCTCAACGTCCTGCGCGGCGAGATGAGCCTCGTCGGCCCGCGCCCGCTGCCGCTTTACGAAGTGGAGAAATTTGAAAGCCCCGCCCAACGCCGCCGCCTCAGCGTGCCGCCGGGGCTGACCTGCCTCTGGCAAATCTCCGGCCGCAACGAAATCAAAGACTTCTCCGACTGGGTGCGGCTCGACCTCGTGTATATCGACAACTGGTCGTTCTGGCTGGACTTGAAAATCCTGCTCAAAACCGTGCCCGTCGTGCTGCTCGGTTTAGGCGCGAAGTAGCGACTTCCGACCGGCGCGCGCAGTGCGACGATAACGCTCGTCATGCCTGGTGCCTCTCCCTCGTTTCCAAGTTGCACTGGGGAACGGCGTTGCCAAAAATGCGAAGCTTTGCTTCACCTCTTGCTCGCCTGCCTCAAATCGCGACGTGCCTGCGGCGACGAGGGTGCGAAAAAGCGCTGGCCAAGGTGATTGGCCCCGGCTAATGAGTTCGGCGCATCGCGCGCGCCTGCCTTTTTTTCGCGCCTTCTTTCATCATCTATGCCCCCGTCCGCTGCCAGCAGTTCCGCTACCTCTCGCCCACCGCGCACCGTCGTCACCGGCGGCGCGGGGTTTCTCGGCAGCCATCTGTCGGATCGGTTGTTGCAGGAAGGGCACGAGGTCGTCGCCATCGACAATCTCATCACCGGCAGCACGAAGAACATCGAGCACCTCGCGGGCAACGCGCGCTTTCGCTACATCAAGCACGATGTCAGCCAGTATATCTTTGTGCCGGGCGACGTGGATTACGTCTTCCATTTCGCCTCGCCGGCCAGCCCCATTGATTATCTGGAGCTGCCGATTCCCACGTTGAAAGTCGGCTCGCTCGGCACGCACAACGCGCTCGGGCTGGCGAAGGCGAAGGGGGCGAAATTCCTGCTGGCCTCGACGAGCGAGTGCTACGGCGATCCGCTCGTGCATCCGCAGAAGGAAGATTATTGGGGCAACGTCAACCCGGTCGGCCCGCGCGGCGTCTATGACGAGGCGAAGCGCTTCGCCGAGGCGATGACGATGGCGTATCACCGCTACCACGGCGTCGATACAAAGATCGTGCGCATCTTTAATACTTACGGCCCGCGGATGCGCCTGCGCGACGGCCGCGTGGTGCCGGCGATCGTTTCGCAGGCGTTGCGCAACGAGCCGCTCACCGTCTTCGGCGACGGCTCGCAGACGCGCTCGTTCTGCTACGTGAGCGATCTCATCGACGGCATTTTCCGCCTGAGCCAAAGCGATTTTCACGAGCCCGTGAACATCGGCAATCCGCGCGAGATGACGATCCTGCAATTCGCCGAGGCGGTGCAAAAAATCATCGACTCCCATTCGCCCATCGAGCACCGGCC
>JAFAXH010000021.1 GCA_019241085.1 Verrucomicrobiota bacterium | reverse complement strand
CTCGGTCTCGCCGTATTGGCGCGCGTAATTGACGAGCGTGTTCAAATCTTCGCGCCGATTTTCATAGTTCGGAAACTTCACCTTCGCGTAGTCGTCATAGACCGCCTCGATCACGCTTTCGAGCGCCGCAGCCGGTGCGATGGCGATGCCTTCGGGCGTGATTTCATCGAGCGTCGCGACGAGTTGTTTCCACGCCGGCTCGCGCTTCGCGGGCACCTTCGCGCCGGCAAACGCTTCTTTGAAAGAATCCGTCGCCTCGCGCCCGCCGAGCGCCTTTTCAAAGTGCGCCCACAGCTTGTCCGCCGCCACGCCGCCGACGCCGGGCAGCAGGCGCGCGATGCGTTTGAAGGCGACCTCGTCGCGGTGGTTCGCGCTGAATTTCAGGAACGACGCCACGTCTTTGATGTGCGCCTGCTCGAAGAAACGCAGGCCGCTCGTGATTTGAAACGGCACGCCGTGGCGGGTGAGTTCGAGCTGCAATTCCATCGAATGAAAATGCGCGCGATAGAGCACGGCGATTTCGTTTAACTCCACGCCTTCGTCGCGCAATTCGAGGATGCGTTGCGTGACAAACAGCGCCTGCTGATTGCCATCGTTGAGTTCGATGAGCGCCGGCTTCAGCGCGCGGCCTTCGCGCGCGGCGTGCAGGTTTTTGGCGAACTGCTGCACGTTTGATTCGATGGCCGCGTTGGCGACTTCGAGAATCTCCGGCGTCGAGCGATAGTTGACCTCGATCTTATAGACTTTCGCCTGCGGATAACGCTTCGGAAATTGCAGGATGTTTTGAAAATCCGCGCCGCGCCACGAGTAGATCGACTGCGCGTCGTCGCCGACGGCCATGATGTTTTGCTGCCGCGCTGCGAGCACATCGACGAAGTCCGCCTGGATGCGATTTGTATCCTGATATTCATCGACGAGGATGAACTGAAACTGCCGTTGATAAATCTCGGCGATGGCCGCGTTTTCTCGCAGCAAGCGGAGCGTCTTTTCCAACAAGTCATCGAAGTCGAGCGAGTTCGTCGCGCGCTTTTTCTCCTCGTATTTCGCGCGCACCCGCTGGATGCCATCGAGCAATTCGAGGAAATACGGATAGCGTTCCTCGACGACGCGCGGGATCGGTTGCGCCGTGTTCAGCGCGAACGAAAAAATGTCCGCCAGCACTTCGGCTTTCGGGAACCGTTTATCCTTCGGATCGACGCCCGCCGCAGAGACAGCCGTCTTCATCAAATCCTCCTGATCCTCGCGGTCCATGATCGAAAACCCGCGCCGGAAACCGATGGCCTCCGCGTGACGCCGCAAAATTTTATTGCCGATGGAATGGAACGTCCCGCCCCAAAGTCCGTCCGCCGTGCTCGCGGGCAGGAGATTGGCGACGCGTTCCAGCATCTCGCGCGCGGCTTTGTTCGTGAACGTCAACAGCAAAATGTTTTGCGGCTCGACGCCGTTTTCGAGCAGATACGCGACGCGATAAATGAGAGTGCGCGTCTTGCCGCTGCCCGCGCCCGCGATGACCAGCACCGGCCCCGGCGGCGCTGTCACCGCCTCGAACTGCTGCGGGTTCAGCTCGGCTTGGTAATCAATGCGGATCGCCGGCGCGGCCGCGTGCGCGGAACGCTTGAGCGTGTAGGTGCGAGCCATGAGAAATCGAAGCGCAAGCCTACGCGTTTTTCACCCGCGCAACCAGCGGCGCGAAGGGGCCGATGCGCGCTTCCAGCACATCGCCGTCTTTGATCGGACCGACGCCGGCGGGCGTGCCGGTGATGAGCACGTCGCCGGGGATCAGCGTCGTGCCTTTGGTGGAAAATTCGAGCACGTCCGCCGGCTTGAAAATCATGTCGCGCGTGTTGCCATCCTGCCGCAGCTCGCCGTTTTGTTTTAATTGCACCGCGAGATTGCCCGGATCGAAGTCGCCGGCTTCGGGCACGTAAAGGTAAGGGCCGAATGGCGTGAAGCCGTCGAAGCTTTTCGAGCGGTAAAACTGCCCCTCCGCCGTCTGCAAATTGCGATCCGAAATGTCCAGCGCGATGGCGTAGCCAAAGATGTAATCCGCCGCCTCCGCCGCGCGCACGTTCTTGGCCGTCCGGCCCAGGATCACCGCCAGCTCCGCCTCGTAATGCACGACGTGCTCGGGAAAGGGCAGCTCGATGACGCCGTTGTGCGCCAGCAGCGAGCCGGGCGACTTCAGCCAGGTCAGCGGGAACGGCGGCGGCTCGTTGCCCAGCTCCTTCGCGTGCTCCGCGTAGTTCCGTCCGACCGCCAGCAGCGAGCGCGGCGCGACCGGCACGTCGATGGCCAGGTCCGCCAGCGTGTGCGGCGGCGCCTCGGCGTAGGCGATGCCCAGCCACGGCGCCTGGCGCAACGCGCGCACCGTCGAGTCGTGCTGCCCGAATTCCCCGTAAAACGCCGCGCCGTTCGCCGCTCGGAAATGACCGTAGATTTTCATGACAAAGAATGAGCCACGGATTGGCACGGAGGTAACGCAGAATTTTTTCCTCGCCTGCCGGCACCGCGAGCGTTGCGCACCGCGCGGCGACGCGCTAAAAGGTCGGCAGCCATGATGAAACCCACCCTGCTCCGCTCTCTTGTTTTGCCACTCACGCTGGCGGTTGCCGGCCTGTTCACCGCCGCGCGCGCCCAGGATGTTGTCGTCGGCGAGTTCGCCTCGCTCACCGGTTCCGAAGCGACCTTCGGCATCAATTCCAATAACGGCCTGCAACTCGCGCTCGAAGAGATCAACGCCGGCGGCGGATTGCTCAACGGGCGCAAGGTGAAAGTCATCGTCGAGGACGACCAGTCCAAAGCCGGCCAGGCCGCGGCAGCGGTGAAAAAGCTCATCGCCAGCGATCAAGTCATCGCCATCATCGGTGAGATCGCCAGCTCGCGTTCGCTGGAAGCCGCGCCGATCTGCCAGTCGGCGAGCATCCCAATGATCTCGCCCGGTTCCACGAATCCGACCGTGACCGACAAGGGCGATTACATTTTCCGCGTCTGCTTCATCGATCCGTTCCAAGGCACGGTGATGGCGAAGTTCGCGCTCGATAATTTGAAGGCCAAAAAAGTCGCCGTGCTGACCGACGTGAAGAGCGACTACTCGCGCGGGCTGGCGCAATTCTTCGAGGATTATTTCAAGGCGCACGGCGGCGAAATCGTCAAGGAACTGGCGTATAACGGCGGCGACAAGGATTTCCGCGCGCAGCTCACCACGATCAAGGGCGCGAATCCCGACGCGATTTTCGTGCCCGGCTACTACACCGAGGTCGGCTCCATCGGCAAACAAGCGCGGCTGCTCGGCATCAAAGTGCCGCTGCTCGGCGGCGACGGCTGGGACTCGCCGAAATTGCTGGAGATCGCCGGCAACTCGCTCGAAGGCTGCTATTTCTCAACGCATTTCTCGCCCGATGACCAGTCGCCGAAGGTGCAGGATTTTGTGAAAAAATATAAGGCGAAATTCAACGCCGCGCCCGACGGCATGGCCCCGCTCGGCTACGACGCGATGATGATCCTCGCCGACGCGATCAAGACCGCCGGCACGACCGACGGCGCGAAGGTGCGTGACGCGCTCGCCCAGGTGAAAAACTACGCCGCCGTGACGGGCAACATCACCATCGACGACAAACGCAACGCCACGAAATCCGCCGTCGTGCTGCAAGTGCAGGGCAAGGCAATCAAATACACGAGCACGGTGGCACCGTAGCCCGGCAAAGCCGGGAAGCTCCAAGCTCGAAGTTCTAAGCTCTAAACAAAATCAAAGCTCAAAGACCTTTGGCGCGACTCGATTTGGAACTTGGGATTTTGATCTTGTTTCGAGCTTAGAACTTCGAGCTTGGAGCTTTCTTTTTGCATGTCTCAAGTCGAGTTCTTCCAACAACTCATCAACGGCCTTTCGCTCGGCGCATTTTACGCGCTCATCGCGCTCGGCTACACGATGGTTTATGGCGTGCTGCGCTTCATCAATTTCGCGCACGGCGACATCTTCATGCTCGGTGCGTTTCTCGGCTATTACCTCACGCCGCGACTCATGCCGCACTTTCCCGGCGCGCTCGCGGCGGTCGGTGTGGTTGTGGTCGTGCTGCTGACGATGGCGCTCTGCGCGCTGCTCGGCATTCTTATCGAAAAACTCGCCTACCGTCCCTTGCGCGCGCGGCCGAAATTGACCGTGCTCATCACCGCCATCGGTGTTTCGCTGTTCTTGGAATTCGGCGGCCAGTTCGTCTTCGGCGCCGATCCGAAATCGTTCCCCGAACTCATCGAAGACCGCGCGCTCGGCAGCGGGGCACTCACGATCACAAAGGGCCAGGTCATCGCCTTCGTCGTCACCGTGCTCCTGCTCGTGGCGCTGACGTTCATCGTCAAACGCACGAAGCTCGGCATGGCGATGCGCGCCGTTTCCAACAACGCCACGGCCGCTTCGCTCATGGGCGTGAACATCGACACGGTCATTTCGTTCACCTTCGGCCTCGGCTCCGCGCTAGCCGGCGTCGCGGGCATCCTGTGGTCGATCACCAACACCACCATCGATCCACTCATGGGCGTGCAGCAAGGCATCAAGGCGTTCACCGCCGCGGTGCTCGGCGGCATCGGCAATCTGCCCGGCGCGGCCGTCGGCGGAATCCTGCTCGGCGTGATCGAGACGTTCGTCGGCGGCTCGTCGTTTTCGACCTATCGCGACGCGATCGCCTTCGCGTTGCTCATCGGCATTTTGCTCTTCCGGCCGGCGGGAATTTTCGGACGGATGCAGGTGGAGAAAGTGTGAATTTAACACAGAGGCCGAAGAGACGAAGGCATCGAGAGACACAAAGAAAGGCATTTTGTTTTTTCT
>JAFAXH010000155.1 GCA_019241085.1 Verrucomicrobiota bacterium | reverse complement strand
CCGCACACGGTTTTTCGGATCGCAAAAGCGCAGGTAATACCAACTCGATCCGGCCCATTGCGGCATCGTGTTCGTCTCGCGTCGCGCGGGTTCGGAGTAACGCACCCAATCCACAGCTTTCGCCAGCGGCGGCTCGGCGGTGCCGGTCGGTTTGAAATCTTCCAGCGCCGGCGGTTCGACTGGCAGTTCGCTTTCGGGCAACACGGCATGCCGGCCATTTTCCCAGATGATCGGAAACGGCTCGCCCCAGTAACGCTGCCGCGAGAAAAGCCAGTCGCGTAGTTTGAAATTGATCGTCTTCTTGCCGACTCTGCGCTCTTCAAGCCACGCAGTGATTTTCCTTTTTGCCTCGGGTGTGGGCAGATCGTTGAGAAAATCGGAGCCAGTGGCAGTGCCTTCGCCAACATAGGCCATTTGACCCGAACCAGTAAAATAGTTGGTATCGTCGATTGTTCCCGGTTCGCTATCCGCACTAACAACTTGGCGGATCGGCAAATTGAACTTCTTCGCAAATTCAAAATCCCGCTCGTCGTGCGCTGGCACGGCCATGATCGCGCCGGTGCCGTAGCCCATCAGCACGTAGTCGGCAATCCAAATGGGAATGCGCTCGTTGTTCACCGGATTCACGGCGAACGCGCCGATGAAGACGCCGGTTTTTTCCTTCGCCAGATCGGTGCGTTCCAAGTCCGATTTACGCGCGACTGCGACGCGATATTCTTCCACCGCTTCGCGTTGCGCCGGCGTCGTCAATTTTTCCACCAGCGGATGCTCCGGCGAGAGCACCATGTAGGTCGCGCCAAAGAGCGTGTCGGGCCGCGTGGTGAAGACTTCGATCTCGTCGTGATCCGCGGAATCCGCGACCGCGAACTTCACCCGCGCGCCTTCGCTGCGGCCGATCCAGTTTTTTTGCAAAAGCTTGATCGACTCCGGCCAATCCAGCCCGTCGAGTTCGTCGATGAGCCGTTGCGCATACGCGGTGATGCGCAGCATCCATTGGCGCATCGGCCGGCGCTCGACGGGGAAGCCGCCGACCTCGCTTTTGCCGTCGATGACTTCCTCGTTCGCCAGCACGGTGCCGAGCGCGGGACACCAATTCACCGGCGCCTCGGCGACATACGCGAGGCGCACGCTGTCTTTGTCTTCGCCAGGATAAGTCTCGATGGCTTCCGCGCGGTTCGTCGCCGGATTAAACCACGAATTGTAGAGCAGCAAAAAAATCCACTGCGTCCATTTGAAAAACGCCGGGTCCGTCGTGTTCACCTCGCGCCGTGGCCAGTCGTAATCGAAGCCCAGCCGCGTGAGTTGTTCCTTGAACTTGGCGACGTTCGCCTCCGTCGTCACGCGCGGATGCTGGCCGGTTTTCACCGCGTATTGCTCCGCGGGCAGGCCAAACGCGTCCCAGCCCATCGGGTGCAGGACGTTGAAGCCGCGCATCCGACGCTGGCGCGAAATGATGTCCGTCGCCGTGTAGCCTTCCGGATGCCCCACGTGCAGTCCGCTGCCGCTCGGATACGGGAACATGTCGAGCACGTAAAATTTCGGCTTGGCCGGATCGAAGTCCGCGTCGCCCGGATTCGGCGCACGGAAGGTCGCGTGCTCGGCCCAGAATTTTTGCCACCGCGGCTCGATCTCGTCGAACGGATACGGTTTGCGCTTTTCGCTGCTCATGTCGGTGAAGTAATAATAAGAAGCCACGGATGGACGCGGAGGAAACGCGGATGAGTCCGGAGGTTTTTCAGACAGAATTACAGAATTAAACAGAATTTAAAGCTGGCGGAGTTCACTTTGGAACCCACCAGGATTCCATTCTCCCGTAATTCTGTTGAATTCTGTAATTCTGTCTTCTCCAAAAAAAATCCGCGTTTCATCCGTGGCCCAAAAAATCCTTCTCGCAACCCGCAACGCGCACAAGACCACCGAATTCCGCGCCATTCTCGGCGGCGGTTGGGAAGTCGCCGACCTTTCCGCGCATCCCGATTTTCCCGAGGTCGAGGAAACCGGCACGACGTTTGCGGAAAACGCCGCGCTCAAAGCCGTCGCCGCCTCGGCCCGGCTCGGCGAAACGCAGACCTTCGTGCTCGCCGACGACAGCGGTCTGGAAGTCGATGCGCTCGGCGGCGCGCCCGGCGTTCATAGCGCGCGCTACGCGGCGCTGGAAACCGGCGCGAGCGGCAATTCCGGCGACGCGGCGAATCGGCAAAAACTCCGCGCGGAACTCACTCGCCTCGGCGTGCTGCACGCCCGGCCCGCGGCGCGGTTCCGCGCGCACATCGCCGTCGCGCGCGGCGGCCAATGGCTCGCCGGATTCGACGGCGCCGTGGAAGGCTGCCTCGTGCCCGAGGAACGCGGCAGCGGCGGCTTTGGCTACGATCCGTTGTTCGTGCCGGTCGGCTTCACGCAAACGTTTGGCGAACTGCCCGCGGAGACGAAACATCGACTCAGCCACCGCGGCGCGGCGCTGGCGAAAGCGGTCGCGTTTCTCCGCGGTTTTATTTGAGTCTGGCGCCGCCCCGCGCGCCGAACTGGACTTTCACCATATGAAAGCCCTCGCCTGGCACGGCAAATACGACGTGCGCGTTGACAACGTCCCCGACCCCGAAATCCTCGATCCGCGCGATGCCATCCTCAAAATCACCTCCACCGCGATTTGCGGCTCGGACCTGCACCTTTACGACGGCTACATCCCAACCATGCAGGCGGGCGACGTGCTCGGCCACGAGTTCATGGGCGAAGTCGTCGAACTCGGTGCGAAGGTCACCAATCTAAAAAAAGGCGATCGCGTGATCGTGCCCTTCACCATCGCCTGCGGGCACTGCTGGTTTTGTGAAAATCAATTTTGGAGCTGCTGCGATAATTCCAATCCCAACGGCGCCCTGGCGGAAAAACTCTACGGCTTCACGCCCTCGGCGCTCTTCGGCTACTCGCACCTATTCGGCGGCTACGCGGGCGGGCAGGCGGAATACGTGCGCGTGCCGTTTGCCGATGTCGGGCCGTTCAAAATCCCCGCGCATCTCGCCGACGAGCAGGTGCTCTTTCTCACGGACATTTTCCCCACCGGCTACATGGCGGCGGAGAATTGCAACATCCAGCCCGGCGACACCGTCGCGATCTGGGGCGCGGGTCCGGTCGGGCAATTCGCGATCCACAGCGCGAAGTTGCTCGGCGCCGAACGTGTCATCGCCATCGACGAAGTCCCCGAGCGCCTCGCCCTCGCGCGCGAGTGGGGCGGCGCGGAAACGCTCGATTTTTCCAAAGTGGAAAACCTCACCGACGCCCTGCGCGAAATGACTGGCGGACGCGGCCCGGACTCGTGCATGGACGCCGTCGGCATGGAGGCGCACGGCACGGATGTCGGCAACGTCTATGACCGCGTGAAGGCCGCGCTCTATCTCGCCACCGACCGGCCCAACGTCTTGCGCCAGTGCATCCAGGCTTGTCGCAAAGCCGGCACCGTTTCCATTCCCGGCGTCTATGGCGGATTGCTCGACAAAATTCCGTTCGGCTCGGCCTTTGCCAAAGGGCTGACTTTCAAAATGGGCCAGACGCACGTCCACAAATATCTCCAGCCGCTGACCGAACGCATCGAGCGCGGCGAGATCGATCCGACGCGGCTCATCACGCACCGTTTCCCGCTCACGCAGGCGCCCGAGGCTTACAAGGTTTTCAGCAAGAAAGAGGACCAGTGCATCAAGGTTGTTCTGAAACCGGGGCAAGACGGCCCCGCGCCGCTTTCTGCCTGAACCACGCGACGACTTCTCCGGCGTGCTGGTCCGGCGGGAACACCGGATAGAAACAGTGCTGCATCACGCCATCGTGCAGCACGAGCGTCAGGCGTTTGACCAATGTCATGCCGGCGGTTGCAAACGTCGGCAAACGCAGCGCCGTGACGAAACGCAGGTCGGCGTCGCTGAGCAACGCAAACGGCAGGCGCAGGCGCGCGGCGGCTTCTTTTTGATAGTCCGTTTCCTGCGTGCTCAAGCCGAAAAGCTGATCGACGCCGAGCGCGCGCAACTCGGCAAAATGATCGCGAAACGCGCAGCTTTCCGGCGTGCAGCCGCGCGCGCCGGGAATCTCGTCCCAGCCCGCCGGCGACCCTTTGTCCGGCTCGCCGGTGCGCGGATAACAATAAACCACCGTCTGCCCCGCGAGCGTCGCGAGATCGACGCTGCGGCCATCCGTCGCGGCGAGCGCCAAGCCGCGCGGCAACGCCAGGCCGCCGGCTTTCAAATGATCGCACGCGCCGTCGTCAATCGGCACGGGAAGATCGTCGGGCAGTGCGTTGGCGTTGTCGGTGCCGGGCATGGGGATTCGGGAGTTTGAGCGTTGTGCTTGATTTCACCAGGGAATCTGTTTCCGGTCGCGCAGAAATTCGCCGGTCAACTCCGCCGGCGCTTCCGTCGCCAGCCAGACGGCGGTGTCGGCGCCCTGCTCCACCGTGCGCGTCGCGTTGGCTCCGCCCATGTCGGTGCGCACCCAGCCGGGGCACATCGTGTTGACCGAAATTTTTTGAGATTTCAATGCGCCGGCGAACTGCCGCGTCAACGCGTTCAGCGCCGTTTTGGAAATCGAATACGCCGGGTAGGCGCTGTCCATCTCGCTCAACTGCCCGAGGCCGCTGGAAAGGTTGATGACGCGCCCGCCGCGTCCGCTTTTTGCCAGGGCCGGGGCGAGCGCCTGCGTCAGACGCAACGCGCCAAAGAGGTTTGTCTCCAGCGTTTTTTGGAGCAGCGCGGGCGCGATTTCGAGGATCGATTGTTTTTGATCCGCGTCCTCCAGGATCGCCGCGTTGTTGACGAGCACGTCGAGCGCGCCGCCGTCGGTGCGTGTCTGCAAATCTTCCGCGGCGCGCGCAATCGACGCCGGCTCGGACACGTCGATGGCGAGAAATTCCACGCTGCCGCCGTCGGCCGCTTCCTGCGCCAATTTTGCCGCCGCCTCCCGGCCTCGCTGCGGATCGCGCGCGCCGAGAAAAACGCGCCAGCCGCGTCGCGCGAGTTGCCGCGCGATCTCGTGCCCGATGCCTTTGTTCGCGCCGGTGACCAGCGCGGTTGGTTTCGCCGAGGAGGGAGCTGCGCTCATAGAGAATGATTATACGAAGGAACCACGGCCGCAGATGGCGCAAATCTTTTTATCATCGGCCTCAGCGCGTCCGTCTTTGCCAGGAAAAAACGCCGCGGACGCGGGCGATCCGCTCGACCGCAGCCGCGCCCCAAAGAATCAGCGCGTAGGCCGCGCAAAGAAAGAACGCGGTGAAGCCGAGCAGCACGCCGGCGTTGAACAGCGGCGTCGTCACGCGGCGACCGCCGAACCACGCGGCGGGCAGCCGCTTTTCCGCGACCAGAAACGGCGACGACGCGGCGTCATCCCGCGCGGCATGGAAAGGTTTCACCGCCTTGTGCAGCGTGATGTTCTGCTGGCTCGCCACGGCCGGGTCGCCTTCGAGCGCGTGCGCGCGGGCTTCGCGCTCGCGGACCCGTTCCTGCGCGGCGACCAGTTCGGACGGCGGCAGAGTCTTGAAAAGCCGGCGGGTCGCGTTGGCCGCATCGACCAGGCGCATCGCTTCCTGCGCGGGACTGTGCGTCTCGTGCAGCACGACCAGGCCTTCGTAAGCCCAGCGCGACAGGATGAACCAGTCCGCGATCTCGGGCACCTCGCGCGTTGGCTCCGACTCCGCCGCCGCCGCGGCAGCAGCAGAGGCGGTCATCAGGCGGTGCGGCCACAGATTTTGCAGCAGCAAATGCTTCATGTTGCTGAACTCGAAAACCTGCGAGCCGGCGAGCACGATCTGCGGCACGAGCAGGAGCGGCAGCAGGTTGGCCGCGGCCTTTTCCGACAAGCCCGGCAGCGCGGAAATGGCCAGCCCGAGCGCGCTCGCCGCCGCGCCCGCCAGCACGAGGTAGCCGAGGTCCGCCCAAAAGCCGTCGCGGATTTTTAACACCAAAAAACTGACCGCGAGAAACAGCGCGATCTGCAAGGCCGACAGCAGGCAGAGCGTGAGGTATTTCGCGCCGAGATAGGCGCTCGCCGGGATGTTCACCATGCGCTCGCGCAGGAGCAGCGGACGGTCGCGGATAATCTCGGCGAGGCTGTTCGAGAGCGCGAGAAAAATGGCGATGACCGACGAGAGGAAAAAGAAGTTCAAAATCGCGTCGTTGTGGACGAGCGCATACGGCTGGTCGGGATCGTTCGACTGCCGCAGGATGAGGCCGACGAGCAGGCCGAGCAGCGGCGCGACGAGGCCGGTGGTCCAAAGGTTCGAGCGGTTGCGCAGCTTGGAGAGAAACTCGCGCGCGAGCAGCGTGTTCGTCTGGCCGAGACGGTCGAGAAATCCGAGCCGGCGCACGGGCGGCGGCTCGCTCTGTTCGCGGGCGAGGCTGATCTTCACCGGCGCGTTGGCGTGCTCGTATTCGAGAAATTTTTCCTGCCAGTATTCCGGCGGGTGCCGGCGCTGATCGAGCGGCGTGCCGTCAATGTTGAGCAGCGGCGCTTCGAGCGTTTTGAGCAGCAGGTCGGGATCGTCGGCCGGCGGCGCCAGGCGCGCGTCGTCGGACGCATCGTCGTCGGCGTTTTCGCTGGCTGCCTGGAAATAAATGAGCGCGGCGTCGATGTCGCCGCAAAACGCCAGCCGGCCGCCGCGGTCGAGCAGGATGACTTTGTCGAAGAGCCGGAAAATCTTTGCGCTCGGCTGGTGGAGCACGGTGAAAATAATGCGGCCGTCGAGCGCGCGATGCTTGAGCAGATCGACGATGCGCAGGCTGTCTTCGCTGGAGAGTCCGCTGGTCGGTTCGTCGAGCAAATACGCCGCGGCGTCGCCGAGCAATTCGAGGCCGATGTTGAGCCGCTTGCGCTGGCCGCCGCTGAGCACTTTGTGCGTCGGATCGCCGACGCGCGTGTGCCGTTGTTCCTCCAAACCAATCTCGTGCAGGACGCCCGCGACCAGGGCGTGAATCTCCGCCGGCGAACGTTTCGGCCAGCGCAGCCGCGCGCTGTAAACGAGGTTTTCGGCGACGGTGAGATTTTCCAAAAGCAGATCGTCCTGCGGCACGTAGCCGAGCTGGCGCGCGATGAATTTGCCGCGTCCGTGCAGGTCGTAGCCTTCCACGAGCACGCGGCCGTGGCTGGGCGCGTTCTGGCCGTTGAGGATGCTGAGCAGCGTCGATTTGCCGCAGCCGCTCGGGCCGAGGATGCAGACCAGCTCGCCGTTGCCGATCTCGAAGGAAACGTTGTCCAGCGCGAGGCGACCGTCGTGAAAACGGTGGCGGATTTTTTCCGCGCGATAGCTTTGCACGCTGAACCGGCTGCGGCGCACGCGTGCTTTAGCGAAGTCGAATTGGAGCCGGTGGTTGCCGATGAGCAGCGTGCCGCCGTGGCCGAGGTGCGCGCGCGACTGCACGCGGGCGCCGTCGGCGTAGATCGCGTGCGGACAGGTGGCTTTTTCAAACAAGGCTCCGCCGCCGCCGCCATGATGGCCGGCCTGACGTTGCAGCGTGCAGCGCCAGATGCGCGGCAGGCCATCGGAGATGAACACGTCGGCGTCGGTGCCGTTGGAAATGACGAGCGGACGCGCGGCGGCATCGGGCGCAAGCGGTTGTTCGTCGATGAAGGAATTGGCGACGATCTTGCGCAAATCCATGTCGTAGCTGTCGAGCACGACGTGATCGCCGAGCAGCACGTCGATCCAATTCTCCGCCGCGGAGTGCAGCTCGTAATTGATCGCCAGATCGGCGTCGCCGCACGCGCGAAGGCGCACGGTGAGACCGCGCAATTCGATGGCGAGCCGGCTGTCCGGCGCGTCGGAAAGATGGATTTGATAATTGCCCTGCTCGACGCTGCGCAGGTAGAGCGTCTTGTCGGAATAGCAGCCGAGCAGGCAGTTGAAGTAATAGATGAGATCGACGTAATGAAACGTCAGCACGCCGCCGATGTGCAGGGAGCGGCCCGGCTCCAGCCGCGTGGCAAACTTCCGCCGCAACGGCCGCTCGCCCAGGCGCACGGGCACGCGGTTGTCACGCTGCCGGACGTAATAGACGTGGTTGACCTTGTAGATTTCCAGCTCCAATCCCGGCGTCGGCAACCGCAGGTCGGCGTGCGTCGCCGGCGTCTCCAGATCGCCGAGGCGCAACGGCAGCAACGCGGCGCGGCGGTCGAAGCGCGGGGTGCTCGCGCCGCCGAGGCGGAAGAGTGATTCCAAAACCGCCGTGTCGAGTTCCGTCAAGCCGAGCCGGGCGGCGATGCGGCGGCCCATCGCGATCTCGCCTGCGCGGAGATCGTCGGCTTCCGCCAACTCATAGACGGTGAGCAGCAGGAAGACTTTTTCCTCGTGCGAAAACAGTCCGTCGAGCTCGCCCAGCGTGGCGTCGAAATCGAGCGATCCGGCATCCGCCCAGCGGCGGAAATCGGCGAAGACGCGCGCGGCGATGCGCTCGGGATAGAAGCCGCGCAGGTAGTCGTGGACGTAGCCCAGCTCGGAAGCGTTGACCGGCCCGTCCGCGCCCGCGACCAGCGCAAAGAGCCGGGTGAGGCCGAGCAGGTAGCGGTTGGTCGGCTCGTCCACGCGCGGAGCAAATTTCAGGGCGCGAACGAGCGCGGCTTTTTAGACAGAATTAACAGAATTTTACAGAATTATCGGCGGAGAAGGAATTGACGGAAATCATCTATCGACGGCTTCGCTTCTCTCTTGCACCAATAGTTTTTTACTCAGCTCAATTCTGTTTAATTTTGTTAATTCTGTCTTAAAAACTCCTCCTACTTCCGGCCGAGCAACAGGACGTAGTGCGCGCCGTTGCTCGTGCAGTCATACATCCGCACCCGCACGAAGAAATCGCCCGTCCATGCCGGCGTGATGTTTTCCACCACAGCGACCGGCGCCGTGTCGCTGTCCTCGCCGATCACGTTGCCGTTTTCGTCATACACGATCACGTCCACGTCGTAGGCATCCTCGCAACCGCCGGCCACCAGCGCGTAGGTGTTGCCTTTGATGAGCGAAGCTTTGATGAGGCCGCTGATCTCACCTTTGCGCAGCAGCCCGGAGCTGCCGTCCACGAACGTGTAGCCTGCGGCGCGCATCTTCGCCGCGATCTCGTAGGCGCGCAGCCTCGCGCCGGCAACGGAGGCATCGGCATTCGGTTCAAAACCGAAGTTGAACAGCGCGAGCGAAGCCAGCAGACAGGTCAGGAATTTGCGTTTCATAAACACGATTTTTTGCGGGGTGATTTTTCTGAAAAAAGCGGTGCGGCGAATGGTGCTCGCTCAGCCTTTCATGATGGCCGCGGCCAGCCTGGAGCTGACCTTGTAAAGCTGCTCGACATTGGCCTTCGACACCGGCTCGTTCTGGCCGACCGCGGTGAGTTTGGCGATCTCCGGCAAGTCGGCGAGGATCGCCTGGATCACCGGCAGATTTTTCGTCTCCGCGCTCAAGCCGTCGAGCTGCGTTTGCAGGCTTTGCACCAGCGAGACCTGCCGCAGCACGGTCGCCGCGTCGGCGTTGTAATCATTGCCGCTGAGCGCCTTCGTCACGAGGTGCAAACCTTGCAGCCAGCCGCCGACGACGACGAGCACCGCTTCGTCCGCGCGCTTCTGGTCCTCGAGTTCCGTGCGCACTTTTTCCTGCAACGCCACGACGTTGTCGCGCACCGTCGGCCACTTGTCGCCGGCGCGGGCGTTGCGCTCGATGGTCTCGCGCGCACCGACGATTTCCTCGCTGACGCCGAGCGGTTGCGCGAGGCTGACGAGCGTGTTGGAAAGCGACCGCAACGCCGCGGCGTCCTTCGCCTGGATGGCGATGAACGCGTCGGCAACCCGCACGCCGAGATTCAGCGCCTTGAGTGCGTTATCCGGGTAGCTCGACTTTTCCCGCGCGCCGCCCTGGGCGGTGTAATCGACGAGCGCGCGCCAGTTCACATCTTTGTCGAGCTGGTCGAGCGCGTTGAAAATATCCGCGCTGAGCGGGACGATGACCTTGGCCGACGCGTCGTTGCGCTGCTCCAAGGTCAAGGGCGGCGCGGCCTTGTCGCCGGTCGCCGCCTCAACGGGCGCGGCGCAGCAGAGCGCGAGCAGAACGGCCAAACGGAGCGAAGGAAAACGGGGATGTTTCATGGCAAAAAAACTCGACGCGCGAGTGTCGCGCGACCGACGCAATTCTACCAGAGGATTTTCCACCTTCTGTCATCCCGAGCGCAGTCGAGGGACCTCTCATTGCCTGCCTTGGTTCGCAACGCATTCTGAACACGGTTTGTGCGTCCACCTCGCCAGACAATCAGTTAGAGGTCCCTCGACTGCGCTCGGGATGATAAAGAAAAGGAGCGCCGCGCCCGGCGCGGATGGCAATGCCGGCGCAGATGTGCCATTTATTTTGCAACGACTTTTCCCCGCCGACGCCGCGATGTCCGAGACCCGTGAAATTTTGAAAAAAATCCGCCGGCTGGAATTGCGCACGCGGCGCCTGGTCAACGACGCGCTCGCCGGCCAATACCACTCGATCTTCAAAGGCCGCGGCATGAATTTCGAGGACGTGCGCGCCTACCAGCCGGGCGACGAGGTGCGCTTCATCGACCGCAACGTCACCGCGCGCACGGGCGAGCTGCACGTCAAAAATTTCACCGAGGAACGCGAGCTGACCGTCGTGCTGCTCATCGACGTGAGCGCGTCGGGCGGCTTCGGCAGCGTGACTTTGAGCAAGCGCGAGCTGGCCGCGGAAGTCGCCAGCCTCTTGGCGTTCAGCGCCATCGGCAATAATGACAAGGTCGGCCTCGTCCTTTTTTCCGAAGGCATCGAGCTTTTCCTGCCGCCGAAGAAAGGCCGCTCGCACGTCCTGCGCATCATCCGCGAAGTGCTCTTTCACGAGCCGCGCGGACGCCGCACCGACCTCGCGGCGGCGCTCGATTTTTTGAACAAAGTCGTCACCCGCCGCGCCGTCGTTTTTTTGCTCAGCGACTTCCAGGCGCCGCCCTTCGAGCGGCCGCTGGCCGTCACCGCGCGGCGGCACGATCTCGTCGCGGTGCCCGTGGTCGATCCGCTGGAAGAAGCCTTGCCCGACGTGGGCCGCGTGACGCTCGAAGACGCGGAAACGGGCGAGCAATACGAGGTGAACACGAGCGACGCGCAGACGCAGAGCGCGTTCCGCCACGCGGTGGCAAAACGCCGCGACGCGCTCGCCGCGCTGCTGCGGCGTTTCGGCGTCGATGCCATCGCGCTGCGCACGACCGAGGATTATCTGCCGCCGTTGCGCGCGTTTTTCAAAACGCGCGAGCGCCGTCTCGCGCGGCGCTGAAAAATCGTCACCGCGGCGTCGTCCGGCGGAAGTCAATGGCGCGGCCTTGCACCGTCGGCGCGGGCGCGACGCCGAGCAGCTTTTCGATGGTCGGCGCGAGGTCGATCAAATGCACTTCGTCGAGCATCGCACCACCGTGCTCCACGGGAATGTCCGGGCCGGCGGCGAAGAAGATCGCGCTCATCTCCGGCCGCGCCGGATCGTAGCCGTGCGCGCCGTAGAAATCGGGCACGCTCAGCACCAAAAATTTCGATGAATCTGCGTCGTCGCCGCTGCGCCGCACCGGCGGACGCTGCGTGCCATCGAAATCGTAGCCCGGCGCGAGCAAGGCCAGCACGTCGCCGCTGTCGTGTCCGATGCGCTCGTCCGTCGTGCGTCCAACGAGGCTCGGATCATCCGCCGTTGGCGGCGCGGGGCGCACGAAGATTTTGTCGAAAATCGGCGCGCGTTTTTCGCCGGCTGGCAGGTAGTTCGCGTTCGTTTCCTCCTGTGATTGCAACGCGGTGACGACGGCTTTTTGCAATTCCAAATACTCCGCCGGCGGCACGATCCCGTCCGGCTCGCGGCCCCGGAGATTGAGGTAAATGTTCACCGCCGCGCCCGACGGCACGGCGCGCACTTTTTTCGGGTCGAAGCCCGCGTTTTGCAGCAGCGCGTGGATGTTCACCGCCGTGTGGAACGGCAAAAATCCGTGGTCGCTGACGACGAACACGTTCGCCCGCGGCCGGCCCGTTCGCTCGTCGCAGCCGCCGGCGGCCTGGATGATCCGCTCGACGGCGTCGTTCACCGCCCGGTAGGCTTCTTGCAAATAATTTGCATATCGCGCCGCCTTCCCCGCGTCCTGCCGCGCGCCGAGGCTCGCCGGGTCGAGCGGATCGCTCGCTTGGCGCGGATCGGTGAGCAGGAATTGGTGCGCGCTGCTGTCCGGTTGCGAGAAGTAAAACAACGCGAGATCGGCGTCGGGATTTTTTTCCAAAGCGCGCACCGCGACCCGCGCCTGGTAGTCCGTCCAAGTCTTCGCTTGATCCTCGAAGATCGCCTCGCGCTCGGCGTCGGGAAAATTGGCAAAACTCGGCAGCCACCGGCCCGCGATGGCGATGTCCGGCTTCGCCGCGCAGGCGCCGACGTGCGCGTTGATGTCATCGACCGACGCCAGCACGGCCGGCGGCACATTGCGCGGCAAATAGTGAACCGCGTAACGCGCGATGCGCACGGTGCCAAGATCGGGCGCGAGTTGGGAAATAAAGAACGCCGTGCCCGCCTGCCGCGCGCTGCCTTCGAGATAAAATGGACGCGAGACGCCGTCGCCCGCGCGCACGTAAGCCGGCCCCGTCGCTGGCAGCGCGAATGGTCCCGGCTCGATGCCGCGCGTCGTGTCGAAAAAGACGAGCGTGTCGTAATTCTCCGCGCCGTCGTCCGTGGTGTCGAGCGCGGCCATGGCGATGGTTTGATCGCGCCGCGGCTGGCCATACGGGACGGGCGTGGAGATCGTTTCCAGCGGCAATTTTTTCCACAGCACCGGGGAAAACGAACGGTGCCCGGCGGCGGTCAGTTGCGCCGTCAGCTCGGGCGGCGCTTCGATGAAATCCGCGCGCGTCAATGCAAAGCCGCACGCTGCCACGCCGCTGTCTTCGCCGAACGGCACGGTGAAATCGACCGCGCGCTCCTCCGCCGGCGCGATGACCGTGCCGCCGCTGATCGGCTGCCCGCGCCCGACGGGCAGACGCACCGCCTGGCCGTCCACATTCGGCCACGGCGCGGCGATCACTTTTTTTCCCGCGGCGCGCAACGCCATCCAAATCGGCTGCGCAGTCGGAGTTTGCGCGCCCAGCGCCGGACCGCCAATCGGCGCGGCGAAGCCGTTGATGTTCAACGCAAACGGGCTGGCGGTGAGATGAAAACTATTGGCAATCAGGTCATTCGCCGCCGGCGCGGAACCTGTGACCATCGCGGCGTGCGCCGGGGCGGTCAGCGACGGCAGCACGGAAACGTTGCGCCGCGCGCGCACGCCCGCTTTGGCCAGGCGGCCAAGGCCGGTGTCGGGCGGCAGCGCGCCGCTGGCGAGATAGCTTTCGACAAGCTGCGGCGTCGCGCCGTCGAGCGAAATGAGGATGACCTTGGGCGCCGCCTGCGCGGTGGACGCGGCGGCCAGCAGCGGCAACAGCGCGCGGCAGATTTTTTTGAAAAACGAAATGCGCAGCATGGCGGGGACGATCATTTTTCCAAGAGCGCGCGCAACTGCGGATAGTCGATTTTCGCGTTGTGCCGCGCGTCCACCGGCAGACTCTGCAGGATGCTAATGGCGTCGAGCCCCGCCCAGCGCAACGTCGCGCGCAGCTCGGCCAGCGCGGCTTCGTTTGGCGACGCGCCGGGCGGCAGTTCCAACGCCAGCAGACGCTGGCCGGCGTGTTCGACAAACGCCGCGCGGGCCACGAACGGAAAGTCGCGCGCGGCGCACTCGACGGAAAACGGATAGAGCGCCGCGCCGACCCGCGCCGCGCAACGTCCGAGCAGCCAGAGCCGGCCGCGTGCGTCGAGCCAGCCGGCGTCGCCCGTGCGGTGCCAGGTCGCGTTGCCGCCGACGGTAAATTTGGTTTCCTCGTTGCCGCGTCCGTCGAGATACGAGCTGAGCACGTGTGCGCCGTGAACGACGATCTCGCCCGGTTCGCCGGACGGCAAACTTTGCGCGTCCAGTTCGGCCTCGTCGCTCATCGCCGGCAGCGGGTTTCCCCAGCGGTCGGGCAAAATGCGCAGCGCGATCTCCGACACCGGCACGCCGGCGAGCAGGCCGCGACCGGCGCGCATCGCGGCGAGATCGTCGGCGGAAATCTCGTCGTGCGCGACGTGCGCGATCGGCTCGGCTTCGGTCGAACCGTAAACGGCGACGACGCGCGCATGCGGCGCGCGGCGTTGCAAACGCGCGAGCAGATCGGGAAATACGGGCGCGCCGCCGGTGTAGATTTCTTGGAATTGCGCGAAGATTTCCGCGTCCGCAGGATGTTGCTCGACGTGCGCGAGCAGCCGCTCAAAAAACGCGGGCGAACCGGCGCTGCGCGTCACGGCAAACCGGCGCATCTGCGAGAAAATCGGCGCGGCGCGCACGCTGCCGGGCCGGCGCAAATCGGCGTCGGGCAACACGCTGGTGACGCCGCTGCCGAGATTGGCGAGCACGAAAATCGGCAGCGTGGTGAGATCGACCTGGCCGGGCGCGAGCGCGATGCCGCGGGCGAGCGCGGCGTGTTGCGCGCGCAGAAAACCGTGGGTTCGCACGGCGGCTTTCGGCTCGCCCGTGCTGCCGCTGGTGAACGTGAGCAACGCCGGCGCGTCGTCGGCGCAAGGCGCGATGTCATTCACCGGCGCCAGCCGGTCGGCGTTCGCCAAAGCCACAGCGAAGCCCGGCAGCCGGCCGCCGAGCACGAATTGCCGCGGCACGCGACGGAGCGCGGGACAGCGCAGCCGTAGCAAATGCGCGCGCGGACTGCCGAGAAACGCGGCGGGCGGCACGCGCGCGCAGCAGCGTTCGACGTGATCGCGGCCGGCGCTCGGATCGAGGAACATCGCCGTCAGCCCGAGGCGAAAAAGCGCAAGGAGCGCGACGTAAAGTTCCGCGCTCATCGGCTGGAGCACGAGCACGGCGTCGCCTTTTTGCAAACCATTTGCAAGAAGAAATGCCGCCGCCTGGCCGGCCGCGCGGTCGAGTTGGGCAAAGGTGAGCACGCGGTTGCGGTCGATGAGCGCCGGCGCGTCCGGCCGCGCGTGCGCCTGGGCGCGCAGGATTTCGGCGATGTTGGCTTGATCGGAAGCGCGGTCGCTCATGGCTTGCCGATGGATTCACGCGCCGCTGACGGGCGCCGGCGATGTTTGCGGCTCGCCGCTGGTTTCAGCGCCGCGCACGAGGCGTTCGACGAGGCTGCGCGCGCGGATGATGCCGGTCAGCCGGCCGGTCCCGGCATCCACGACGGCGGCGAAACTGACCCGCGCAATGCGCAGCCGGCGGATGATGCCGTAAGCGGGATCGTCGGGACGCACGACGACGGGCGGACGGCGCAAATAGCCCGCGGCAGCGAGCGGCCGTTGCGGGTTGCGGTCGAGCAGGAGCGGGAATGTCTCCAGCAACGCTACGAGCTGCCCCTCGCCGTTCGCCGCGAGCAGCGGCACGCAGTCGAGCGCGTGCGCGGCGGCGTGCGCGAGCGCGGCGGCGACGGTGAGGTCGGCGGGCGCGAGCACGAGCGGCGCGGGCAGCGGTTGCGCCACGTCGCGGGCGCACACGGCGCGGAAATCGACGACGGTGTGGATCATGCCGCGCTCGGCGGGGGAAAGCTCGCCGGCGCGCTCGCTGTCGGCGGCGAATTTCTTCAATTCCTCGCGCGCCACGAACACGCTGCGATGTTGCTGCCCCGCGGCGTCGCTGGCGTTTGGCCGCGTCCACGGCAGCGCGCGGGCGAGCAAGGAGCCAACGCGCAGGAGCGGCGTGAGCAGCCAGCGCGTGCCTTCCAGCAACCCGGCGAGCGCGGCGAGGGCGCGATAGGGGAAACGGCGGAAGAGCGATTTCGGCAGCAGTTGCACGCCGAGGACATAGACCGGCAGGAGCACGAGCAACGCGGCCGGATAACCGCGCGCCGTGCCGAGCCGCTGCACGAGCGCGTCGGCGACGAGCACGAGCGCGGCGACATCGGCGAAATTCGTCACCAGCAGCACCGTCACCAGCAGCCGCTCGGGATGCGCCAGGAGCCGGTCGAGCCGGGCGGCGCGCTGGTCGCCGGCGCGCAACCGGCTGCGCAATCGCACGCGGTTGAGCGAGAGCAAGCCGGCCTCGATGCCGGAATAGACAAACGAAACGAGCAGGCAGAGCGCGATGGCGAAAACGGTCACGGCTACGTCGTCGGTAAAAAAAGCTCTCCGCTGCTTCCTTCAGCTTAATCGTAATCCTAATCCTAATCTTAATCCTCTGGTCTTTCGGTAGCACTCGTAGGGACGGCTCGCCGAGCCGTCCGAAGAAGCGACGGACGTTTCGGCGAAACGTCCCTGCCAGGCAGGCTGGCGTGCCTCCGGCGGGACTGGGATTAGGATGAAGATTACGATTAAGTTTTTCCGAGCGAAGGCGGTGATTTTTTTGAAAAAAAGTTAAGCGACCGGCGCGGTGGCGGCATCGGCACCGGCGGCGGGTTTTTCAATCAAGACTTCCTCCACGCGTTTGCGCGTCGCGTGGCGAACGGTGAGCACGAAGCCACCGGGCAAATGCACGACGGCGCCGCTCTTGGGCACGTAGCCGAGGCGGTTGAAAACGAGGCCGCCGACGGTGTCGATGCCCTCGGGCGCCGCGGCGGGCAGCGTTTCGTAGCCGGCGTGTTCGGCGAGGTCGTCGAGCCGGGCGTTGCCGTTGGCGAGCAGGCTGCGGCGGCCGGATTCGTCCGCGTCGGTTTCTTCGATGTAGAGCGCCTCGTCGCCGCGCGGCAGGGCGTCGCCGATGATTTCCTCGACGATGTCGCCCAGCGTGACGATGCCTTCGATGCCGCCGTATTCGTCCACGATGATCGCCAGGCCGCGGCGGTGTTTGAGGAAGGAACGCAGCAAATCGAGCGCGCGCATCGTTTCCGAGACAAAGCTCGGCGGATCGACCAGCTCGCTGTAATGCGGCAGGGCGTCGAGCGCCGCCTCGTCGTCGCCGGGCGCGGCGAGGCCGGTGGCGGCGTCGGCGACGAGGCGCAGGAAGCGCGGCGCGTCGAGCACGCCGAGCACGTCGTCGGGCGTCTCACCGTAGATCGGCACGAGCCGGCGGCGGGCAGCGCGGAGTTGGGCGCACGCCTGGGCGTTGGTCAGGTCGTCGGACAAAAAGAAGGCGTCCACCCGCGGGGTCATCACGTCCTTGGCGGTCTTGTCGCCGAGCTTGATGATTTCTTGAATCATCTCGCCCTCGGCCGCCTGGATGCCGCCGCTCTCGGCGCCGAGCTGGACGAGGTTTTCAAATTCATCTTCGGTGATGGCCGCGGGCTGGGCGAAATGGCGCGGCGTCAGCCCGTCGGCCAGCCGTTCGCCGAGCCGCTGCACGCTGCCGGCGAGCGGATAGAGCACGGGCCGCAATGCGCCGAGCACGAGCGTAGCCGGGCGGGCGACGGCCTCGGGATTGCGCAACGCGAGCAGCTTCGGCAGGAGGTCGCACACGCCGACGATGAGAAGGAAAAGCGCCAGCGCCGAGAGCCAGAAGCGGAGGCCCGGCGCGCCGAGCGCGAAGAATGCCGCGCTGCCCGACCAGTGCCGCAAAAAATAGAGGCTCAACAGGCAGAGCGGCACGTTGGCCAGCGTGTCGGCGAGCAGGATGGCGCCGAGCAGCCGGCGCGGATCGGCGAGCAAGCCGTCGAGCGTCGCCGCCCGCGCGGGCCGGCTTGCCTTCAACCGCGCGACCTGCGCGGCGTCGAGCGAGAAAAACGCCGTTTCCGCCGCGGAGAAAAACGCCGACGCGCCGCCGAGCAGCACGATGGCCAGCGGCAGGAGCACGGCGGAGGGGGAGAGTGGAGAATCGAGAGTTGAGAGTTGAGCGCCAGGCAGCACGACGGCCATCGACAAGAGAGCGGCGGGCGAGAGCATGATGGCGATGGCGGCGAACCCTTGTATCTAAACTGGTGCGGGCCGAGGATTCGAGCGCGATTGTTGGCCATGAACAAACACGACCGCATCGCCGCGTTTGTCGATGCGCTGGCGACCGGCGGCGATCCGGCGGCAGCAGCAGCGGACGGCGACCCGGCGCGGCATCCCTGTTTTCTCGGCTACCGGCGGCTTTTTGACGAGGCGCGTTATTACGAAGCGCACGACGTGCTCGAACACCTCTGGCTCGGTGCGCGCGGCGACCGGAATTTTCTTTTTTACAAAGGTCTCATCCAGCTCGCCGGCGCGTTCGTCCACTTGCAAAAGCAGCACGCCGCCCCCGCGCACCCGAAGCATGGCCGGCGGTTGCGGCCGGCGGCGCGCTTGTTTGATCTCGCAGCGAAAAATCTCGCGCCGTTTGCGCCGCGGCATCTCGGGCTGGACGTGGCCGCGCTGCTGACGCTCTGCGCGCGCACGACGGCGGCGCTGGCGGCGGACGATTTCCAACGCAACCCGTGGTCGCCGGCGACGGCGCCAACGTTGCCGCAGGCAAAAGAGCCGACAAGGCACCAAGGCGCCAGGGATTGAGAGAAAATCCGGGGTCGGAAACCGGGGAAGAGGAACCTCACACAGAGGCGTCTAGGCGACGTGACCGCCGCAGGCAATGGCGCCCGGAGGTCGCCATCCACCGAGCGATGGCAAAGTCGCCCACGACCAAAAGCATTCTGCATCTCTGCGTCTCTGCGCCTCGGCGTGAGGCTTTCCGTAACCGGCAACTTCCAGCGTGCGAGCAAGCCGGCGCGCGAAGATTGGCGGTTGCGAATCAGGGCTTGTTGTTGAATAACAATCGCCGTGTTGAGCTTGCGACGTTATTTCCCTTGGGTTTGCCTTCTGCTCGTTTGGTCCGTGGTCTCCGCCGCGCGTGCCGCGGAGGGCAACGACACCGCCAGCGGGGCGCGCGCCTACGTGATCGTGGACGCGGCGACCGGGCACATTCTCGCCGGCAAGGACGCGGACGCGAAGCTGCAAGTCGCCAGCTTGACGAAGGTCGCTACCGCCGCGGTCGTGCTCGATTGGGCGGAGAGCGGCGGGCGGCACGGCGCGCTCGAAACGCTCGTGCCGGTCCCGGCGTCCGCGCTGGCAGGTGGCGTGCAAAATCCGGTCGGCTGGCAGGCGGAGGATCAGGCGACCTTGCGCGATCTGCTCTACGCGGCGCTGTTGCAGAGCGACAACATCGCGGCGGACACGCTGGCGGCTTTCGTCGGCGCGCAGATTTCGGGCGAAGGCGGCGGCGGCGCGGCCGTGGCGGCGATGACGCCGACGGTGCGGTTCGTCGCGCAGATGAACGCGCTGGCGCGTTCGCTCGGCATGGAGCGGACGCGCTTTTTGAATCCGACGGGCATCGACGCGCAGGAGCGCCCGTATTCCACCGCGGCCGACCTGGCGCGGCTGATGCGCTATGCGTTGAACAAGGCGAGCTTCAAATTTTTCGTCGCGCAAAAGGAGCGCACCATCGCCATCCTGCGCGGCGGCCAGCCGGTGGGCGGCGGCTACCGGCTGCGCAACACGAACGAGTTGCTCGGGGTGAAAAATGTCGATGGCGGCAAGACGGGCCAGACGACGCGCGCGGGCAACTGCCTGATCGTGACGGCGGCGCGTGAGCCGCTCGTCAAACAAACGAGCGACACGAGCACGGAGGTCACGCAGCGGCGCTTGATCGTCGTCGTGCTCGGCGCGGCGGATCGTTTCCGCGAGGCGTCGGCGCTGCTGGATCGCGGCACCGCGCTTTACGACGCGTGGGCCGCGGCGGGCCGGCCCGAGGGCGGCTCGAAGGAACGACTGTAGCCCGGCGAAAGCCGGGAAGTTCTAAGCCCCAAGTTCTAAGCTCTAAACAAATTCCAAGCTCAAGGGATAAAAGCGGAACGTGCCGCGTTGGCTGAGTTTTTGAACTTTGAATTTGGAACTTTGATCTTGTTTAGAACTTAGAACTTGGAGCTTAGAACTTCCGCCGCAGGCGGCAGATTGGCACTTCTTTTCCATTTATGCTCAAAAAACGCATTGGCATTCTCACCAGCGGCGGCGATTGCCCCGGACTGAACGCCGTCATCCGCGGCGTGGTGCGCGCGGCGGACAAACTCAATTGGGAAGTCATCGGCTTCGTCGATGGCTTCGAGGGGCTGCTCGCGCCGGGCGATTACCGCATCCTCGACCGGCACACGACGGCGACGATCATGAGCCAGGGCGGGACGATCCTCGGCACGACGAATAAAGGCCATTTCGTCTCCAAGGTCGGCAAGGGCGACAAGACGGCGGTGGCGCCGGAGACGGTGGAAAATGCGCGCGAAATCCTCGGCAAACTGCGCGTCGAAGGTCTCATCCTCGTCGGCGGCGACGGCTCGTTGACGACCGGTTTACAACTCTTCGAGGCAGGCTTCCCGATCATCGGCGTGCCGAAGACCATCGACAACGATCTCGAAGCGACCGCGATGACGTTCGGCTTTGATTCCGCAGTGGCGTGCGTGGTCGATGCGCTCGACCGCTTGCAGACCACGGGCAGCTCGCACAAGCGCATCATGGTGCTCGAAGTCATGGGCCGGCACGCGGGCTGGATCGCGCTCTACGGCGGCCTGGCCGGCGGGGCGAACGCGATCTTGCTGCCAGAGATTCCGTTCACCTACGAGAAGCTGGCAAACTACATCCGGCAGCGCGACCGCGACGGCTATTTTTCGAGCATGGTCGTCGTCGCCGAGGGCGCGACGACGGCGGGCGGGACGGAGGTGGTCAAAGCCGGCGGCAACGGCGGCGAATACAAGCTCGGCGGCATTGGCGAGATCGTCTCGCACGAGCTGGCGACGCGCACGGGCAAGGAGACGCGGCATTGCGTGCTCGGGCATTTGCAGCGCGGCGGCGCGCCGACGACGCTGGACCGGCTGCTGGGCACGCGCTTCGGCGTGGGCGCGGTCGATCTCATCCGCCAAGGCCGCTTTGGGCAGATGGTGAGTTATCAAAATTACCAGGTGCTCGGCGTGCCGATTGCCGAGGCGGTCAACAAGCTCAAGCGCGTGACGCCGGATAATCAGGTCGTGCAAACGGCGCGGGCGGTGGATGTTTGTTTTGGAGACTGAAGCCCGCCTGGCGGCGGGAAGTTCTAAGCCCCAAGTTCTAAGCTCTAAACAAATTCAAAATCCCAAGTTCAAGTTTTCCAAAGAGTCGCGCCAAAGCTAATCAGCTTTTTGAGCTTCGAGATTTGAGCTTGTTTAGAGCTTAGAACTCGGGGCTTAGAACTTTTTCTTTTCCAATGGACCCCCTCCTCCACTTGCTCCAGCGCGATGCGCGCGCGACACCCGCCGACCTCGCGGCGCAACTCAACCTCGACGCCGACGAAGTCCAGCGCCGTATCGCCGCGTTTGAAGCCGATGGCACGATCCTCGGCTACCAAGCCGTGATCGACCACGAACGCGTCGGCGACGGCGGCTTTGTCACGGCGGTCATCGAAGTCAAAGTCACGCCCGAACGTGAGGGCGGCTTCGACCGCCTGGCCGAACGCATCGCAGGCTTCGCGCAAGTGCGCGCGTGTTATTTGATGAGCGGCGCCTACGACCTGCTCGTCGTCATCGACGGCCGCAGCTTGCGCGAGGTCGCTGGGTTCGTCAGCGAAAAGCTCAGCCCGCTCGGCGGCGTCGTCGGCACGGCGACCCATTTTCGTTTGAAGGCTTACAAGGAAAACGGCGTGCTGCTGGCGAAGTCGCCCGCGCCGGAACGGCTCGCCGTCACGCCGTGACGGAAGATCGAAGCTCGAAGTTCTAAGCTCGAAGCAAGTTCAAATTTCTAAGTTCAAAAAAGCAACGGCGCGGTGGCGCGTGGCGGTGACTTTTTTTTGCTTTGAGCTTTGATCTTGCTTAGAGCTTAGAACTTCGAGCTTAGAACTTAGAATTCGAGCTTTGAGCTTTCCGCCATGAACCGTTCCCCCGTCGCCGCGCACGTCCGCGCCATTCCCCGCTCGGGCATCCGCGATTTTTTTGAAGTCGTGCAGACCATGCACGACGTGATCTCGCTCGGCATTGGCGAGCCGGATTTCGTCACGCCGTGGCACATCCGCGAGGCGGCGATTTATTCGTTGGAAAAAGGCCGCACCGGCTACACTTCCAACCTCGGCCTGCCCAAATTGCGCACGGCCATCGCCGGCTACGTCGCGCAGCATTTCCGCGTCAGCTACGCCGCGCCGACCGAGGTGCTCGTCACCGTCGGCGTCAGCGAAGCCATCGACCTCGCCTTGCGCGCGCTGCTCGATCCCGGCGACGAAGTGCTCTACCACGAGCCGTGCTACGTCTCCTACTCGCCGAGCATCGCCCTCGCCCACGGCGTGCCCGTGCCCGTGCCGACGCGTGCGGAGGATGGCTTTGCGCTGCGCGCCGAGGCGCTCGCGGCGCGGATCACGCCGCGCAGCAAGGTGCTCATGTTGAATTTCCCCACCAATCCCACCGGCGGCATCCTGCCCTTGGGCGAGCTGGAAGCCATCGCCGCGCTCTGCCGCCGCCACGATCTCATCGTGCTGACCGACGAAATTTACAGTGAACTAATCTACGACGGCACGCCGCACCATTCCATCGCCAGCCTGCCGGGGATGCGCGAACGCACCGTGCTGCTGCACGGATTTTCCAAAGCCTTCGCCATGACCGGCTGGCGCATCGGCTACGCTTGCGCGCCGGCCGAACTCATCGAGGCGATGATGAAGATTCACCAATACGGCATCCTCTGCGCCTCGATCACCAGCCAGGAAGCCGCCACCGAGGCGCTCGTGCGCGGCACGCCCGGCATCGAGCCGATGCGGCGCGATTACGAGGCCCGGCGCAACTACGTCGTCAAAGCCTTCAACGACCTCGGCCTGCCGTGCCTGCGGCCGCGCGGCGCGTTCTACGTTTTTCCCGACATCCGGCCCACGGGGCGGACGAGCCAGGAGTTTGCGCTCGGATTGCTGAAGGAAAAAAAAGTCGCCGTCGTGCCTGGCCCGGCCTTCGGCGCGTGCGGCGAAGGCTTCGTGCGCGCCTGCTACGCCACGAGCCTGCCGCAGCTCAAGGAAGCGATGCGCTTGATCGGGGAATTTTGCAAGGAGTTGAGAGTCGGTAGTTGAGAGCCGGAGAATTTCCGTCCTTCCGATTTCCGCTCAGCAAGCAAGCGCGCAGTTTTCCATGAATCCGCCGCTCTCAACTACCCACTCTCAACTCTCAACTATCCACAAAGCCGTCCTCCTCGCGGCTGGGCGCGGCACGCGCATGCGCGAGCTGACCGACGACGTGCCGAAGCCGATGCTGCGCGTGCGCGGCCAGCCGATCCTGGCGCACATCGTCGCGGGGTTGCGCGCGGCGGGCGTGAGCGACGTGCTGATCGTGGTCGGTTATCGCGAGGAAGTCGTGCGCGATTTTTTCAAGGATGGCGCGGAGTGCGGAGTGCGCGTCGCCTACGCGCGGCAGGTCACGCAGGATGGCACCGGGCGCGTGGTCGAACTGGCGAAAGAGTTCGTCGGCGGCGACGGCTTTATCCTGAGCTACGGCGACATCCTCATCGAGCCGGCGAACTACCGCGTGCTCGCGTCGCCGCGCGCCGAAGACGAGGCGATGGTGTCGGTGAAAAAAAACGAAGACGTGAGCCAGGGCGGCGCGGTCTTCATCAACGAAAGTTGGGAGCTGACCGACTTGCGCGAGAAACCCAAGCCCGGCGAGCCGACTTCGCCGTGGTATAACGCGGGCGTCTATTTTTTCCGCCCGAGCATTTTTGAATTCACCGCGCGCCTGGAGAAATCGCCGCGCGGCGAATACGAACTCACCGACGCCATCCGCGCGCTGGCGCAGAGCGGGCGCGCAAGAACCGTGCGCGCCTTCGAGCTGCAAGGCGCGTGGGCCGACGTGCGCGATCCCGAGGTGCTCGCCGCGCTGGAGTGCGCGAGTGGCTAGCGTTATTTCGCCGGCTTGCCGGCCGGCTTCATTCCCGCCTTGCAGGTCAAAATGCGGCCGCGATAATCGAGATAGACCACGCCGTCGCCGATCTGTTTGACGGTGACAAAATCGGTGCCGCTCGCGTTCAGGGGGATGCGCTCGCCGGTCGTGTAGCTCTTGCCGTTGATGACCGTCAGCGGCGGCACGTCGAGCAGCGTCGCGGTCACGGCAAATTGCTCGGCGCGCACGTCCGGCGCGGCCTCGGCGCGTTGCGTGGCCACGGCGCGCGCGTAGCCGATGGGCAGGAACGGGTTGCGCCCAGCGGTGGCGTCGCCGTCGCCGCCGGGCGTAGTGAACGTCGAGTGATTTTTTAACACAAAGTCGCCGGCGATGGCCGCGTTCGAGCGGGCCGCGGGCGTCGGCTGTTTCTGCGGCGGTTGCGGCTGCTGGGCGCGGGCGTTGACCACGGCTGCGGAGTGCATCGTCAACACCATCAGGAGGGCGGCGGCGGGCAGCGGGCGGCGGCGGGGAAAAGACAATTTCATGGCAGACTCAGTGTAAGACGGTGGTGGCGCCCAGCGAGATGTGCTGCTTCTCGGGATTCTCCAGGGTGGTCGTGATGGCCACCCGGGTGATCTCCAGCAGCGGCTCTTCGTTTTCCAACCCGGCCAGGGCGATGCCGAACGGCGTGAATTCGACGGCCGGCAATTCGATGGTCCAGTAGCAGAGGGCGAAGTCACCCAATTCCTCGCTCAATTTCTCGCGGCGATCGAGCCGGGTCGTCGTCTCTTTGATGCCCTGCCGGTCGAAGAACGCGCGCATCCGCGGCGGGAACCACGCGATCGGTTCACCGGCCGGGATCATGGCGTTGACCTGGTCGAGCACGTTGCTGGAGAGGCGCGCCTGTTCCTCGCTGGAACGCATGCGGCCCAGGCGCTTGCTGCTCGCGGCGATCTTCGCGTCGAGGTCGGCGATCTCTTTCTTTGCCCGTTCCTGCGAGGCGTTGAGCGGACCGATGAGAAAGACGAAATAACAGTAGATCAACCCCGCCATAAGCAGGCTGCTGAGGAAGATTTTTTGAATCTGATCTTTGGTGAGCTTGTTCATGAATCCACGGAGAAATGAGTGCTGGTGCGTGTGTCGTGCGTCCGTCGTTCAACGCGTCGTGGTGATCGCCGGCGCCGGTGTCGCGCTCGGTTGTTTGCGTAGCGCGATTTCGATGGTGAACTTCGCCGTCGCCTTTGTCTGGCCGTCGAGCGTGACGGTAGCCATCGTCTCATCGAGCGCGCCCGAGCGGAACCGGACGGTGGCGGCGCCGGCGCCATATTTCTCGTTCAGGTTGTTGCCCAGGGCGACGCGGAACTGCTCGGCGGTGTCGCGCGGTCCCCGGCCGCGATCCGCGGCGACGCCTTCCAGCGTGAAGTTCACCATCTTTTCCTTGGGTTCGCTGTTGCCGTTGAAGCTGACGATCTGCACCTCGCGCGGGGTTGTGTGCCCGAGCACCTCCAGCAGCGGCGCCCAGTAGAAGCGGCCGTCGATCCGCGCCGTCAGCGCATTGGCGGCAGTCGTGGTATGCGCGAGTTCTTTTTCGCGAATGTCGGCGTTTTTCAGCGGGACCTCGTATTTTTTGGCAAACTCCGCCCGCTTCGCGGAGAGCTGGTTGTTCAAGCTGGCGGAGGTGCCGAACTTGACGAGATAAAAGATCACGAAAAGCGCGGTCAGCGCGCCCATCGCGTAGAACCCGAGCTTCAGCGGATCGCGCTTGCGTTCGGCAAGTTGCTTTTGCTGCTCGTGGAAGAGATTGAGGTGCAGTGGCATGGGCGGCGGCTACGACGGCGGCTTTGGGAAGAAGGAAGAAGAATCCGGGAGCTTGTGGGCAGGGAGAAAATCAGGCGCTCTGGAGCAATTCCAGCGCGGCGCCGCAAGCAACGTTGAGGTGCGCGCGCTCGGCGTCAAAGCGCGCTTGCTTGCCGCGGGGCAGCGACACGGTGCAACTCGCAAACGGATCCCAGGTGTCGCACGGCATGTCCAGTTCGTCGGACAGGATTTGCAGGGGCATCTCGGCGTTGACCAGCGCGCCGGAGAAATGCACGCGGCCGATGGTTTGTTCCCGCTGGCCTTCAAAAAATCCGATGGACGAGCGCAGCTCCATCGCCAGCATCGCCAGCGACTCGCGCGCCGTCTCGGTCATGCCCGCGTCGCCCTGCTCGACGAGTGTGACGGCGGCCTCGCGGTCGATGGCGCCTTCGTTCGACACCGCGTCGAGAAACGCCCGGCCGCCGTATTCCACGCTGCGCACCAGCACCAATTCCCCGCGCGAACCGGCAAAGACGCGCGTCTCCTGGTGGCCGATATCGACGAGCATGAACGCGCCGTTTTGAAACAACGGACGCATCGCGCTCTCGAAGGCATTGTAATTGGCAATCGGCGCCAGTTGCAGACGGTCCGCGGCGAGCCGGCACTTGGTGCAGGCCTCAAAAACCTGGTTGGTCATTGCCCGCGGCAGTCCGCCGACGAGGTAGCGCAATTGCTTGCCGCCGCCGCCTTCGGGAGAAAAATTCTCTGACGGCGGCGCGCCCTCCACGCCGTCCGCCGTCGCAGCCTGCGGAATCCGGTCGCAATCGAGCACGAAATCCCTGCAATCCTGGTTGAGCAACTGTAGCCCGTTGAGCCGCAGCGCATCGCGCAACAGCCGGGTCGGCGTGGGCGGCTGCTCGATGATGCGCAGGATGCTCCCCGGGCTGGAGACCGCCACCGCGTAGGCCCTGGCGCTGGTGCCGAGGTCTTTCAGCAGCAGCTTGAGATGGTGCGCGAGCGCGTCCGCATTCTCCAAGCTGCCATCGCCGCCGACGATGCGGCTGGCAAACGCTTGCAGGTCGAACTGGCCGTTCGACCCTTTGCGCTGGAGTTTGACGGCTTTGAATGAGTGTTGCCCCAGGTCAATCCCGATGGCGGAGGAAAGTGGCTTCGGCATAACGAAACGGCGGAATAGAAGAAAGTCCTGGCATTCCTTCTAGCAGAAACCGTGGCCAGTCACCCCGGTTCATGGAAAAATTCTGCTTCTGGTGGTGAAATCCCCGGTTTTCGCCGGCGCGAACCTCTCGAATGCGGCGCGTTTCTCAGATTGCTTCTGGCAAATCAGAGAAAAAGCCGTTCCTGCGCACCGACCCAGAGGTAGAGATCGAGATCGCTGCCTTGCTTGAGAATGGCCTCGATCGGGTCTTCCTGCAACACCCCGGTGGCGACGCCGACCAGGAAGATGCGCAGGATCTCTGTCGGCAACCAGCGCCGCTCCGCTTCGGACAGCGGCAGGTGCGTGGTCATATCATAATGATCCAGCCAGAGCCGCACGTTGCTCCAGGGCAGTTCGGAGGCGGTGATGGTCTCCTTGTTGCCGCCGTGCACGGTCCGCAGGTGGGCGATGACATTTTGCATCGCGTAGGCAATGTCGAACAGCCGCTCGCGCTCCTGCATGAAATCGTAATCGACCACGGCGGCAATCTCGTCGCCGTTGTAGAGCACATTCCAAAAATGAAAATCGCCGTGCACCGTCATCCACGGCAACTGGCCGATGATGCGCGGGTAATCTTTGAGCAGCGGCTCAAGCGCCGCGCGCGCGCGCCGCAGGATGCTCAACGCCGCGTTGCGCGCCGCCGGCTCCACGGCGCTCATGGCTTCGACGGTGCTCTCGCTCTCACTGAGCAGCGTCCAGCACTGCTCGGGCGTCACGTCGTTGCGCATCTCCGGCGGCACCGGCGTCTTGCCCGCGGCGGCCTCCGCGAGCATCCCGTGCAAGTCGCCCAGCACGCTGGCCGCCGAGTTCATCCGCCGCCAGTCGCGATGCACGCCGGGATCGTGTTTTACAAATTTGTGAATCTCGACGATGCGTTCGCCCCAAGTCGTCCACGAGCGGCCGTCGCGCGCGCGCACGACCTGCGGCACGGGGAAGCCGCGGTTGCAAAGGTGGTCGATCAACGCGTGCAGATATTCGACGCGCGCGCCGTATTCCTCCGAGTGCCGGGCGCGGAGCAGGAAGGTGCCGCGGCCGGTGCGAAAGGGGTCGGTCGTGTTGCACTGCGTCGTCAGCGGCCGGTCCATCTGGATGACGCGACCGAGGTCGAAATCGTCGGCCAGTTTTTGCAACTGCGCCAGGGTCAGGTGCATCGACCCGTGCTCGGCCGGGCGCTTGCTGGCGTCGAGCCGCAGGGTGCGCACGAGCGCGACTTCGGAGAGTTCCTTTTCACCTGTCTGCATAGAGAAAACAACGTGGGAAAAACCAGCGGCTCGCGCGATTTCAGCTTTCGCCCTTCTTTCAGGAAACGCGAACCATTTCCCTGACCTCAATCCGGCAATCGGCAACCTTAGCGCACCGGCGGCAACGCGGCTGGCGTGGCCGCGGGCGGAGGGACGGAGCCGTGGCTGGGTGCCTGTTGTTGCTGGCCGCGCAAAGTTTCCAGTTGCCAGACGGCAAAGAACGCCGCCCCGAGCAGCGCCAGCAGCAGCAAGACGCTCAACATGCGAAACATCGCGCGCGCGTCGCCGCGGTTCTGCCGCGAGGCGCGTTTTCGCGTCAATTCAAGATCGAGCAGTTTGAGCAGGCGCTCGGCCTCGGCCGCCTGGGCGGGTGCAACCGGAGCGGTCGGCGTAGTAACGGGTGGCGATACGGCATCCATCGGGAAGATGGTTGTAGCAAATTCCCCGCCAGCCACCGGTGGCATCCGGCGAGGGAGAATGCTTTCCCCGCGCGGCGTTCACTGGCAGGATGCGCCGACTCCCGCATGTCTCCCGCTGCGCCCAACCCGCCTTCCGCTCGCGCCGAGTTGCTCCCCTACGTCGGGCCGATGGCGATCTTCGCGCTGTTTCTCTTCGTGCCGTCGCTGATGCACCATCTTACCGGCGGCGGCAGTGACGCCGAAACCGCCGCTGCCGCCAAATCGCTCTGGCTGCGCACGCCGGAATACTGGGTGTATCCCTTGCAAGCCCTCGTCTGCGGCGCGGCGCTGCTGGCGTGGCGGCGGCATTACCAGTTCGGGCTGTCCCCGCGCGCACTGACACTCGGCACGGTGGCCGGCGTGCTGGCGCTCGTCCTCTGGATTGCGCCGCAAACGCTCCTTGGCGCGACGCCGCGCACCGGCGCGGGCTTTGATCCCACGCCGCTCGTCAGCGCGCCGGCGCTCTATGCGCTCGTGCTCGCCGGCCGTTTCCTGCGTCTCGTCGTGGCGGTGCCTTTCGTCGAGGAAATTTTCTGGCGCGGCTTTCTCCTGCGCTACCTCACGCCTGCCGGCGAACGCGACGGCTTCACGCGCGCGCCTTACACTTTCACGCCGGCGTCCTTCGGCATCGTCGCCGTGTGCTTCATGCTGGAACATTCCCCGCCCGACTGGCCCGCGGCGCTGCTCGTCGGCGCGCTCTACAATTTCCTCGCCATCCGCACCGGCAGCCTCGGCGCCTGCGTGCTCGCCCACGCCGTCACCAACGCCGGCCTCGGCGTTTACGTCCTGCTGACGCGGCAATGGGGATTTTGGTAAAACACAACGGCGGGGCCGGGCGCGCTTCGTGCTTTTTCTTCCAAGCGCCATGCACGCCACGTTTTTCCAAAAGGTCATCCTCTGTGCCATCATCGGCGCCTGCTCCGCCGGCTTGATCGAGTGGTATAAGATGTTTATCTCCGGCGCCGACCAGGCGCTCAACAGCAGGCACGTCAACAAATACAGCATCCAGGGCAAACCCTGATTAAAAAACGGAAAAATCCAAAATCCGAAGCTCGAAGTTCGAAACAATCAGAACTAATTTTTAGAAATTCAAAAAAAAGGGAAAACGACGGAGTCGAACTCAAGGCAGTTCCCGTTTCTTCCTTTGCTGATTTTCTAATTTTTTGATTCTGATTGTTTCGAACTTCGAGCTTCGGATTTTGGATTTTTCTTCATGAAAATCGGCCTCGCTCAGCTCAACCCGACCGTCGGCGACCTGCCGGGTAACGTCGCCAAAATCCTCGCCCACTACCGGCAGGCCATCCTGCTCGGCGCGGACGTCGTGCTCACGCCCGAGCTGTCGATCCCGGGTTATCCGCCGCAGGATTTGGTTTTCAAATCGCGCTTCGTCCCGGCCAACCTCGAAGCGCTCACGCAACTGCACGCCGCCGTCGTGCCCGGCACCGCGCTCGTCGTCGGCTTCGTCGAGCGCAATCCCGGCGCCGGCGCGCCTTTTTTCAATTCCGCCGCCCTGCTCGCCCACGGCCGCGCGCCGGTCGTCGTGCGCAAATCGCTCCTGCCGACCTACGACGTGTTTGACGAAGCGCGCTACTTCGAGCCGGCCGCCGCGACGGGCAACGCCACGCTCATCGAACTCGCCGGCCGCCGCGCCGGCCTCACGATCTGCGAAGACATCTGGACCGAAAATTATCTGCCGCGCCGTTTGTATGAAGCCGACCCCGTCGGCCGCCTCGTCGCGGCGGGCGCGGAATTGATTTTTAACCTCAGCGCCTCGCCCTTTCAGGTCGGCAAGCCGCGCGTCCGCGCCGAAATGCTCGCCGGCCTCGCCGCGCGCCACGGCGTGCCCTTTGCCTATTGCAACGCCGTTGGCGGCAACGACGAATTGATCTTCGACGGCAACTCGCTCGCCTTCGACGGCTCCGGCCGCGCGATCACGCGCGCGCCGGGCTTCGCGGAATATCTCGACATTTTTGACCTCGAAGCCGCCACCGTCGCCGAGCTGCCACCCTTCCTCGACGAACCGGCCGAGCTGCACGCCGCGCTCGTGCTCGGCCTGCGCGATTACCTCGGCAAGTGCGGCTTCAAAAGCGCCGTGCTCGGCCTCAGCGGCGGCATCGACTCGGCCGTCGTCGCCTGCCTCGCCGCCGACGCGCTCGGCCCGCAAAACGTCCTCGGCGTGGCCATGCCAAGTCCGTATTCCTCGCCCGGCTCGGTCATCGACGCGCTGGCCTTGGCGAAAAATCTCGGCATCCGCTGCGAGCAGATTCCGATTGCCGCGCAGTTCGACGCTGTGAAAGCCAGCCTGCGCGGCGTTTTCACCGGCTTGCCGGAAGACACGACGGAGGAAAATCTCCAGGCCCGGCTGCGCGGCATCACGCTGATGGCGTTGTCGAATAAATTCGGCCACCTGCTCTTGACCACCGGCAACAAGAGCGAACTGGCTGTCGGTTATTGCACGCTCTACGGCGACATGGCCGGCGGCCTGGCGGTGATTTCCGACGTGCCGAAGACGGCTGTCTATCGGCTCGCGCGCTGGCTCAATCGCAAGGAGGAACGCATCCCGCCGTCGTCGATTGAAAAGCCGCCGAGCGCTGAACTCAAACCGGGCCAGGTCGATCAAGACAGCCTGCCGCCTTACGAAGTGCTCGACCGCGTGCTGCAACTTTACGTCGAGGAAAATCTCTCCGGCGCCGAGATCATCGAGAAAGGCATTGCCGACGAAAAAACCGTGCGCTGGATCGTGCGCCGCGTCGATTTGAACGAATACAAACGCGCCCAAGCCGTGCCCGGCTTGAAGGTCACCAGCCGCGCGTTCGGCGTCGGCCGGCGCATGCCCGTGGCGCAGAAGTTCGTGGAATAATTTGCCCACGCATGAACGCCCAAAAAACTGTCGCCATCGTCGGCGCGTCGAGCGACCGGCGGAAGTTTGGCAACAAAGCGGTGCGCGCGTTTGCGCAAGCCGGCTGGCGCGTGTTCCCGATCAATCCGGGCGAGAGTGAAGTGGAAGGCTGGCCGGCGTTTGCCGAAGTCGGGCGAGTGCCGGCGACCGACGCGCCGCTCGATGTCGTCAGCCTCTATGTGCCGCCGACGGTCGGAATAAAATTGCTGCCCGGCATCGCGGCGCGGCGGCCAAAGGAATTGTGGGTTAATCCCGGCGCGGGCGACGCCGCTTTAATTGCGCAAGCCACTAAACTTGGGCTGGAAACCCGGTCGCTTTGCTCCATTCTCGCTCTCGGTTTGCATCCGAGTGAGTTCGCGGATCGCTGAACAAAAAAACGTCCTCCCTCTCGCGCAGATAATGTTGACGAAGATTAGTCCATCTAATAATATAACCATCGCGCGACCCGGCATCTCCCCGCAGCTTCGGGTGCGTTTCTCAAAGGAAGATTGCGGGGAAATCGCGCTCCTCCCCAAAGTCGCCGTGTGCCCATGAATCCGATTCTCGCTTTTTACCGTTCCTCCATCGGCCGCAAGTGGGTTGTTGCCATCACCGGCCTGGTGCTTTTCGGCTTTGTCATCGGCCATATGCTGGGCAACTTGCAGATGTTCTGGGGGCCGGATCAGATCAATTCCTACGCCGTGCATCTGCGCGACCTGGGGCCGCTGCTCTGGATCGTGCGCATCGTGTTGTTGACGTGCTTCGTGCTGCACATCCAATGCACGATCGCGCTGGCGCGGGCGAACCGCGCGGCGCGGCCGGAGAAGTATGCGTATTACGCCACGAAGCAGGCGTCGAAGGCGTCGCGCACGATGATCGTCAGCGGGCTGATCGTGCTGTCGTTCGTGCTGTTTCATTTGATGCACTTCACTTTTGGCTGGATCGACGCGCGCAACGCGAATCTTCACGAAGCCGCCCAGGACCCGCTGCTCGGGCCGGGCCGGCACGACGTGTATCGGATGGTGATCGCCGGCTTCAACCACTGGCCGGTCTCGTTTTTCTACCTGCTCGGCATCGGGTTGCTCTGCTGGCACTTGAGCCACGGATTCGCGAGCGTGTTTCAAACGCTCGGGCTGCGCAATCATCGCGTCGAGGGCTTCCTGCGCTGGACCAGCGGCGGGCTGGCGGCGCTCGTGTTCCTCGGCTATTGCGCGATCCCGCTGGCGGTGATGACCGGCATTTTGACCGACACGAACCATCCGTTCGGCACGCCTGAGCAACATCCCGACGCCGGACATGGCGCGAAGACGGCGGCGGCGGTGGCGCGGTAAAGCGCGGCGACTCTTTCCCTCAAAAAATTCCCACGGCCATGACCATTTCTCCCGACGCGCTCGACGGCAAGACCCCCTCCGGTTCCTTGGATCGGAAGTGGGATGACTACAAAAAGGATGTCAAACTCATCAATCCGGCGAACAAGCGAAAGTTCACCGTGCTGGTCGTCGGCACCGGCCTCGCGGGCGCGAGCGCGGCGGCGTCGCTGGCGGAAATGGGCTACCAGGTGAAGGCGTTTTGTTTTCACGACAGCCCACGTCGCGCGCATTCCATCGCGGCGCAGGGCGGCATCAACGCAGCGAAGAATTATCAGAACGACGGCGACAGCGTGGAGCGGCTGTTTTACGACACGATCAAGGGCGGCGACTTCCGCTCGCGTGAGGCCAACGTCTATCGGCTCGCGCAGTGCAGCGTGAACATCATCGACCAATGCGTCGCGCAAGGCGTGCCGTTCGCGCGCGAATACGGCGGGCTGCTGGCGAACCGTTCGTTCGGCGGCGCACAGGTGTCACGGACGTTTTACGCGCGCGGCCAGACGGGGCAGCAGCTCCTGCTCGGCGCGTATCAGGCGCTCGAACGCCAGATCGCTTTGGGCGCGGTGAAAATGTTTCCTTACACGGAAATGCTCGATCTCGTCCTGGTCGGCGGACACGCCAAGGGCATCGTCGTGCGCGACTTGGTGAACGGGAAAATTTCCAGCCACGCCGGCGACACCGTGCTGCTCTGCACCGGCGGCTACGGCAACGCGTATTATCTTTCCACCAACGCCAAGGGCTGCAACGTCACGGCCACGTATCGCGCCTACAAACACGGCGCGTATTTCGCCAATCCTTGCTACACGCAGATTCATCCGACGTGCATCCCGGTCGAGGGCGATTTTCAGTCCAAGCTCACGCTGATGAGCGAGAGCTTGCGCAACGACGGCCGCGTCTGGGTGCCCAAGCGCAAGGAAGATTGCGGCAAGCCGCCGGGGCAAATTTCCGAGAGCGACCGCGATTATTATTTGGAACGGAAATATCCGAGCTTCGGCAACCTCGCGCCGCGCGACATTTCCTCCCGCGCGGCGAAGGAAGCCTGCGACGACGGCCGTGGTGTCGGCCCGACCGGTCTCGGCGTGTATCTCGACTTCGCCGATTCCATCCAGCGCCTTGGGGAAAAAACCATCGCCGAGCGCTACGGCAACCTGTTCGAGATGTATGAACGCATCACCGGCGAAAATGCCTACCGGCAGCCGATGCGCATCTTCCCTGCCGTGCATTACACGATGGGCGGGCTGTGGGTCGATTACAATTTGATGAGCAACCTGCCCGGCCTGCACGTCCTCGGCGAAGCCAACTTCTCCGACCACGGCGCGAATCGCCTCGGCGCCTCGGCGCTCATGCAAGGACTCGCCGACGGTTACTTCGTCATCCCCTACACCATCGGCGCGTATCTCGCCGGCCAGGCGAACAAGAAAGCCGCGCCCGACGCGCCGGAGTTCAAGGAAGCCGAGCGCGTCGTCGCCGAGCGCACGAAGCATCTGCTTTCCATCAAAGGCAAACGCACCGTCACCAGCTTTCACCGCGAGCTGGGTCTCCTGATGTGGGACAAATGCGGCATGGCGCGCAACCGTGCCGGTTTGCAGGAACTGCTGCAAAAAATCCCGGCGTTGCGCGAAGAATTCTGGCACAACGTCAACGTCACCGGCGAGAGCACTTGCTTGAACAAGGCGCTCGAAGCCGGCGGGCGCGTCGCCGATTTTCTGGAGTTCACCGAGTTGATGGTCCGCGACGCGTTGCACCGCGAAGAATCGTGCGGCGGCCATTTCCGCGAGGAATACCAAACCGAGGACGGCGAGGCGTTGCGCAACGACGCCGAGTTCGCCTACGTCGCCGCGTGGGAATACAAAAACGGTGCTGCCAACCACGGCCCCAGCGAGCCGGTCTTGCACAAGGAGCCGCTCAACTACGAGCACGTCCACCTCGCCACGCGGTCTTACAAGTAGTAGTTTCTTACCTGATGAAATCGAAGGTTTACGAACTCGCTCACGCCGTGCCTTTCCAGCCGTTCATCATCTTGATGGCTGACGGTCGCAACTACCGCGTCCCCAGCGCAGATCACATTTTAGTGACGCAAAATCCGCGCACTTACATTGTGGTCGAAACTGACGATGGCAAATCGACCAGTTTGCCATCGTTGCTAATCAGCGGAGTCACCGAACAGCGTCAAACTGCCTGATTTCCCCATCCATGACTTCCACCAACGGCCACAGCCAAACTCTCGAAACCGACCAGCCTGGCGCCGCGCAGCGTCATGGCGGGAAGGTGATGCGTTTCCACCTCAAAATCTGGCGGCAAGCCAATCCGCAGAGCGCCGGGCGCATGGTCGATTACGAAATCGACAATGTGCCGACCGCCGCCTCGTTTTTGGAAATGCTCGACATTCTCAACGAGCGCCTCGTCGCGCGGGGCGAAGATCCCATCGAGCATGACAGCGATTGCCGCGAAGGCATCTGCGGCACCTGCTCGCTGACCATCAACGGCATCCCGCACGGCGGCCAGCGCGGTTCGGCCACCTGCCAGTTGCACATGCGCACCTTCCGCGACGGCGACACCATCTACGTCGAGCCGTGGCGCGCACGACCGTTCCCCGTCATCAAAGACCTTGTCATCGATCGCGCCGCCTTTGACCGCATCATCCAGGCCGGCGGTTTCATCACCGCCCGCACCGGCTCGGCGCCCGAGGCCAATGCCCTGCCCGTGCCGAAAGTCGCCGCCGACCTCGCCATGGACGCCGCCGCCTGCATCGGCTGCGGCGCTTGCGTGGCGGCGTGCAAAAATTCGTCGGCGATGCTCTTCACCGCCGCCAAGATTGCCCATCTCAACTACCTGCCCCAAGGCCAAGCCGAGAAGGACACGCGCGTCTTGAACATGGTGCGGCAGATGGACAAGGAAGGCTTCGGCGGCTGCACGAATCAGTATGAATGTTCCGCGGTCTGCCCGAAGGAAATCGACGCCGCCTTCATCGCGAAGATGAATCGCGAATATGCCCTGGCCAGCCTCAAGGACATCACCACCGGCCTCGGCAGCGCGGTGGATTAAAGCGCTTCCAGGATCGCGCGACCCATTTCGCGCGTGCCGACCTGCCGGCCTTCGCCGGCAAAAATGTCGCCCGTGCGCAAACCGTCGGCGATGACGCGCTCGACGGCTTTTTCAATTGCCGCCGCCGGTTCCTCCAAGCCAAAGGAATAACGCAGCAGCAGCGCCACCGAGAGAATCTGCGCGATTGGATTCGCCACGCCTTTGCCGGCGATGTCGGGCGCGGTGCCGCCGCTCGGTTCGTAGAGTCCGAAGCGCCGGCCGGTTTCGCCCCGCGTCTCGCCCAAGCTCGCGCTGGGCAGCATCCCGAGCGAACCGGCGAGCATCGCCATCTCGTCACTGAGAATGTCGCCAAAAAGGTTTTCGGCCAGGACCACGTCGAAATCGCGCGGCCGGCGCACGAGCTGCATCGCGGCGTTGTCCACGTAGAGATGGTGCAGCGCGACCTCGGGATAATCGCGGGCGACTTCGTTCACCGTCTGCCGCCAGAGCACGCTGTTTTCCAGCACGTTCGCCTTGTCGATGCTGTGCAATTGCCGCCGCCGGCCGCGCGCGGCTTCAAACGCGATCCGCGCGATGCGCACGATCTCGCTTTTTTTGTAAACCATCGTGTCGATGGCCACCACGTCGCCGTCCGCCAAGGCGCGCGTTTCCTTGGGCTGGCCAAAGTAAAGGCCGCCGGTCAGCTCGCGCACGCAGAGCACGTCGAAACCGCCGGCGACCAAATCCGGCCGCAACGGCGACGCGTGCGCGAGCGGCGCGTGCAGCCGGCATGGACGCAAGTTTGCGAACAAGCGAAAATGCCCACGCAAGGGCAACAGCGCCGCGCGCTCCGGCTGCTCGGCCGGCGGCAGCTTTTCCCATTTTGGCCCGCCGACGCTGCCGAAGAGAATGGCGTCGGCACGTTCGCAAATCGCCAGCGTGGTCGGCGGCAGCGCCTGGCCGTCGGCGTCGATGGCTGCTCCGCCGACGCGGGCTTCTTCGCAATGGAAGGCCAGGGAAAACTTCTCCCCGACCGCGCGCAAAACGGCGAGCGCTTCGGCCATGACTTCGGGGCCGATCCCATCGCCAGGGAGCACGGCCAGACGGAACGACGACGGAGCAGGAGTTGAGGACATAAAAAGAGAGAAGCCGGCATTCTAGCGCGGCTTCTCTCTGTCGGAAATGTGAAACGCCGCCGGCTCCTCCCCAGGCGCCGGCGGCGTCCTTCCCACATGGCAATTTTTTCTCCTCCCGCCTGCCATCGCCGCGCGGGAGCGGTGCGGCGAATCACTCGCCCGGGGCGACGATTTTATCTTTGAAGCTGACGCCATCGGTCCGGCAATCGGGGTTGCCCGGCACCGGATATTCGCCTGCCAACGGACGAGCCGGCGTCTTGACGAGGCGGACCGCGCCTTTGGCGTTATTGCGCCAGCCGCTCGGGTCGGCATAGGTGGTGCGCCCGTCGCTGTTCTTCAGGCCGGTGACCTGATCCTCCAAGCCGGTGCCGTATTCGCCGCGGATGATCGTCGGAGTGACGAAGACGAGCAGGTTGCGCTTGGTGCGCGAGTTGACGTGTTCGGTGAAGAGGTAGCCGACAATCGGGATGTCGCCGAGGATGGGGACCTTCGTCGTTTGCTTGCTGGTCTCATCCTGGAGCAAACCGCCGATGGCCAGGGTGCAGCCGCTTTTGATGAGCACGTTGGCTTCCAGTGTGCGCGTGTCGATGATCGGGCTGGAGACCGTGGCGCCGCCGAAGTTGAAGACCTGGTCGCCGATGCGATTGGAGATTTCCGGCTTCACGCTGAGCGTGATGAAGTTATCCTTGTTGATCGACGGTTTCACGATGAGCGTGTTGCCGAAGATCTTGTCCTGGAAACCGCCGAAGACCGCGGTCGCCGTCTGCTCGTTGAAGTTGAGTTGCGGCACAGGCTGGTTGCGCACGATTTTGATCGTGGCTTCTAGATTATTGGCGGTCACGATGCGC
>JAFAXH010000108.1 GCA_019241085.1 Verrucomicrobiota bacterium | reverse complement strand
GGCGACCCACGCGGCGTCGCGTCCGCCGAGCGCGCGGGGCAGCTCAGGCCGCTGCCGCCAGAGCGCCGCCGCGGAGCCGAGCGCGCACAGAGCGGTCGCGAGATTGCCGGCCAGCGGATGGAGCCAGTAAATCCAAAACAAAAGGTAGCCCGCGACGCTCGACAGCCCGATGGCGAGCAGCGGGGCGGCGGCGTCGCCAGCTTCGGGCAACACGCGCCGCCGGAACCACGGCAGCAGCGCGACGCCCGGCGCGGCGAGCAGCAGCACGTTTAACAACAAACAGAGCACGACCGCGCCATCGCGCCGGAGCACCGCCGCCGGCGCGGTCAGCGTGGCGGCGGCAGCGACCGCGAGCGTCAGGACCAGCCACGCGGCGAGCACGCCAAACGTGCGGCGTTTCCGCGAAGGCAGCTGGGAATCGGGAGCGGGTCGGTCAGCGGCGAAAGGCGCGGTCGGTGGCGTCATTAATTACGAAGAAGGGCGAGCCATTTCTCCGGCGCGGGCGACGACGAAAAATTGCTTGCCAATGGTCCACCACAGAAAAGGCAGTTTCAAAAACAAACGCACGAGCGCCAGCGGCACCGGCCGGCGGCGCACCATGACGTAGGGCAAAAAGCGCGGCACGCATTTTTCCACCTGAAAATCGTGCAGCTCCAGCAACTCCCGCAGCGAGAGTTCGGTGAGCGGCAGGTAGTGATCCCAGAAATCCCAGTATTCGCCCGCGAGATATTTGACGTTTGGCCCGAGGCAGAGCAGCCGGCCGCCGGGGCGCAGGCAGCGGCGGATTTGCACGACTGTGCGGCGGAGATCGTCCTTGCCGCGCAGGTGCTCGAAGAAATTGCTGGTGAACACGCAGTCCAGGCTCGCGTCCGCCAGCGGCCAGAGCTGGGAGCAATCCTGCTCCAGAAAAGTGACCTCGGCCGCCAGCCGGGTGCGGCCGTCGGGGTTCAGGTCCATGCCATATTTGCAGCCGGCGCGGATGTGGTTGATGAACTCGCCCCAGCCGCAACCGAGATCGAGCACGGTGTCGGCGGGGGCGATGAATTTTTGAAAAAAATCGGCCGTCAGCACGCGCCACACGGCGTTGCGATAATCCTGCTGCGCGCTGAAGCGCAGAGCGTATTCGCGTTGCAGCTCGTCCTTGAACTCCTGCTCGCTGACGATGCTGCTGTTGGTGCTGCGGCCCGATTCGATCATAGGGAAATTTTATACTGGGCGCGGCGCGACGGGCTTGCGGTAATCGCCGCGCGAAAAATATTTTTCCAACCACACGTAGAGGCAGATAAACAGGTAGCGGCTGCCCATTTCCTTCATCTTGAGCTTCGCCACGCCGGTCTTCCGGTTGCGCCAGGTGATCGGCATCGTCGTCCACGAATAGCCGCGCACGATGGCTTTGAGCGGCAGCTCGACGGTGAGGTTGAAGTGCGGCGCGATGAGCGGCCGGCAGCCGTCGATGACTTCCCGGCGATAGGCTTTGAAGGCGTTCGTCGTGTCGTTGAGGCGGATGCGGAAGAGGAGTTTGATGAAGAGATTCGCCAGCCGGTTCACGAAAAGTTTCAGCTTGGGATAATCGACCACGCCGCCGCCGCGCACGAACCGGCTGCCGAAGACGCAGTCGTAGCCGTCGTTGAGCAATTTCCAGTAGCGCACGACATCGTGCGAATCGTCGCTCTCGTCAGCCATCATGATGACCGCCGCATCGCCCCGCATCCGGTCCAGGCCGTAGATGATGGCGCGGCCGAAACCGTGCGGACCGGGATTTTGCACTGCGGCGAGCTTGGGAATGCGCGCGCGCAGTGCGGTGAGCAGCGCCCAAGTCGAGTCCGTGCTGCCGTCGTCCACGACGATGATCTCGTGCGGCACGTTTTCCTGCGATAACACCGCGTGCAGATGTTCGACCGTCGGCGCGATGGCGCCTTCCTCGTCGCGCGCCGGGATGACAATCGAGAGCAGGGTCAGCGCGCGCGCGTGCGCGTGCGGCACGGCGTCGGCGGTCGGCAGCGTTTCGTTTTGCGCGGCGGGCATCTGGCTCATCGGCTGGCTCATTCAAAGCGGCGCGGAGAGCCGCAGCCAAGCGGGGTGCGCCTCGGCGTGCGCGGCGATCTCGGTGAGGATTTCTTCCAAAGAAATGCGCGGCTGCCAAGCCCACGTTTTCTGCGCCAGCGCGCTGTCCATGACCATCCAAGGAATGTCGAACGCCCGCGGCGTCGGGTCGGCAGCGACCGGATGGGCAAAGCCGAAGCGTGCCGCGCACCACGCGCTCAATTCGGCGAGGGAAAAGGTGTGCGCCGCGCCGCCGCCGAGATTGATGACGCGCGGTTGTTGCGCCGTCGCCGCCGACGCGCCCGCCTCGATCTGCGCGACGAGCAGCGGCGCGAGGTCGCGCGGGTGAAACGCGTCGCGCACCTGCGCGCCCGTGCCGCCGAAGCCGATGTAACGCAGCGGCTGCCGGCGCAGCCACGCATTGAGCCAATACGCGAGGATGCCTTGGTCCGCGCGGCCAAACTGCCCCGCGCCCGCCAGCACGCCGCAGCGATTGATCCAGACGGGAAAATCGAACGTCGCGCCGTATTCGAGCGCGAGCGCCTCGCTGGCCAGCTTCGTCGCGCCGTAGAGCGAAACAGGCGCGGCGACGGAGAAATTTTCAGCCAGCCCGCGCGCGGAAACGCCCGGCGGCAGCAGCGCGTCCGCGCGCAAGCGGAACGCGCGATTTTTCCCATTCTTTTCATTTCCTCCCATCACCTCGACCGGCAATGCCGCCAGCGGCGGAATCGAATAAACGCGGCTGGTGCTGAGCAACAGAAAGCCTGCGCGCTGGCGGCGGCAAAATTCGAGCAGGTTCACCGTGCCGAGCAGATTGTGCTCGACGACCTGGCGGCTGCTCGACTGGCCATCGACACCGGCGAGCACGCTCGGATTGGCGGCGGCGTCGATGACGAAATCGGCCGCCGGCAACGCGTCGAGGTCGCTGGCCGCGCGCACGTCGCCGTGGCGCAGCGCGACGCCGAGCGCGCGCAAGCGTTCGCGGTTCGTCTCGCTGCCGGGACGGATGAAATTATCCAATCCAGCGATGGACCAATCGGGCCGCAGCTCGCGCAACGCGGCGGCGAGGGTTGAGCCGACAAAGCCGCAGACACCGGTGAAAAGAATACGCATGGGGCGGGCAAAGGCTCACTCTGGCGTTCGCGCGCCCGCGCGCCAAGGCGAAACGAAATCGCGCCTTGCGCTCACTGCGCGCAAGGCTAGATACGTCTCCCTTTCCATCCCATGCCGTCCACCCTTCAGCTCACGATCCTCATGCCTTGCCTCAATGAGGCGGAGACGCTGGCGACCTGCATCCGCAAGGCGCGAGGGAGCTTGGACAAATTAGGCTTGGAAGGCGAGGTCCTCGTGGCGGACAATGGCTCGACCGATGGCTCCATCGAGATCGCGCAGCGCGAAGGCGCGCGGGTCGTGCCGGTGTCGGTCAAGGGCTACGGCAGCGCGTTGCGGGCGGGGATCGCGGCGGCGCGGGGCGAGTGGATCATCATGGGCGACGCGGACGACAGCTACGACTTCAGCGACCTCGGCGCGTTCGTCGATTTGCTGGCGGCGGGCAACGATCTCGTCATGGGTTGCCGCATGCCGCGCGGCGGCGGGCGCATCATGCCGGGCGCGATGCCTTGGAAACATCGCTGGATCGGCAATCCGGTGCTGACGGCGGTCGGGCGGCTTTTTTTCCGCTGTCCGGCGCAGGATTTCCATTGCGGCTTGCGCGGGATGCGCGCGGCGGCGATCCGGGCGCTCGATTTGCAAACCGAGGGCATGGAGTTCGCCTCCGAGATGGTCATCAAGGCGACCTTTCGGCGGCTCAAAATCGTGCAGGTGCCGATCACGCTTTATCCCGACGGGCGCAGCCGCGCGCCGCATTTGCGCTCGTGGCGCGACGGCTGGCGGCATCTGCGTTTCATGCTGCTGTATAGCCCGCGCTGGTTGTTTCTCGTGCCCGGCTTGGTGCTGAGCGCGGTGGGCGGCGGCGTGATGCTGCTCCTGGGTTGGCGAGGCAGTTTGCAGCTCGGAGGGGTGCGGCTCGATGTGGGGACGATGATGATCGCCGCGGCGTTGCTGCTCGCCGGTTTTCAGAGCGTGGCATTCGCGGTGTGCGCGAAAATTTTCGCCATCGGCGAAGGGCTTTTGCCCTCGGATCGGCGGCTGGAAAAATGGTTGCGCTGGTGCCGGCTGGAGACCGGTCTCGCGGCGGGCGCGCTGCTCCTGGCCGGCGGCTTCGGGCTGACGGCGAGCGCCGTCTGGCATTGGTCGCACGCGGGCTTTGGCGACCTGGCTTACGCGCAAAATCTGCGCCGGCTCATCCCGGCCGGCACGCTCATCGCGCTAGGCGCGCAAGTGGTGCTGACGAGTTTTTTCCTCAGCCTCCTCGGCCTGCGCACCATTCGACGGACTCCGCCCGGCGGAGGGAACGAGCCGCGGTAAAACGGCGGGGTGCGCCGCCGCCGCCGGCCGCAGCAGGCTCACCAGCAAGGCGCCGGACAGCCCGACGAAGAGCAGCAGGAGCGGGTAAACCGGCGAGAGATAGCTGCAACTGATCAAGGGATAGGAGGTGACTTCGATCAGCGAGATAAGCAAAACGTAAGTGAGCGCGCTGCCGAGCACCACGGTCGTCACGTAAAAGAGCAGCCACCCGCGCCGCCGCCACAGGCAGAGCACGCCGCCGAGCAGGTAGGCCGCCAGAGCGACGGGGCTTAGGAACGGCATCGTCTTGGCATAGGCCGCGATGATGAGACCCAGCAGACGGAAGCGGCGCAGGTCGAGTTCGTTTTGGAACGAGGTCACCCGGGTGGGTTCCACCGTCGGAGCGAGGGCGTTGCGGGTGAGGTCGCGGAAAAGCTCGAACGAAGATTCCGAGCCGGCGCTGGTGGAAACCCCCGGCCGGAGTTGATCGAAGCTCGTGACCAGGACAATCGCCGAGCGCATCGCCCGGCCGAGGGAAGCCAGGTAGCGATTCTGCCAGGGCGGCGACATGGAGACCCGGCCCGCCTGGCCGCGCAGGTCGCCGCGGCGGATGGCGTCGTTTACTTCCTGCGCCAGCCGGGCGTAGTAGCGCATCGCCGTCGCCCCGTCGCGGTAGTAGCCGGCGGAAGCCACGGCGCCGCGCAGCGACCACATGAACCAGCCGCCGGCGATCTCCAGATCCTCCGCGGGCTGGTGCAGCACCGACTCGCTGTCGCGCGCGCCGCTCAGGCCATTCTCACCTTCCAGGTAGGGCCGCAGCTCGGCAAAGGCGGGGCTGACGCGATAGATGCGTTCGCGCGTTTCCTTCTGCACCGGCACATAGCGCCGCCAGTGCAGCGGCTCGACCCCGCAGAGTGCGCCGTAGGCCGCCTGGAACTCATGCGATTTAAACTCGTTGGTGGCAAAGACCCCGTAGCAGCGCCAGTTGGCATACGAGACGGCGAACAGCGCCGTGCCCCAGAGCGCGAACGGCAGCGCGCAGCACAGGATCAGCCGGCTGCGCCAATCCGCGGGCCGCTCGCGCCACCAGGCCCAGACCGCCGCGCCGAGCAGCGCGCCGACCGCCGGCATGATCCAGACACCCTCCTCGCGCGTGAGCCAGAAGGCGCCAAGTGCCAGCCCGAGGAGGGTTGCCCAAAGGGCCAGCCTGCCACGGGGACCGGTCGGGCGGGTGCAGATGCCGATGGCGCCAGCCAGCACCAGCAGCATGAACGCTGGATAAACCCCGTGCCGCAAGACGCGGCATTGCTGGAGGCCGTCGCAGGTGAAAGGATTGAAGAGCAGCAGCAAATAGATCAGCCGCAGCCACGGCCGCGAACGCACGAGGGGCGCCAGCGCGACGACCAGCAAGGCGCAGGAGGCAGCGTAGAGCAGTTGCTGACTCAACAGCAACGGCACGCCGGCCAGAAAGCCGCCCGCAATCCAGACCGAATACATCTGCCCTTTGATGAGCGTCATCTCACTGTAGGGGCCGAGCCATTCCCCGCGCAGCAGCGTGCCGGCAGCATTGAGAAACCAACGGTCATCGTGGCCGGCGCCGCCGATGGCCTGGACCGTTTGCACGGAGACCAGCCAAAGTTTGAAAATGGTGCCGCCCAGCACGGCGGGAGTCCACAAGCCTTCGCCCGGCCAGCCGAAGCCGGTGCTCGTCAAGCCCAGCGCCGCCAGCGCCAGGTAAGCCAGCGAGTAGCCGACGAGAAATGTCGCCACGGTCTGGCACAGCAGCTTCCAGTCGAGCCCCGGCGCGCCGTAAAGTTCCAAGGCAACCAGCGTGAGCCGGGCGTTGTCGGGCACGTCGATGCGCACCCGCTCGGCCGCGTCGGGCAACTGCCAGCGCAGGGTCATGGCGCCGGCTTTTTCCAGCGTGATCCGCGGCAGCAGCACGCGTTGCTCGCTGAAACCCGGCGCGTCGCTCGTGGCATAATACAGCTCGAAGTCCGACGAGGGCGGCTCGAGGCCGGCGATTTCCAGCTTCACAGCGCTGACCTGCCCCATGCCGAACGGCAGCACGGGCACAAAATAGGGATCATCCGCCGTGGCCTCCAGCCGCCCATCCGCCGCAATCTCCACCTGATGCTTGTCCGCCGCCGCCAGCGCGGCGGGTCCGAGCGTCGCCGCCCAGCGCTGATGACTCGCCAGCGCCGGCCCGAGCCAGAACAGCACCGGGATGAGCAGCAGCAGCCACAGCCGCCAGGGCGGCAGCGGAATGCGGCGCAGTCGCGAAGCTTGAGAAAGAGCCATAAAAGGGGAACCTCCGCCGAAGCCTGGCAGAGGCGCCGCGCGACGGGAGAACGAGGTTATTAACCGCGGCCTTGGCAGAAAACAAATAAAAGCCGGCTGCCCCGTCGCGCCGACCTCGTCCGCAGCCAAGCCGGCAATGATCCAGTCCTGCGATGGACCAATCGGGCCGCAGCTCGTGCCGCGCGGCGGCGAGGGTTGAGCCAACGAAATTGCGGACGCCGGCGAGGAGGAGTTTCACGGGACGGCAGGATGGATTTGCCGCGGAGCGGCTCTGCATGGAACACGCGCGAGGGCCGGCCCTCCGTGGTTAGTGGAACTCGATGGCACTCCAGCAGGACCAGTCCCACGAATTGTCGTTGGCCGGGCCGGGCAGGGTGCGCAGATAAATCCGGCCGCCGTCGGCAACGTTGGGCGGCAACGGGACCTGGAAGGTTTGCGGCGGGCCGTCGCGCTCGGGGTGGGCGCGCGGATCGAGCAGGCGGTCGAAGAGCACGGTGCGCTCGGGCGGCGGCTCCTCCCCAGCCGACCCATTGTCAGATGAGGCCGGCGGCTGCTGCTGATACTCGAGGCGGAACTCGACGCCATCCGTGTTGCCGCCGCGCTGCCAGGCGCCGGGCAGGATGGCGAACCGGCCGCGGATCGAATGCGCGCCGGGCGGAATTTGGTAAATGATTTCGCCGGTGACGTGGACGAGCAAAAACGGCTGGCCGTCGATCTGCACGCTCTGAATCGGGCCGGTGGAACGCACCGATTGCGGCGCGGCGCCGAGCGATTCGCGGTAGGGGCCGCCGAGTTCGGCGAGCACCTTGCGCGCCGCCTCGCGGTCGCCGCCGGGCGGCGGCACGCGGGTGAAGCGGTAGTGCCAGCGCGGCTGCACCAGACCGTGCAAGTCGGGGTTGTCCACGAGGCGCAGCGCGGCGACCGGCGGCGCGTCAAGCGATTCGCCGGCGGCGAAGCGCATCAGGTCCAGAGCGGTGGCCGGCAGCGGCCGGATCAGAAAACCGCCCATACCGCGCACCCAGCGACCCCTTGCGCGCGCGCTGCGCGGCGCGAGACACAGCCGGGCAACGGTGGCGATGCCGACCGCCAGCAGCGCGTAAAAGAGCAGCGTGCCTTTGATGAAAGAAAACACCGCCAGCAACGCGGCCGCCAGCGGTGCCAGCCGGCGCTCGCCCCGGCCGCGGCCCACGCAGACCAGGCCCGCGCCCGCCGTCGCGAGCAGCAGGCCGGGCAAAAGCGGCCACCAGCGGATCTTTTTCGGCGCCGCCGGCGACGAGGAAAAAACTTCAGGCATAAAGAGTCGTGCAACCGCGCCCGGCGGGCGACGCCAGGCCCTAGGCTTAACGCGAGGCGGGGAGCTCGGGCAAGCGAGAGTTGTTCCCGCTCGCGCTGGCGTGAAAACGGCGCGGCGGAAAATTTGTTGTCGCGCGCGGCTGCCCCGCGTCAAAGTGCGCGACCGATGGAACTGTCCCCACTGCCACCCCGCGCCAAAGCCCCCGCCGCCGAGCGTCCGCTGCTCATTCCTTTGCTCTGGCTCTTTGCGCTGCTGCCGGCGTTTTTGCTGTTGCTCAACGTCATACATAACTGGGTGAACGTGCCGTTTTCCGACGAATGGGACATGTCCCTCGGCGTCCCGCTGGCCAAGTTTCGCGAGGGCACGCTGACCTTCGCCAGCTTGTGGGCGCCGATCACCGAGTCGCGGCCGGTCTTTCCCCGCCTGCTCGCGCTGGCCCTGCTCGGGCGCAACCCGGCAGAGTGGGATTTGCGCCGCGGGATGCTTGCGAATCTGGCGGTCGTCGGATTGATCTCCGCGGCGTTTTTCCGCCTGCTCGGAACCACCAGCCGGCCGCGGCAGAATGGCGCCGACGCGACCTCGCCGGCCGGGCTTTCGCTCACCGCGCGGCTGGGCGCGCTGGTGTGCATCAACCTGCTGCTCTTTTCCCCGGTGCAATGGGAAATCTGGCTGCTCGGCGAGGGCCAGATGGTCTTGCTGCCGCTGCTCGCGCTGGCGCTGGCGCTGCTCGTCAATCTCTCCGCGCTGCCGCTGGTTGCGAAGGCTGGTCTGAACAGCGCGCTGGCGTTTTTCGGCACCTTTTCCTTTGCCAATGGCCTCCTGCTTTGGCCGCTCGTGGTGCCGTTGGAAATTGGCGGCGGCGAGCCGGCGGCGGGCGGGCGGGCATCCCGGCGCGATCGGATCGTCGCCTGGGCGCTCTATGCGCTCGTCGGCGTGGCGAGCATCGGATTTTACTTTCGCGGCTATCGTTCCAACGAGCCGAACCCGCTGCCCTTCGTGCTGCGGCACACCGAGAAGACGGCGGAGTTTTTCCTGCGCTGGTGCGCGAGTCCGCTGGTGAAAGAGCCGGCTGGCGCCGCTATCTGGTTGGGGCTGGCGCTGGTGGCGGGCTTTGTCGGCGCGGTGATTTGGTTGGTGTTGCGCCAGCGGGTGGCGGCTTCCGCCGAAGACCGGGTGCCGGTAGCGCGGGGCGCTTATCCGTGGTGCGTGCTGGGCGTTTACACTTTAGTCTCGGGCGCGCTGGCCGCGGTGGGCCGCGTGCGGCATGGGGTCGAGTTGGCGGCTTCTTCCCGTTACGCGGCGCACGCCGATGTCCTGCTGGTGGCCGAGATCGCGCTGCTCACGTGGTTTTTCTTTGGCTGGCGGCGACAGCGCAGCGGCGGGTTTTCGAGCTGGTTCGTGGTCGCGCCGCTGGCGTTCGTGTTCATCGTGCTCCAATCGCACGCGGCGGCGCCCACCATCGTGGACATGCGCGACGTGCATGACGCGCGGGAAAAGGCGCGGCAGGCGTTGCGCTACATCGACGTGATTCCCGACAACCCGCAGCTCCGCGCGCTCTTTCCGGCGGACAGCCTGCCCATCTTGCGCAAAGACTGCCACCGGCTGCTCGACGCCCGGCTTCTGCACCTGCCGCCGCTTGCGCCTGCCAGGCTGGCCGAGGCGTTCCACGCGCCGACGGCCGCCGGCGATGTCGGCACGGGCGCCTTCGACCTTTGCCAGCCGCGCCCGCCCGAGCTGCTCGTCGTCTCCGGCTGGACGCGCGATCCGCGCACGGGACGCGGCGCCGATGTGATCGTTTTCACCTGCACGGACATCGACAAAAACGGCCAGCTCAGCAACAAGACGCGACCCTTCACCCTAGCCTGGCCGCACGAGCCGCGGCCGGACGTGGTCGCCGCGCTGGGCGGCGATGAAAAGCTGGCGACCAGCGGCTTTTCCGAAGCCATCTACAAGGCCAATCTCAAGGCTCCGCGCGGCCGCATCGCCGCTTGGATCGTGGACCCGGCGACCGGCGAAGTCTGGCAGTTGCCCAACTATCACGACGTGCAACTCAGCCCTTGAGCCGCGGCGTCCGCATTTTCCTCCATGCCTCGGCGCTGCCCATCGCCGCCAGTCCGACGGCCGCGCCGAGGTAAAAAATCAGCCAGCCGCGCCGCAGCAGCCAGCCGCTCCAATACGAGAGCCGCCCGACTTCCACCGGTTCTTGGAAAGCAAACCAGCAGGTCGCGCTGCAATCCTCGGCCAGCAGCCGCAACGGGTCGGTCGCGTGGGAACTTGGGACGGGCAAAAATTCCGTGCGCCAGCGGCGGTCGCCGGGCACTTTGCCGGGGTGCAACTCGGTTTCCTCGCCCGTGTGCTCGTCGCGCAACCAAAGCCGCAGACCGGGCCGGCCGAGGTCGCCGGTGAAGGCGAGTTGGAGATACGGCAACGTCGGCGAGGGCACGAGGAGGCCGCTGAGTTGACTCTGCGCGGCGGCTCCGCCGGCGTCGTCGAGGAATGAACCGAAAACGTGAGTCGCTGGTGGCGCGTCTGCGACGGCTGGCGGCAGCGCATTTTCCCGAAAGGAATGCTCAACCGCTTCCTGCGCGGCGTTCCCATCGCCGCTCGGTTCGAGGTGCAGCGGCGGACGAATGCCCGCGGGCAGCACGCCGCGGAACTTTGGGTCGTCGAGTAACGCCACGAGATAGGGAATGTTTGGGTAAGGCACGAACGCCTCGGTCGCCGGCACGCGGTCGAGAGCCGAGCGGTCGCCGGTGAGCACGTAGGCACGGGTGTTCGCCGCGGCGACGCGGCTGTGCTCGCGCTTCAGCGGCAAGTCGTCGGAAAAATTGCGCGCGGTCAATTTGGCGACGCCGACGAGGAGCCACAGAGTCCAGAGCGCCGCGCCGCTCCACGCCACGACCCGGCGGCGGGTGCCGCGCGGTTGACGGCTGGCGAGCAGCGCGGCGGCCAGCAGGCTGAGCAACGCGCCGTGGGCGAGCAAATCCATGTAACGGGATGCCGGCGGCAGTTCGCCACCACCCCGCACGTAGGCCATCGCGGCAGCCTGGAGCGCGATCCAGCCGGCGAGCAGGAGCAGGAAATGATCGGCGCGATCTTCGGCCGAATCGGGAGCCGCGGCGGAAGCATTTTGTCGCCGCCGTCGCTGCCACCAAAAGCCGGCGAGCAACGCGAGAGGCAGCACGTTCAACGGTGCCCAACCGGGACTCGTCACGCGCGGCCAGGCGAGGCAACGGCCGAGCGCGCGCCAGGCGGCGCCAGCGGATTCCACGCGAAAAACGGCGTGCTGCGGCACGTCCACCCGGTGCTGCCAGGAAACTGCGATCACCGCGAGGCAGAACAGCCAGGTGAACATTTGCCCAATGCCCGGCCAGCGGCGGTCGCGCGCGGCGCGGACGATGCCAAACCCGAGCACGGCAGCCGCGGCGAGCAGGCCCGAGGCCATGCTCACGCACGCCAGCCCAGCGCCGAGCGCGCCGAGCCACCAGCCCAGCGTCCACGGTCGCCGAGTGCCCAAGCCCCAAAGCGCCAGCAGGGAATTGCCGAGCAAAAAATAGAATTGGGATTGAAATCCGGTGAGCGTGTTTTCCCAGGCAAACGGCAGGCAGAAAAGTCCCGCCACGCCGAGCACGCTGGTGTTTCCCAACCGCGGCGCCAGCGCGTGCCGGAGCGCCGCCGCCAGGCCGACGGCGATGCCGGCGCAGAGCAGGGCGTTGACCGCCATTTCCAAGCGCCCATCCCACTGGCCGTTGGCCGCCACGAGGCCGAGCGCCAGCGCGCGGGTGAGCACGACGCGATGCTCCGCGTGCGGCAGCAGCAAGGTCGCGAAGGTGAGCTGGCCGTCGAGCCAGGGCTTCAAAATTTCGCCCGCTTCGCCGTCCCACTGATCCCAATATGGGAGGTCGTTGCCGTAGGTCTCGACGAGCCAAAGCCGGGCACCGAGGGTCACCAAAAAAAGCGCCGCAAGCACGGTCCACGTGCGCCAGCGCGAACGCGCGCGGGGGGCGGCATTCCTCGAACGCCGCGGGCCGTTGGAATCGGCGGGAAAATCGCTCACCGGCCCCAGGTTTTTTTGTGCCGCGGCGGCGCGGCGAAGGAGAAGTCTTCGCGCAGGAGCGTCAGGTTGGGGTTGTAGGCGGGATCGTCTTGCAGCAACGCTTCCCAGCGGTCGCGCATCGTCTCGATCTCGGCGCCGAAACGCTCGATGCGCTCGGGCGTCGTTTCCTGGCCGCGGCTGGCGCTTTCGTGGTGACGGAGCACGGCAAAGGGCGTCCACAAATTGCGCAAGCCGAGCGCGTGGACTTTCAGGCAAAAGTCGATGTCGTTGAAGGCGACCGTCAGCTTCTCTTCATCCAATCCGCCGACTTGGAGAAACACCTCGCGCCGCACGGCCAGACACGCGGCAGTGACAGCCGTGTAGTTTTGCACCAGGCTGCCGCGCGAGCCGTGCGTGGGACTATCCTTGGGATAATACTTGAACGCGTGCCCGGCGACGCCGCCGAGGCCGAGGACGACGCCGGCGTGCTGGATGCGGTCGTCGGGATAATAGAGCAACGCGCCGACGCAGCCGATCTCCGGGCGCGCGGCGTGGGCGGTCATTTCGCCGAGCCAGCCGGGTTCGAGCACTTCGATGTCGTTGTTGAGCAGGAGCACGATCTCGCCGCGGGCGTGCTCGCGGACGGCGAAGTTGTTGATGGCGGAATAGTTGAACGGCTGACGGTAGGGCACCGAACGCAAACGCGGATCAAGACTGGGCAGATCGCGCAGCCAGGCGAGGGTGCCGGGGTCGTCGGAATCGTTATCGACGACAATGACTTCGTAGTGCGGATAAGTGTCGTCGGCGAGCAGGCTCTTCACGCATTGCTTCAGCAGCTTCAAGCCGTTGCGGGTCGGGATGATGATCGAGACGAGCGGCGGCGGCTGGGGCAGGGCGAAGCGCGTGCGATAGTAGCCCTCGGGCGTGTCTTCGACGGTCGCCCGCTGGCCGGTGCGCTCGAAGTGTTCGAGCAACGCGCGGCGGGAATTTTTGCGCACGTAATTGTCCTTGGCGTCGAGCGCCAGCGCGGTCGAGCCGGGAATGGCGCGCCAATGGTAAAGCACGCGCGGGATGTGGCGGATTTTGGCCGGCATGCCGGCGAGCTGCTCGGAGACGCGCAGGGCGAGGTCCCAATCCTGGCAGCCGTCGAAGCCCGCGCGGAAGCCGCCGACCGCGCGCAGGAGTTCGGTTTTCACCACCATCAAATGGCAGAGGTAATTTTGCCCGAGCAGGAGATCGGGATTCCAGTCGGGTTTGAAATACGGATCGTAGCGGTGGCCGTCGGGATTAAGCTTGTCTTCGTCGCTGTAGAGCAGCTCGGCTTCGGGGAAATCGTTCAGCTCGTCGGCGACGGCGAAGAGCGCGGCGAGGTTCAGCTCGTCGTCGTGATCGAGCAGCGCGACGTATTCGCCGGTGGCCATTTCGAGCGCCGAGTTCGACGCGGCGGCGATGTGGCCGTTTTTTTCGCGGAAGAGGACTTTGATGCGCGGATCGCGCCTGGCGTATTTTTCCAACAACGGCCGGATGTGCGGCGCGGTGCTGGCGTCGTCAGCGACGCAGAGTTCCCAATTTGGGTAAAGCTGCGCGCGGACCGATTCGAGCGCGCGCACGAGCCAGTGCTCCGGCGTGTTGTAAACCGGCATGACCACCGAGATGAGCGGCTGCCGCGGCAGCGTGCGCGATTTTGACACGATCCAGCGGCGGAGCTGCGGCGTGAGCCGGTCGCAGACTTTGACCCAAGTGTTGTAATCCAGGATGGTATCCGCGGCGAAACGCAGCGCGCGCGACCGCCGCGGCGCGCGGACCGGGAAACGGCCGACCGGATGCCAGACGCCGTGCGCGTCCTTCACTTCGAGCTGCACTTCCGAGCGGCCGCCGGGCACCTCGATATAAACTTCAAATCCGCAGCGCTCCCGGCCGGCGGCGAGCTTTTGCGTGAGAGCCACGTCAGGCCGGCGGAATCCGTGCAAGCCTTCCGCCACTTTGTCGCCCGCCACCGCGCGCACGCCCATGATCGCCCCGCCATCAGGCGCGAGGCACCAGCCGGCCAGGCGCAACGAGCGGTCGAGCAGATTCCAATCGGTCGGCACGTCGATACCCATGTAGGGCGACATCGTCGGCGCGGGGAGCGCGCCAAAACCGAGCGCGGCTGGCCAGCGCGGGCGATGCACCTCGGCCTGGATGTTGAGCAGCTTGTGCCACTTGCCCGTCTCGTCGCCGACTTCCACTTGGATTTGGGAAAGGCCCAGCGGCAGCTCGACCGGCACCTCGAACCCGCAATTCTCGCGTTCCCGGTCCAGGTGCAAATTGGCCGCGACATCGTAGCGCGGGAAGCCGAAGCGGCCTTCCGTGATCTGGTCCCCGTTGCAAACCACCCGCGCCTTGACCAACCGCTCGCCCAGCGGCCAGGTCGCCCAGCCGGAGACGAGCACCCGTCGGTCGCGCAACTGCGTCCAGTCCTGCGGACGCTCGACGGAATGATAATAACCATACCCGATTCCGCCCGGCGCGGCGTTCGCCAGCGCGGGCTCCGTCGAAGCGGCGGCCGTCTCTGGCCCGCCGTCCGCTGGCGCGGGCAGCGCCAGGCCCGCAGCGGGCGGCGCGAAGGAGAGCGCGCGGCCGAGCGCGCGCAAGGGCAGCGTCAGTTTCCAGGAAAACGACGCGCGCATGTTGCGCAGCCGACCGCGCTCGACGGTGAGTTCGTTGGCGAGCGAATCAGCGCGCTCCCGCTCGCTCGCGACCGCCGCGTTGAGCGCCTCAAACGCCGGCGGCGGAGGTTCTTCCTGAACAACAACGGCGGGCTGGTCTTCCAAAACGCCGTGAGCGAGCAAGGGCAGCCGGCTGTAAGCCAATGTCTCGTAGCGGCGCAGCGCGGCGAGCGTTGCTTTTTCCCCGCCAAAAAGCGCGCCCAGCAACCGGCCCTCCGGCAACGGCGGCAACTCGTCGTCGGGATCGGACGACGGACGCCGGTAGATGCCCAAGGTTGCGCCGTTCGGCAGCGTCATCGTGCGGCCCGCCGCGAGCCAGTGCGCGGCGTCTTCCTGCACTTGCAACAGCGTTTCCGGAGCGACGCCGTGCGCGAAGAGCACGCCACCCGGACGCAGGAACGCCAGCCACGGAGCGATCTTTTCTTTCAGCTCCACTTCGGTGGCTGACACGGCGAGGTGCAGCAGGTCGATGGGAGCTTCGGCGAAACGGGTCTGCGCGATGAAGTCGTCCGCTTGCAGCAGGTGGGAGAAATTTTGAAAGTGCGCGGCGTGATGCGCGCGAAATGCGCCGTCGTCATTTTCCCCTTTGAGGCCGTCGGGTTGGAGATGGACGGCGTAACAGGCGGCGCCGAGCGTGTGATCGCACGCCGCCTGGCAGGCGGCGAGATAACCTTCGCGGCTGAACGCGCCCAGCGCGACGAAAACCACGGGCCGCAATTCGGCCACCAAGTCGTAAAGAAAAGGCACTTGGGCGGACCAAGGCAAAGGCGCGGCGGCAGGGGACAAACGACCGGGAGATGAGAACGAATCGGCAGACATAGACACTGGTTAAAAACGCGCCGGGTTCCTTACAGCGGCCCGGCCGCTTTGCCAAGGGAGACGCCAATGTCTGCGCCAGCATGAAAACGCCCGGGCGAAGCGGCCCGGGCAAAGTGCGTGAAACGCGATTTTTGTAATTTTTGGCGAAAAAATTCCGTATAGATTTTTAGAGGGGCGGTGCGCTCATCGAGTCGGACTCAACCCGTTTAAGCTATAAAAAATCAACAGCGAACGATCATGAAAATTCACCACCGCCGGCTGCCCGAGCCGTTTTTTTTAGTGCTGCTGGTCCTGGCCTGGATCGCGTCCCCGGGGCCGGCGCGGGCCGCCGACACTCCGCCGGCCGCTGTCGCGAATAGCGAATTGCGCGAACCGCTGGCAGCCGCTGACGCCGCGGCGCTGCTCAAGGACATCCAGGATGAGGATCAACGCGAGCAACGCGTCGCCTCCGCCCGCGGCCTGACTCCGCACCAGGTCGAGGAACTCCACGAAGAGCGCGGTCTGGCTTTTGCCGATCTCCTGACGCTGCCCACTGCCCCGCTGCGCCGGGCGATTTTTGAAATCGAGCGGGAGGCAGGCGACCACCCGGAGGAATTCATGCGCTGGCGAAACAGCTTCCTGGTGGACGAGACGGGCACCGTGGACCCGGCGGCCATCGAGCGCGCGCGCCAGCAGGCTCTCGCGCTGCCGCTCAACCCGCGGCTGTTGCCGGTGGATATTTCCGCCGCGCAAGTGAGGGGCCAGGAGGTGACCGAATCCGCCCTCGCTGATCCCAGCCAGAACATCGGCCCGGCGTCGTGGACTTGGAAGGGGCCGGGCAACATCGGCGGGCGCATCCGCTCCATGGTGATCCACCCCACGCAGACCAATCGCATGTGGGTCGGCTCCGTGGGCGGCGGCATCTGGTATTCATCCAACAGCGGCGTCTCCTGGGCGCCGGTGAACGACTTCATGAGCAACCTGGCGGTTTCCACGCTGGCGATGGACCCCACCAATCCCAATGTGATGTATGCCGGCACGGGTGAGGGTTTCTATAACGTCGATGGCATCCGGGGCGCGGGCATTTATAAATCCACGGACGGCGGCGTCACCTGGAATCAGCTGGCGAGCACGGCCAACAGCAATTTCCTCTACGTGCAGAGCATCGCGGTCTCGCCGGACGGCAGCACGGTGCTCGCGGCGTCGAGCACGGATATTTTCGGCACGAACTACATTTACCGCAGCACCAATGGCGGCACGAGTTGGACGGCGGCGTTGACTCCGAGCAACCGCATCGGCCACGTCGAATTTCATCCCACGGACTCGACCAAGGCAGTCGCCTCCGGTTACTCGGCGCAGCTTTATTATTCGACCACGGGCGGCGCCAGTTGGACCAGCGCCACCGGCGGCCCTGCCGGGGGCACGGGTTACAACGGCGGGCGCGTGGAGGTGCGCTACGCCAGGTCTGCGCCGACCACGCTTTATGCTTCCTTCGATTACGGCAGCGCCAGCCAGCTTTTCAAGAGCACAAACGGCGGCGCGACCTACGCGAAGGTCTTCGACAGCGCCACGGCCGGCACGGCGAACTGGCTCTCCAGCCAAGGCTGGTATGCCAATGCGCTATGGGTCTCCCCGGTGGACCCGAACTTTGTCGTCGCGGGCGGGCTGGACATTTATCGCTCGACCAATGGCGGGACATCCTTCAGCCAAATCTCCCAATGGTATTCTTCACCCAACAGCGCGCACGCGGACCATCATGGCATCGTGGCCGATCCGGGTTTCAACGGGACGACGGATAAGCTGGTGTATTTCACCAACGACGGCGGCATTTACAAGACGGCAGACGTTACCACCGTCGCCCTGACCACTGGCTGGCAGGAACTGAACAATCAACTCGGCATCACCCAGTTCTACGGCGCGGCCGGCGTGGCCTCCACCGGCGTCATCATCGCTGGCGCGCAAGACAACGGCACCCTGGTTTATCAGCCTGCCAACGGGACCGAGAATTGGGGCACGACCTTCGGCGGCGACGGCGGCTATTGCGCGGCGGACCCGACCAATGGCAGCTATCTCTACGGTGAATACGTTTACCTCGACATTCACCGCTCCACAAACGGCGGCGTCTCTTCCTCCTACATCTATTCCGGGATCGGCGACGCCAACAGCGGCAACACGGCGGAGTTCATCGCTCCGTTCATCCTTGATCCGAACAATCCTGCCACGCTGCTGGCCGGTGGCCGCAGCCTGTGGCGATCGGCCGACGCCCGCGCGACCACGGTGAGCTGGAGCGCCATCAAGGCGAGCGACGGCAACAACATCACCGCCATCGCCGTCGCGCCTGGCAATTCAAACGTCGTTTGGGTCGGGCACAGCAACGGCAACGTTTACAAGACCACCAACGGCACCGCCGCCGCGCCAACCTGGACGGAAGTCGATAATAACGCCACCGCGCTGCCCAATCGGCGGGTCACGCGCATCGCCATTGATCCGAACAACGTCAATCGCGTCTTCGTCACTTTCGGCGGTTACACCTCGGGCAACGTTTGGGGCACGACCGACGGCGGCGCTTCCTGGGCCAATCGCACCGGCACCCTGCCCGCCGCGCCCGTGTATGGCTTTGTCATTTCACCCAGCAACAGCCAGACCCTCTACGCCGGCACGGACGTGGGCGTCTTTGCCAGTGACGACGGCGGGTCCACCTGGAACGGCACGAACATCGGCCCGACCCTCGCCAGCGTGCAGGAGCTGCTCGTCTTGGGCACCAACCTCGTGACCGTGACGCACGGCCGCGGCGTCTTCACGGCCCCGCTGAGCGCGGCCAGCAGCGTCGGCAAGAACGACTTCAATCGCGACGGCCAGGTGGACATTCTCTGGCAAAACATCAATACCGGCGAACGCTCGATTTGGCTGATGAACGGCACCGCCTACAGCAGCGGCGTCGCGTTGCCCAACGTCCCGACTGCCTGGAGCATGGTCGGCGCGGCCGACTTCAACGGCGACGGCAACGTGGACATCGTGTGGGAAAACCTCACCACCGGCGAGCGATCCATCTGGCTGATGAACGGCACCGCCTACAGCAGCGGCGTCAGCCTCGGCACCGTGCCCACTGCCTGGCGCATCGCCGCTCTCGGCGACTTCAACGGCGACGGCCAGGTGGACATCGTCTGGCAAAACATCAATACCGGCGAACGCTCGATTTGGCTGATGAACGGCACCGCCTACAGCAGCGGCGTCGCGTTGCCCACTGTGTCGGACACCAACTGGCTGATCGTGGGCGCCGCCGACTTCAACGGCGATGGGAACATCGACCTCCTTTGGCAAAACAGCGTCACCGGCGATGTCTCCATCTGGCTGATGAATGGCACCGCCTACAGCAGCGGCGTCAGCCTCGGCACCGTGCCGACCGCCTGGCAGATCGCTGGCACTGGCGACTTCAACGGCGACGGCCAGCCGGATATTCTCTGGCAAAACCTCGGCACCGGCGAGCGTTCTATCTGGCTGATGAACCGCACGGTTTATTCCAGCGGCGTCAGCCTTGGCACCGTGCCGGTGGAGTGGCGCATGCGCAATTATTGACGCCGCGGCTCTCTGGCTCTTGCTTACCACCGGCAGCCAGCCGCCACTCAATCCCGACGCTTCGGCGCAGACTCGGGAGCCGACGACGAGAGGGCGCGCTGCAAGATTCGCAGCGGCAGCGTCAAACGCCAGGAAGCCGAGCGCTGCATTGACTGCACGCGGCCGTGGTCGGCGTCGCCCGCGTCCCGCGCCTGCTGCAAGTCGGCCTCGGCTTGCGCCAAGGCGGCGCGCATTTGCCGCAGCGCGGCGTCGGTTTGCGCCAGGCCGGCCTGCGTTTGCACCAGCTCGGCCCGTGTTTGCGCCAGCTCAGCCCGCATCTGCGCCAGGCCAGCCTGCGCCTGCGCGGCTTGCGCCCGGGTTTGCTCCTCCGAGTCGGCCCGCGCTTGCGCCAGCGCGGCCCGC
>JAFAXH010000010.1 GCA_019241085.1 Verrucomicrobiota bacterium | reverse complement strand
GGTGTTCTGCGCCTTCAGCGCCGTGATGATGTCCGGCACGGTGACGTTCAATTTCGCGAGCTGATCCGGCTTCACCCACAGCCGCATCGCATACTGGCCGGCGCCGAACACCTGCACGTTCGAGATGCCCGGCACGCGCGTGACCTGGTCGATCAGATTGATGTTCGCGTAGTTGGCGAGGAATACGTTGTCGTAGCTCCCTTTCGGCGAATAAAGCGCGACGAGCATCAGCGGCGCCGTCGTCGATTTTTGCACCGTCACGCCGGCGTTGTTCACGTCGGTCGGGAGCTGCGAAGTCGCCTGCGAGACGCGGAGCTGCGCGAGGATTTGATCGACGTTCGGATCGGTCTTCACGTCGAAGTTTACCGTCATGCGGATCGAGCCGACGGCGTTGACGGACTGGATGTAGTTGCTGTTGTCCACGCCGCTCATCTGCTGCTCGATGGGCACGGCGACGGATTGCTCGACGGTCTGCGCATCGGCGCCGGTGTAGTTCGCCCGCACTTGGATTTCGGGTGGAACGATGTTGGGATATTGCGCGATGGGCAGTTGGATCATCGCGACCACGCCGACGATGGTCAGGATGATCGCGATGACGATCGCGACGATGGGCCGGTTGATGAAAAATTTCGACATGGCAGGGGAAAGCGAAGGGTCAGCGCGGCGGACTGCTGCAGGCGGCTGGCGATGGCGATGAGGAAGGCAACGGCGACGGCGCGGACGATGTCGCTGGCGCGGGGGAAGCGCTGGCCGGCGGCGTCCACGGCTTCGGCACGACGGTCGCGCCGTCGCGCACTTTTTGGATGCCTTCGACCACGACGCGCTCGCCGGCTTTCACGCCTTCTGTGATGATCCAGTCCTGCCCGATACGCTCGCCGACTTTCGCCGGCCGGATGCTCGCTTTGTTGTCCGGGCCGACCACGGCGACCTGGTAGCTGCCTTGCAGCTCGTTGACCGCGCGTTGCGGCACGAGCAAGGCGCCGTGTTCGACAAAGGAGCGCACGCGAATGCGCGCAAACTGGCCTGGCTTCAACAGGTTTCCCGGATTCGTAAACAACGCTGCGATGCGCAGGGAGCCGGTGCGCACGTCCACCTGGTTTTCCGAGGCAAACATCTCGCCTTTTTGTGGAAAAGTGGAGCCGTCGGCGAGGATCAGTTCGAACTGCAATTCCTTCTCGTGCGCCGCTCGCTCCGCCGGGTCGGAGTAGCGTTTGGAATATTCCGCGAAAGCCTGCTCGCTGACGTTGAAGTAAGCCTTGATCGGATCGGACTTGGCCACCGTCGTCAGCACGGTGGTACTGCCGCTGCCCACGAGATCGCCGACCTGCGCCTTGGCCAGGCCCGCGATGCCGTCCACCGGCGCGGTGACCGTCGTGTAGTCGAGATTCAACTGCGCCTGTTCGACGGCGGCGCGTTGCGCTTCGGCCTGGGCCTTTGCCGCGGCGGCGGTCTGCACGGCGTTGTCGCGCTCCTGCTCGCTGGCGACTTTCTTTTGGAACAACTCGGTGTTGCGCTCGGCATTCAGCTCGGCCTGACGCGCGGACGCTTCTGCCTGGAGCTGCGCGGCTTTGGCCTGGGCCAGCGCCGCTTCAAACGGCCGGCGGTCGATTTGAAACAGCACGTCCCCCTTTTTTACCAACGTGCCTTCCTTGTAGTTCTGGGCAACGAGATAGCCTTGCACGCGCGCCTGGATGGTGGCGTTCACCGAAGCGTCCAGTTGGCCGACGTATTCGTGGAAAATCGGCACGTCCTCCTGCTTGACCGCGGTCACGAGCACTTCCGCCGGCGGCGGCTGCGGTGGCGTTGCCGGCTTGCGCGAGCAGCCCGGCAGAAAGACAGGGAGGAGAAGCCAGGGCAGCAGGGCCAGGCTTCTGCTTCCAACCAGGCGGCGGAGGTGTGAACGCGCGAACATATGTAGTTAACTAGTCGGTTCCAGCGGCGCTTCTGGCTCCGTGCGACCAACGAATTGACGCGGCCATGCGTCTGCCACAGTGCCGGCAGGCACGGATGGGAGGCGCCCCCCGGCGACAAGGGAAGTCTTGTAGCCAGCGGCGGCAGAGGGTAGTATTTTTTCGTCCCGCCGTGCTGGCAACGTTTGACAGCATGACTGATGCTGCGACAAGACTGGCCGGGCAGTCGTCGGGCAGCGTTTGATTTTCCTCCGTCATGGCTCAAAACCAAGAAACCGAGACCTTTCAGCATTTCCAAGTGCTCCGGCGCCCGGACGGTTCGCTGCACGAACTCGGACGCGGGGCGATGGGGATTACTTATAAGGCGTTTGACACGAATTTGCGGTCGCAGGTGGCGCTGAAAGTAATCAACGCGATGTATCTGCACAGCGACACTGCGAAGGCGCGTTTTTTGCGCGAAGCGCGGGCGGCGGCGGGCTTGCGGCACCGCAATGTGGCGAGCGTGTATCACCTCGGCAACGACGAGCAGAGTTATTTCTACGCGATGGAGTTCATCGACGGCGAAACCATCGCCGGGTTGATCGAGCGCGAGGGGCCGCTGCCGGTGGGCAAGGCGTTGCACATCACGCTGCAAGTCGCCCGTGCCTTGGGCGCGGCGCACCGGCAGCAGATCGTCCATCGCGACATCAAGCCGGCGAACCTGATGGTTTGCCACGAGGACGAGGATGACGATGACGAAGAAGGGGGCGGCGGGAACCTTCACGTCAAGGTCATCGACTTCGGCCTGGCCCGGTCGGCGGTCGAGCAGGAGGGCGGCTCAAGCGGGCCGATCACGATGGGCGGGTTCGTGGGCACGGCGCAATTCGCCAGCCCGGAACAGTTGCAAGAACACGACCTCGATACGCGCTCCGACATCTACAGCCTGGGCATCACGCTCTGGTTCATGTTGTGCGGCCGGGCCCCGTTCTCCGGCTCGATGTTTTCGCTCTACTCGCAGCACATGACAAAAGAGCCGCCGTGGGAGCAACTCGGCGACACGGTGCCCGAGAGCGTGCGCGCGGTGCTGGCGAAGATGTTGAAAAAATCGCCGGCGGAACGTTTTCAAAATCCCGCCGAGCTGCGGCGCGCCTTGGAGAGCTGTCTAAGCGACCTCTCGCTGCCGCACGCGGCGGGGCACAGAGCAGGCGGAGGCGAGGGGGGCAGCGACAGCTCCTTGTCGCCAGCCAGCAGTCATCCGCACGTCGAAGCCGCTCCGCCCGAACCGGCCAAGGTCGGGAACGTGCTGGGCCGGCGTTACCGGCTGCTGGAGTTGGTCGCGGAAGGCCGGGTCAGCCAGGTGTTTCAAGCCAGCGACTCGATGCGCGGCGGCAAGCTCGTCGCGCTGCGGCTGCTGCGGGCCAACGCGCAGGAGGCACCGGAGGAGTTGACGCGGCTGCGCGATGATTTCTCACGGTTGCGCGCGTCGCCACACCAGCACCTGCTCGCGCCGCTGGCCATTGGCCGGCACGGGCATCGGCCGTATCTGGTGTTGGAATGGGTGAGCGGATTTACCTTGGTCAATCTGTTACGCCGACGCGGTCGGCTAAAGCTGCGGGAGGCGCTGTTGCTGATGCGGCAAGCCGCGGGCGCGGCGGACCACGCGCTGAGCATCGGGCTGGAGCGGCTGGAACTCGGCGCGCGCGATGTGCTCATGCACTTTCCTGCGGCGACCGTGGCCGGCGTGGGCCACAACGAGCCGGTCAGCCTCGAAACGCGCATGGGAGAGGCCATCACGGACTGGCCGGCGTTCAGCGCGAAGCTCAACGCCTTGAACATCTCGCCCGACGCGGCGGCGAACGATGTCGCCACGGGCGGCGGCGACCTGACGATGGTGCCAGCGCCGCGCCTGACCGGGCGCGACACGCAATCGAGCATTCTCGGCCTGCAGGCGGGCGGCTATCTGACGGCGCTCGCCACGCTCATTTATGAGTTGCTCAACGGCGCGCCGCCGCACGCGGGCAGCGCGGCGGCTTACGTCTCGCTCGGGGCGTTGAACGAAGCGGCCAACGGGGTGTTGCACCAGGCCTTGGGAAACGGCGGGCTGGGCGAGCCGGCGTTCCCGAGTTGCCGGGAATTTTTCGTGGCGCTGGCCAGGACGAGCGGTTTTGACCCGCAGGAACTGGACGCCGCGAGCGCGGTGACCGAGGAAGTCGCGCCCGCCGAAGCTCCCGAAGACGAGGATGCTTTGGAAACCATGGTCGATGGTTTGTCGGCGCACCGTCACCCGGCGGATGCCGCCGGCAGCGCAACCGAAGGTCGGCATCCCTCGTCGTCGGTCGCCGGCGCCGCCAGCGTCGTCTCCACGCCGCCGCCCCCGCAGACCGAGGCGCCGCCACGGGTCGCCGTCGCCACGCCGCCGGTGCCGGTGCGGCCAGCCACGCCGTCAACCCCGGCGCTTGCGCCCGCGCCGCGTTCCGCCTCGCACAACGGCCTGCTCTGGGCGGCCGTCGCTGTCTTGGTGGTGGCGTTCGCCGGCGCGGGCGGCTTCGTGTGGTGGCAACAAAATCATCCCGCGCAAAAGACGGGCGGGACCACCTCGCCGCAACCGACCGCGGCGCCAACCGCTTCCGTCGTGGTGGCGCCCTCGCCAACGCCAGAGGCGGGGCCGATGACCCTGCTGGTGCCAGACAAATATCCCACGCTGCAGGCAGCCATCGACGCCGCGCGGCCGGGCGATACCGTGCGGCTGAAGGCTGGCTCTTACCGGGGACCGTTTAATTTCAAGGAAGGCATCCGGCTGGAGGGAACGGATGCGTCGAGCTGTGTGCTCATGCCGGCGGCGAATGCGGACGCGGCGCCGTCGATCTTGTCGGTGCTGAACTGCCGTTCGGGCACGATTGAAAATCTGACGTTCGACGGCGCGGGCGGCCCTGCGGTGGACGGCATCGCGCTGGAGGATTCCAACGTCAATCTCGTCAATTTAGTGGTGACCAACATGGGCGGCAACGGCATCACCGTGCGCGAGCTGCGCAGCCGGCCGACCATTCGCAACGTGCGCTGTGTGGGCAACAAGCTGCACGGGCTGATCTTTGAGCGTGGCGCGGGCGGCAGCCTGGAGGAGAGCACGTTTGAAAACAACGGCTCCTGCGGCATCATCGTCGGCGACCGCGACAGCGCGCCGCGCATTCGCAACAACCGCTGCGTCAACAACGTTCAGCACGGCATCAACGTGTTGCGCGGCTGCCGGCCGATCATTGAGAAAAACACGCTCACCGACAACGGCTTCAGCGGCATCGCGATCACCGGCGAGAGCACGGTGCCGGAGTTGCGGGAAAATCGTTGCACCGACAACAAACAGCACGGCTTGGGTTATGCCAAAGGTTCGGGCGGAGTTGCTGAAAACAACGTGCTGGAGCACAACGTGAAAAGCGGCATCCTGGTCGATGGCTCGGATACGGCGCCGACGTTGCGCAACAATCAATCGCTCCAGAACGGAGAGAACGGCCTGACCTACCAGACCGCCGGCGGTGGCATCGCCGAGGGCAACACGCTGGAGGCCAACTCCGGCTGCGGCATCCTGATCTCCGACGCGCTCACGACGCCGAAGCTCATTAACAACGTCTGCCGGAAGAACAAGCAATACGGCATCGCGCTGGTCAACGCCGCCCGGCTCACGCCCGACAGCAGCAACAAGCTCTCGGAAAACGTGCTCGGCCCGGTGTTACTCAACAACACCCGGCGTTAATGCGGGCGCGGCCGGTTCGGGTAAAATTCCGAGCCGGGCCAGCGCGGCGGTGAGCGTTTCCATTGGCAGGCCGAGCACATTCGTCCACGAACCGGCGGTGGCGGCGATGATGTCCGAGCCGTGCTCCTGCGCGGCGTAGGCGCCGGCTTTGTCGAGCGGGTCGATGCGGGCGAGATAGGCGCGGATGGCGCGGGCATCAAGTGGGCGGAAAGTCACGTCGGTGCGTTCAATGAAGGCCGCGTTTTGCGCGTGGCTGCCGACGCTCGGGCGGGTGAACGCGACGCCGGTGTAAACCTGGTGCGTGCGGCCGGCCAGCCGTTGCAACATGCCGCTGGCCTCGTCGTGATCGCGGGGTTTGCCCAAGGCTTCGCCGTCGAGCGCAACCAGCGTATCCGCGGTGACGATCACCGCGTCGGCGGGCAAATCGCGAGCGTGAGCGGCCAGGGCAGCGCGGCCTTTGCGGCGGGCGTTGAGCAGCACCAGCTCCGGGACGGTGAGAAACAAAGCGTGCGATTCAGCGACGACCACCGCGAGGGAAGCGAATCGAAAGCCGGCGGCGCCGAGCAGATCCCGCCGGCGCGGGGAAGCAGAAGCGAGGTAAAGCGCTGGCATGGACAACGCACCGGGCCAGATTGAGCGCGGCGATCAGGGCCTTAACGGCCGGGGGCAACTGGCAATGTGGGCGTGAGATTGGGCACCTTCACTTCTTGATAATCGGCGGGCACGGTGAAATCGGAGTCGGGCAGGGGAGCGGTGCTGACCGCGGTCGTAGTGACATTGACGGTCATGCCTGGCGCCACTTCCAGAATCGTGCGGAGCGGGAAGCCCGGCAGGCTGGCAATGTCCATGTTCATGCCCATCCCGCGGCTTTGCGCCGCGAGCGGACCATGCTCCATGGCCGCGGCGAATTGTTGCAGCGCGGCCTGGTAGTTGGGCAGCGCGGTGGTGAGCCACAGGTGCGCCACGATGCCGTTGGCGATGGTGGCCGTGTATTCCTCCGCGGGATAGCCGCTGATGGCCGCCTTGTTGCCGGTGGGCTTCAGTTGCGGCCGTGCTCCGCCCTCGGGAGTGGAGAGGCCCGCGCCGGCTTGCTGGCGTTTGAGGTTTTCGATGGCCGCCTGCGCGACCTCGGCCGGCAAACGCAAATACTGCCTCTGCGTGTGCATCAAACTGATGATTTCCCCCGAATGGTTGTCCACCACCATGCTCGTGCCCGGAGCCACGTCGAGCCGCAGGTGTTCCCCCTTGCACTTGGTCGTAACTTCCATTTCCGGGCCGGCGCCGACGATTTTCTGCGTCACCGCAAGGTCCGCTCGCCCGCGACTGGCGCAGGCGAGGAGGAGAATCGGCACCGAAACAAAGAAAAGCCAGCGTGAGATTTGCATGGGAGCTTGTGGAAACGAAAATATCCTATCCGGCGCCCCAGCACGAAGCGAACAAAACTTGCGTCTTCCCCGAGCGCCCGAAAAAGGTGAAGAAAACGGAAAATAAGGCTTGGCAGCACGCGTGCTCCTCTGGCATAGAAAGCTCGCAACGCGGGTATAGCTTAATGGTAAAGTTCCAGCCTTCCAAGCTGGCCACGCGGGTTCGATTCCCGCTACCCGCTCTCCGAAACAGCGTTCGTCCATCACTGTAACATCACATGAATTTCCAAGCATCAACCCTGACCCGGCGGCGGTTTGCGATCTGGTTTTTGACCCTTGTCGGCCTCCTGCCCGTCGGCTGGCTGCTGGCGGCACAAACTAACGATTCTGCCGCCACGCAGTTGCTCGCCTCCGAACTGCCCACCGGCGTTACCCTGGCCAACGCCAACGCCGATCAGATGGTGGCCGCGGTGCGCTCTGCCGTGCGGAGCGATCCGCGCATGGCGCCCGGCGTCGTGCGGGTGGCGATCATTACGAAAGTCGCTTCGGCCAACCGGCGCCAGCGCGCGCCCCGCACCACTCCTCGCCGTCGTCCGCATGAGAGCAAGGACGTGGCGGAGCAAACCGTAACGTTCCCATCGCTGGGCGGCTCAGACTTTGTATTTATCGCCCAGATTAGTAATCAGTTCGATCCCTGTGCTTACGCCAATCGCATCCTGCGCGCCGCCATCGCGGAAGCACCAGGCCAAGCGCGCCAGTTGATCGAGGAGGCCACCCAGTTGTTGCCGGATTGCGATTTTTCGGGCGCGGGCGGCGGCGGTGGCGAAGGCCCTGGTGGTGGCGGTATCAGTGGCGGCGGAGACGGCTTTGGTTTCGGCTTCGGCTTCGGCCCTGGCTTCGTCGGCAGCCCCCCCGGCGGCGTGCTGGCATTGCCGCCGACCGGCACCGAGGTCTCGCCCACTGGCAATCGCTGATCCAGCCTTCTCGCCCTCTCGCCTCGCACGGCCCGCTTCGGACTGGCCGCTGGTTGTTACAGGCCCTTGCGCTCGTTCGGACGCAAGGGCCTGTTTGTTTGCGTGAACAGCGTGCCGGGTCGTTCGTTTCTCCGGTTCTTCACTTTTTCCTGAGTCTTTGAATTTCGTTCGTGCTCTTTTGCTCTGGTTGTCCCTGGCAGTAGCGCAGGCGTTGATTGGCGGGACCCGGATGCTCTTTAGCCTGCCCGCCTATGCGATCCTGGGCTTGGCAGGCGTGCTCGCCGTGACGGCGGCCTGGCGACCGACGACGGGGAAAACATCGCCCGACTATTGGTGCGTGGGCGCGGCGATGCTCTTTGCCAGTTTGGTCGCATTGCGCGCCTGGTGTTCGCCCGTGGCTTATCTGGCGCGGCCGGATTTGCTCAGCGCGGCGGCGACCCTACTGATGTATCTGCTCTCGGCCACGCTGGTGACGCCTCCGCGCACGCGCCTGTGGCTCGTGGGGGGAGTGCTCGCGCTGGCGCTGGCGCAGCTCGCGGTGGGCGCGGTGCAATTCAGACGCGGCGATGATTTCATGCTCTTCCGCTGGAGCGGTTCGTTGCTCGATTTTGTCCGCTCGGAAGATTATCGCGGGCGCGCGAGCGGTTTTTACATTTGCCCGAATCATCTGGCTGGAAATCTGGAAATCGTCGGCAGCCTGACCCTGGCTGTGGCCTGCTGGAGCCGGCTGCCGGTATGGGTAAAATTGCTTTTGGGCTATTGCGGGATCGCTTGCTTTGCCGGTCTGTTGTTAACCGGCAGCCGCGGCGGCTTTCTCAGCTCCGCCGCAGCGCTGACCGTGCTGGGTCTTTTGAGCCTGTGGCGGCTGCGCAGCGTGGCTTCGCAACGTTTTGGTCGCCTGACGCTGCTCATCGGGCTGGTTTTTGTCGTGCTGGCGGGAGGGTGCTTGCTTTTGGTGAAAAAAAGCGAGGCCTTGCAGCGGCGGGCGGAAACTCTCTCCAGTGCGCCGCAAACCGACGTGCGTCCGTTGTTGTGGGTTGCGGCGTGGAAACAATTTCGCTCGGCGCCCTGGCTGGGCACTGGCAGCGGCACCTCTTTATATTATAGCCGGCTGTTGCGGGACCCGGGTGTGCAACGGGAACCGGTGCATGCGCACTGCGATTATCTCGAATTGCTCGGCGAATATGGGCTGGCAGGCGCGGCGGCGCTGGCGCTGTTTCTGGCGGCGCACTTGCGCGCGGGCTGGCGCGACTTTAGCCGGTTGCGCGCCACCGCGGGCTGGCACGGTGATGGTCGCGACACGGAATTTGCTTGCAGCAACGTCACCGCCTTGAATCTCGGCGCGCTGACTGCGTTGACCAGCCTGCTGGCGCACTCGGTGGTCGATTTCAACCTGCACATTCCCGCCAACTCCCTGCTGCTCGCGTGGGTTTGTGGATTTGTGGCAAATCCCGGCCGCAATCTCACGAGTCATGCCAACGCCGGAGGATTGACGGAGACACCTCACGGATGGTCTCTGAGTCGTATTTGGCCCGCAGCGGCATTGCCCTGTTTGGGAGCTGCGCTGCTCTTGGCGGCCTGGCGCTGGCTGCCGGGGGAATTTTATGCAGAAAAGGCGCGGGTGGCGTTGCGTGACCAACGTTTCCTTCAAGCCGGCAACCAGGCGCTCGACGGTCTGGAGGTGGAGGGAGAAAATCCAGATTTGTATTATTATCTGGGAGATTCCCGGCTGCGACAGGGACTGCGACTGCGCGAGCCGGTGAGCGCGGAATCTTTTCTGGTCGGAGCTACGGAAGCATTTGAGGACGGCTGCGCGCTCTTTCCGCAGGACACCCGGCTCGCCTTGCGGCTCGGAGCGACGCTCGATGAACTTGGGCGCTATGACGAAGCAGAGGCGGCCTTGGGCGAAGCGTTGCGTTGGGATCCAAATTCGGGCCGAGCCTGGACCTATTACGCCAATCACCTCCAGCGGCAGGGCCGCGTCGTAGAAGCCCGCAGCGCCTACGAGCGCGCGCTGGCACTCTCCCACGAGCCTCTGGCGCAAGCCGGGCTAGAGCAACTCGGAACGAGCGGTGGCGAGTTGCGGCCCTCTCGTTAGCCGGGCGGCAGCGTTTACGTTTATTCACAATTCTTGTTGCCCAAAAGCACACCTTCCCGGTAATCTTTCCGCCGCGTCACAGTTCGGGTCGGCTTTCTCCACTCTTTATCCTGCGCTTCCCGTTCTGTCGCTGTGTCTTACATTCGCTTTAAATCATGAATCCTATTTTTCGCCGCGTTCGCCTTGGACGCAGAGTCAGCATCTTGTGCGGTAGCCTACTGCCACTTGTCCTGTCGGCTGCCGCCGCTCAGGCAGGCACCTCGAGCGTCACGTCCGATGGTAATTTTGCGCGTTCCCCGCTGACATTCACGCTCGATAGCCGCGTCGGTTATGACGACAACACGCTCGACGATCCTGACCGCGTCGAACTTGTGCTGCCGAATCGCCGCGTCCGGCTCAACACCCGTGGGCCGCAGGGAAGCGTCTTTTTCAATGAACAACTCAGTCTGGCTTTTAGCGGTGGCAGCTCGCGCTATAGCCTCACCCTCGGTGCCACGGCGGGCGCGTCTTTCTACGTCGATCGGCCGGGGCGCGACTACGATCCTAATTTTGGCTTGAATGTGCGCTTCGCTTACAAGCTGACGCCACGCGCGACTTTTGAAGCCTCGACGTTCAACGTTTATCAGGCCGAACCTGACTTCGGTGTGGTCAACGGCCAGACTCGTCGCAACGGTGACTACTACTATTCTGCGAATCGTTTCGCGCTGACCTACCGCTGGACGCCGTTGTTTTCGACGGTGTCGGCTTACGAGCCGAACTTCTATATTTATCGTCAGGAACCCTACAGCACATTCCAGGATCGAATTGAGCAGTATCTCTCGCAGCAGTTTCGTTTCCTCGTCCTACCCTCCTTGACCGTGGTCGGCGAATATCGTTTCAGTTACATCAGTTATTTTAGCACGAATACCGATTCGTATTCACACTTCGTCCTCGGCGGTCTTGATTATTCCGCCAGCCCGCGTCTGAAGTTGAGCCTGCGCGCTGGCGCGGAGTTCCGCACGTTTACGGATTCGTCAACCACGCAGGGAGTGGCGCCGGTGGTCGTGCAAAACCTGGACGGCACTTTCTCGACGGTGAACCAGGTTGTGTTCACGCAAGGGCGCAATCATGAGTCTTCGCCCTATGCGGAAGCGACGGCGGCCTACGATTTGTCCCGCCGCTCCAATTTGGCGCTGACCTTGCGTTACGGGATCGAGCAGGGCGACTCCACGCAACCCGACGGCACGCGCGACACGTTCCGCCTAGGCTTCACCTACAACCAGGCGATCACGCCGCGGATTAGCGGTTACCTGGCTTTTTTCTATCAGCACAGCAATTACCTCAACGGAGATACCGTGGATGCCTTTGGCCGGGTGTTTTCCAATGATTACAACGAGAATGTCTATGATGTCTCGGTAGGCTTGCGCTACGCGATCAACCGGCACTTTTCCGCCGAAGTGGGCTATAGCCACACCACGGTGGACTCGGATTACCGGGCGCTCCAAGGGGCAGGCTTCATCGAGGGTCTGCGGGATTATGATCGCAACCGCGCCTTTGCCGGTTTGCGGGTAAGCTTCTAAAAAGCAAGGCGAGACGCAGTCTCCGAGCGGTTTATGAATGCGGCCGGGCCGGGAGGTTTTTCCCGCGCCCGGCTTTGCGCTTCCACGCAAATCAAGTAGAGTCAAAATCGATGCAAAAAACAGACGCGCGTCAGGTTTCTCCCAACCTCAATGACGCCAAGCTGCACTTCCTGGATTACTGGCGGGTGATCCGGGTGCGTTTTGGCATTGTCCTGCTCTCATTTTTATTGGTGGTGGCGACCGCGGCCGTGGTCACTTACTTCATGCCAAAGAAGTATCAATCCACCGCGCTCGTGGAATTGCGGCCGGAAGCGTCGGACATCCAGCCATTTTCTCATCAAACGGGCGACAATCCTGGGCTGGACCCGCGGTTTGCCCCGACGCAGATCGAAATCATCCAGCGGCAAAAGGTGCTCTATCCGGTCATTGAGAAGCTCGACCTGATTCATCGTTGGGCGAAGGAGGGCAACCCGCTCAGCTACGAGGGCACCTATTGGAAACTGCGTTCCATGTTGACGCTGAAGCCAGTGCGCAACACCGAACTGCTCGACGTGACTGCCACGAGCACGGACGCCAAGGAGGCCGCGGAACTGGCCAACGCCGTGGTGCAGGCCTATCAGGATTTGCGACTGAACGAGCGCAAGCAACTCGGTTCGGAGAGCATCGGCGCGCTCGATACAAACTTGGATGAAAAACGGGAGAAGGTTAATGATATTGAAAAGAAGCTGATCGAAATCCGGCGGCAGAATCCGCAGTTGCGGGATTACACGCTGCCGAACAGCATGGCGACGGAGGATCCGCGCAAGGTGCAGCTCGACGCCAAGCAGGCCGAGGTGGACAAATATCAAACCCAGGTTGCGGCGCTGACCACGCAACTCGACAAGGTCGAGCACCTCAAGGGCGAGGAATTGATGCGGGCGCTCAACACGCTCGACATTCCGGATACCAATGTGCAAAAGCTCCTGCCGCAATATCAGGACGCGGTCACCAGCCTGGCGGCCATGCTTCGTTCAGGGCTTGGGCAAGGCCATCCAAAGGTGGCCTCCCTGCGGGCGACTATCGCCACCGTTTCCCAGCAGCTCACCGATCAGGTGGACAGCATCAAGCACTCGCTGGCGATCAAGCTGGATGTCGCCAAGAAAACGCTGGAGAGCGTGAAGGCCCAGCTTGCAGACCTGCGCGAGGAACAACGCAAGGCCAGCGAGAGCGGCGTCGATTACTACACGCTGCAGCAGGATTATCAGAACGCCAAGCGCGTGTTGCTGGAGGCGGAACAACGGAAACAGCAGATCCAAGTGGACAAGGCGATGCCGACCCGGCCGGTGCTCATTCGCGCGCAAGCCGAGCAGGCCACCGTTCCCTCCAGTCCGAAGGTCTGGCTGAACCTCACCCTCGGCGCGCTGGTCGGCCTGATCGTCGGCATCGGTCTGGCGTTCTTCATCGAATATCTCGACACGAGCGTGAAGACCATGAACGACGTGGAAACCCTGCTGGGCGTCCCCGTCCTGTCCATTGTTCCCAAGGACATCCGGCTTTTGCACAAACAACCGACCGATGTGCCGGACGCCGAGGCTTATCGCATCCTGCGGACGAACATCGAGTTCAACCGCAAGAGCGCCGATGCCAACACGCTCTCAATGGTCAGTGGCGGACCGGGTGAGGGGAAGTCCACCACGCTCTGCAACCTGGCATACATCTGCTCACAGGGTGGTTATTCCGTGCTCATCGTCGATGCGGATTTGCGCCGGCCGACGCAGCACAAGTTTTTCGACATCAACAACTCGGTGGGATTGACGAATTATCTCACCACCAATGTCACTCTGGAGGAAGTCATTCTTCCCACGGGAATCGAGAACCTTTCGATCCTGCCGAGCGGCATTTTGCCCGCGGACGCCGTGGGCATTTTGAATTCGCAGCGGATGAGCGACATGATCGCCGAGCTGAAGACTCGTTATGACATCGTCTTCTTCGATTCGCCGCCGATTCTCGGCGTCAGTGATGGCGCGGTGCTGGCCAGCGAGGTCGATCAATCCATTATCGTGGTGCAACACCGGCGTTATCCGCGCGCGATGTTGCAGCGGGTGAAACAGGCGGTAATCAACGTGGGCGGCACCGTCCTGGGAGTCGTGCTCAACAACGTCGATCTGCGCCACGATCCGAACTACTCCTACTACACCAGCTACTACGAATACTACGCGCCGGGCCGGGACAAACCCGCCGCGCGCACGGGCACCGCGCTCGCCACCGCGGGCGCGAGCAACGGCGCGGCCGGCCATAAGCAGAAAGCCGGGAGCCGGCGTGGCGATTATTAAACGCAGCCGAACAGCGGATGTGCGCTGAGCCTGTCCAGCTTGAAATTTTCACCAACCCCCAACTTTAACCACCATGAAATCGCGCACCCTTTTTGGCGTCATTTTTTGCACCCTCGTCGTTGCGTTGCTCACTCTGGCGCCATTGGCGCGGGCGGATGTGACTTTGCGTCCCGGCGACTCGTTTGATGTGCGGATCGGCGGCGTTCCATCCGACGAGATGACCACGGTCAATGGCACTTACACCATCGATGGAGAGGGTAATCTCAACATGCCCTACATTGGGAAAATTTCGGTCAACGGAATGACGCAGTCGCAGATTTCCTCGGTCATCGAACGCACCTATCGCTCGCGCGAGATTTACACTAATCCGACGATCACCCTGGTCATTGCGGCCACGGGTCGTTTCGTCAACGTCGGCGGGGCGGTGAAGAACCCGCAGCGGGTGCCTTATACTCCCGACATGACGGTGCTGTCGGCGATCAATGCGGCTGGGGATTTCAACGAATTTGCCAATCAAGCCAAAGTGCAGTTGCTGCGTGATGGCAAGGTGATCGTGGTGAATTGCAAGGAATTGCGCCGCGATCCCTCGAAAGACCCGGGCGTGCGTCCCGGCGATCAGATCCAAGTGCCCGAGCGCTGGTTTTAATGGGAACCGATGCGGCGAGTTTTGTGGACGGCCCCTGCGTTCGGGTCATCCACTCAGTCGGTCTCGATTACCGCCCGATTTTTCCAAATGTAGCTGATGCCGGAATAAAGCGTCAGCGCGACTGCGATGCCGCTGACGAGCCAGCCACCGTAAGACCAGAGCAGATCGCTCCAATCGCGTGACGTTCCGACGGTTTCCCGGCTGGCGCCGTTTGATGTCATTTCCCAAAACGACAGCAGGCAAAGGAAAAAGATAATCGTGGCAATCTGCCAGGAAGTCTTGTGTTTGCCGATCCGTTCCGCCGCGAGCAGGCGGCCTTTGCTGCCGGCCAGCAGGCGCAATCCGGTGACGAGAAATTCCCGGGAAATAATGACGATGGCGACCCACGCCGGAATCGCGCCGAGTGGCACGAGGCAAATGAAGCCGGATGCCGTCATCACCTTGTCCACCAAAGGATCCATCAGCTTGCCGAAATCCGTGATGAGCGCGTATCGCCGGGCGATCTCGCCATCCACATAATCCGTTACCGCCGCGGTGATGAATAGCACCAGCGCGAAGGTGTGGTGCAACGGAAAACTCACCGTCAAACAGATGACGAAGGCGACGGTAAGAAAGAGCCTGCCGATGGTCAGGCGGTTGGGGAGGTTCATCTCGGAGGCATCAGGGCAGAGCCGCGTTCCGACGGTCACGCCCGCCCTGCCAAAACAATTTCGATCAATCCTGACTCCGCGCCGGTTTCCGCCTCCGGATGTTTCCAAATAGGCACGACAGCTTTCAATCGTGAGATAATCCATTGCGCGGCGTCGAAAGCCTCGCCCCGATGGGCCGCGCTCACCCTCAAGAACAGCGATGGCTCGGCTGCCGGCACGCGGCCGATGCGATGGTGCAAGAGCAAGCTGTGAATCGGGTAACGTGCCGCTGCTTCGCTGGCAAGAAGTTCCAACTGGTGGCGCGCCATGGTTGCATAAGCTTCGTAATGAATCGCCGCAATTGGCTGACCCGCTTCCTCGCCGCGCACCACGCCGTAAAAATCTACCACCGCGCCGGCGGCATCCGAAAAATTGGGAACCGGCGGGCAAAGCGCGGTTTCTGCGATGACAATTTCCCAAAACTCCTTTAGCATGGTGCTCTTACGTTCTTGGACGGATGGACTTCTACGTTAAAGCGAGCCTCATAGAACGCAAAAAATCACTTATTAAATAATATGGAAACCTCCTCTTGCGACCTCGGACTCATCGGCCTGGCAGTGATGGGTGAAAACCTTGTGCTGAACATGGAAAGCCGTGGATTTACCGTAGCGGTTTATAACCGCACCACCTCGGTGATGGAAAAATTCATCTCGGGACGCGGTGCCGGAAAACGGTTTGTCGGGTCCAAAACGTTGGAGGAATTCGTTCAGTCGCTCAAGCGCCCGCGCAAAGCGCAGATCATGGTGAAAGCCGGCGCACCGGTGGACGCGGTGATCGATCAACTGGTCCCCTTGATGGAACCCGGCGACATTATCATCGACGGCGGCAACTCGCTCTGGACCGACACGCAGCGTCGCGAGAAGGCGCTGAAGGAAAAAGGCATTCACTTCTTCGGCGTCGGTGTCAGCGGCGGCGAGGAGGGAGCCTTGAAAGGTCCGTCGATCATGCCCGGCGGCTCGAAGGAGGGTTGGCAGTCGCTCGCGCCAATTTACACCAAGATCGCCGCCGTGGCCGAGGGCGAGCCGTGCTGCCGTCACATGGGGCCGGATGGCGCCGGGCATTACGTGAAGATGGCGCACAACGGCATCGAGTATGGCGACATGCAGCTCATCTGCGAGGCTTATGCCATCCTGCGCACAGCGCTCAAGCCGAGCGCGGAAGAGTTCGCGCGGATCTTCACGGAGTGGAACAAAGGCGAGCTTGACAGTTTCCTGATCGAGATCACGTCGAAGATATTCACTAAAATCGATCCCGACACCGGCAAGCCAATCGTCGATGTGATTCTCGATAAGGCAGGCCAGAAAGGCACTGGCAAATGGACCGTCGGACATGCGGTCGAAATGGGCGTGCCGTTGAGTGTAATCGGCAGCGCGGTCGAGGCGCGTATTCTCTCGTCGATCAAAGACGAGCGCGTTGCTG
>JAFAXH010000152.1 GCA_019241085.1 Verrucomicrobiota bacterium | reverse complement strand
GTGACCCGAACTTCAGCGATGTCGGTCAAGTCTATGATCCGTGGGTGTATCTAGGATGGATTGCCGCACAGACCGTCACCATCGCACTGGCTACGGGTGCCATCGTCTTGCCTCTGCGCCATCCCCTGCACACCGCCAAGGCAGCGGCTTCGGTTGATCGACTCTCTCGAGCCCGCCTCGTTCTCGGCGTGGCATCCGGGGACCGGCCGGAACTCCTCGAAGAGATCGGCAGCGAGATCATCCCGCAACTCGAGGCGTCTCAGCCGGCTAGGGGGCAGCCCGTCGCCGCATGAGCGTTGCGTGTCGGAGATTTTAGCAGCCTGTGTTATCCAGCAATAGCCGACATTTAAGCAGCTTGCGCATTGGCTCCAGCGGTAGGATTCGAACCTACGACCAATCGGTTAACAGCCGACCGCTCTACCACTGAGCTACGCTGGATCGTTCAAAAAGGGCCGTGCGCCCAACGCGAGAGCACAGCAAACTCTTCGTTGGCGACAAGGGCAGGCGAGCGGCCATCTATTCGCGCAGCTTTTTGGCAGGGGCAAGCTTTTTTCGCGGTGAGCCAAAAATGCCGCTTACCGGTGGCGTCGATCGCCATCCACTTTGCGCAGCACGCGATCTTGGGGGAGAAGTGCGACGGCGAAGACCGCGCCTTTTTCCTTCTCCGCCTGCACCCACCTATGAACATTCTCCTACACACCATCGCTTTGGAGCCGGCGCGCTGGACGCCGGCGCGGGTATCGCGTCCGCTCGTGGAACTGCTGCCGGCCATCGCGGGGGCGGGATTTTACCAGCTCGAAATCTTCGAGCCGCACCTCGACTTTGCGCCGGACGAGGAGGCGTTGCGCCGGGCGCTGGCGGAGCATCATCTCCTGCCCAGGGTGCTCAGTTCGTATCTGGAGCTTACGCCGCACAAAACGTCCGCGGAAGTATTCTCCGCGCAGGCGGACCGGTTGCTCGCGCGGGTGGATCGCTTTGGGTTCCAAAAAGTGCGCTTGTTCCCCGGCGCGGCGGCCGACCCTTCAGCAGGCGCCTACGCGCAAGCGGTCGGAGAAGTCGCCCGGCGGGTGCGCGGCTTGGCCGAGGCGCGGCCGGAGGTGGAGTTTTTGTTTGAAACGCACGACGGCGGGCTGGCGGACGATCCGGAGGGGATCGTGTGGCTGAGCGAGGAGATTGGTCGGGCGAACGTCGGGCTGCTCTGGCAACCGACGGTGTTCGACGCCGAGGCGGCGCGGGCGCAGTTCGCGCTGCAGCGGGAGCACGTCCGGCATTTGCACCTGCAAAATCGCGTCGCCGGCGACCTCGGCCAGTTCGCCACGCTGCGCGACGGTGTGGTGCCCTGGCGGGAAATCTTGGGGGAACCGCCCTTTGGCCTCGACGGCACCCTGGAGTTCGTGCCGGCGGGCATCTGCGCGCCGGAGGAATTTGATCTCACCGCGACCTTGCAGCAGGCGGTCGAGGAGTTTCAATACCTCGTCGCTTTGGAAGCAAGTTGAGCCGACCCCTCCTCTCGACGCCGTCCAGCGGATTTCATGTCCCTCGTCAGCCTGCTCCTGCTTTGCCTCGTTTCGTTTGGCGCGGGATTCATCGACGCGGTGGCGGGCGGGGGCGGGTTGTTGCAACTGCCGGCGCTCTTCATCCTGCTGCCGGCGGGATCACTCCCGGCGGTGGTTTTTGGCACCAACAAATTTGCGTCGTTTGCCGGCACGCTCGTGGCGACCGGGCGCTTCCTGCGCTCGGTCGCACTCGATCGGCGCATCGTGCTGCCGGCGGCGTTGCTGGCGTTGCCGTTTTCATTTCTCGGTGCGCGCGTGGTGCAGCTCGCGGACCCGGCGGTGTTCCGACCGCTGGTGGTCGTGCTGCTCGTGGCGGTGGCGATTTATACGTTTGTAAAAAAAGATTTCGGCTCGCTGCACGCGCCGCGGCTCGGGCCTGCCGCGAAGCTCTGGCTCGCGGCGGCGGTGGGCGCACTGCTCGGGTTTTACGACGGCTTTTTCGGCCCGGGCACCGGCAGCTTCTTGATTTTTGCGTTCATCGGATTGTTCGGCTGCGGCTTTCTCCAAGCCTCAGCGACGGCGAAGGTGGTGAACTGCGCGACGAACTTCGCGGCGCTCGCGTTTTTCACCTTCCACGGCGATGTGCTCTACGCGGTGGCGGCGCCGATGGCCGCGTGCAACATCGCGGGCGGCTTCACGGGCGCGCGGCTGGCAATTTTGAAAGGCAGCGCGTTTGTGCGCGTGCTCTTTTTGATCGTGGTCTGCGCGGTGATCGTGAAGTTCGGCTGGGACACGTTTCGGCCGCATTGAAGCAAGCCGCTGCGGGCATCAGGAAGGCGCGACGGTGTGCGTGTGGCAGGACCAGAAATCGGTGCCGAAATGCGTCTGCGCGCGGCGGGCCAACTCCTCCGCTGTGCTAGCGGACGCGCCGTCGCGCAATACCGCGAGCACCGTCGCGCCGGAGCCGCTGAGCAGCGCGCCGGCGACGGTTTCCTTTTGTTCGAGCAACCACTCCTTCATCGCAGCGAGGAGTAGATATTTTTCAAACACCGGCCGCTCGAGATCGTTGACCAATTCGCCCCAGCCAAATGGTTGCGGCGCGTAGGACACGCCGGGAATTTCGCGCGCATGCCGCCAGCGTCCATACGCCCACGGCGTCGGCACGCCGAACGCCGGCTTTAGCAACAGCAACGGCAGCCGCGCCGGGAATTTCAACGGCTCGACGCGCTCACCGCGGCCACGGCAAATGGCGGCGGAACGATGGAGGAACAACGGCACGTCCGAGCCGAGTTCGGCGGCGAGCGCCGTCAAGGCGTCGAGTTTCAAATTTGTGGAAAACAACGCGTTCAGCCCGAGCAACACGCTCGCCGCATCGCTGCTGCCGCCGCCGAGACCGGCGCCGTGCGGCACACGCTTGCGCAACGCGACGCGGACGCCGTGTTTTCCCTCCAATCCAGCGCGGCGCAGAAACAGCACGGTGGCGCGCACCGCGAGATTCGAGCCGTCGGACGGCAGGCTCGCGTCATCGCAAGAAAACTCCACGCCGGGCGTGTCCGTCGCGCCGCCGGCTGCGGGTCCGGCGCAGTCGAGGTCGATTTCATCCGCCAATTCCAGCGGACACATCAGCGACTCGATGTCGTGAAAACCATCCTCGCGCCGCCGGAGCACGCGCAACGACAGGTTGATCTTGGCCGGCGCTCGCAGGGTGAGCATGCAGGATCAGTGTCGCTCGTCGCCCGCACTCCCGCGCGTCTCGGTTTCGAGCCGGCGAAAGTCGGCCTGGATGCGCGGAAGATTTGCCCGCACGAACGCCAGATTTTCCGGGGAAACATAAGGCGGCGGATTGCCCTGCACGCCGCTGAACATCGTGCCGACGAAGAGCGAAAACGTCGTGAGCAAATACTCGCGCACCGACCAGCCCGCCTCGCGGATGAGCGCGGCATATTCGGGATAATCCTTCTCCAGTTGCGCCGCCGTGGCCTCGATGCTCCGGCCGCCGTTGCCGCCGGCCTGCGCGGCGCGCGCCTGTTCGCGCAAAGCCGGATTTTTCCGCAACGCCTCGACCGTCCGACGGATGGTGGCTTCAAATTGATCGAGCCGTTCCGGCGTCAATCGGAACGCGGCGAGCGCCGGCTGGTCGGCGGGATTAACGAGTGAACGCCGCGTCCGTCCCGCGGTCGCGGTGGCCGGGGAATTGACGCCGGCATTGGTCGAGCCGGGCAACGTCGAAGGTTGCTGCTGCTGGGCGCGGGCGTCGCCCGAGGCGAGGAGCCAGCCGCCCAAGGCGGCGGTGACGAGGAGCGGAAAAAGAGCGCGGAAGCGGAGCATGGTGGATGAAGTCCGGGAGGCTGGCGCATGGGTCGGCGGTTGTAAAGTGGCGGCCTCGTCATTAACGTGCGCGCCATGACCACTTCGCATCCGACGAATGACGCCGTGGCCCGCGCGCGCGGACGCTTGATCGTCGCGCTCGATGTCGGCGGCGAGCCGGCGGCGTTGCGCCTGGTCGAGCGGCTGGCGGGCGAAGTCGGCATTTTCAAAATCGGCCTGGAACTCTTCACGCTCGCCGGCCCCGGCATCGTCGCGCGGGTGCGCGCGGCGGGCGGGGGCGCGGGGATTTTTCTCGACCTCAAATTCCACGACATTCCGAACACGGTGGAACGCGCCGTGCGGGCGGCCACGTCGCTCGGCGTCGAGATGCTGACCCTCCATGCCAGCGGCGGCGGGGAAATGCTGCGCGCGGCGGTGCGCGGCAGCGCGGGCGGCGAAGCCCCGGCGGCCGGTCGTCCGCTGCTCCTCGGCGTCACCGTGTTGACCAGCAGCAACGCTGGGACGTTGCGCGAGCTGGGACTCGAAGCGCCAACGGAGAATGCGGTTGCCACGCAAGTCGTGCGGCTGGCGCGGCTGGCGCAAGGGGCTGGTCTCGGCGGACTCGTGGCCAGTCCGCTCGAAATCGATCCACTGCGCGCGGCGGTCGGCCCATCGCTGCGGCTCGTGATCCCCGGCGTGCGGCCAATCTGGGCGGCGGAAGCGGGAGATCAACGCCGCGTGCTGACGCCGAGCGAAGCGGTCGCCGCCGGCGCGGATTTTCTCGTCGTGGGCCGGCCAATCACTGGCGCGACCGATCCGGTGGAAGCCGCCCGGCGGGTCGTGGAAGAAATCGTGCAAGGCGCGGGCGCCGGGGGGCGCTGATGGAACACTCGACTGTTGCCGCAATGGCGGCGCTGCCATTTCGCGCGTTGCTCGTCTTGGACGACCCGCAGCCGCGCGCTGCCGCGTGGAACATGGCTTGCGACGAAGCCTGGCTCGAACAGCTCGCCGCCGACTCCGCCACGCCGACAACGGCGCCGACGCCGCTTCTACGCGTCTATCGCTGGACGCAACCGGCGGTTTCCCTCGGCTATTTCACGCCGCTGGCAGCCATCGCCGGCGGACAATTCATTAACGCCGCAGTCGTCCGGCGCTGGACGGGTGGGGGAGTGGTCGCGCACGGCGACGAATGCGATTGGACCTACTCGCTCATCGTGCCTCACGCGTTGCCCCTGGCCAGGCTGCGTGCGGACGAAAGCTACCGCTTCATTCACCTCGCCCTGCTGCGCGCCTTGCAGCAAACGCACGACACGACGGAATGGACTCTCGACGCCGGCCTGCCTCACGCCAACTCGCAGACGTCTGCCAGCCACGTTCAAGATGCCGCAGCAACGCCGTGCTTTGTCCGCCCGGTGCGCGCCGACGTTCTCTGCGCGGGACAAAAAGTAGCTGGCGCCGCGCAACGCCGCTCTCGCGCCGGACTCCTGCACCAAGGCAGCGTGCAAGGCCCCGCCCGGCCCGTCGATGCCACGATGCGCCTGGCCTTCCTCACCGCCTTTGCCGACGCCCTTTGCCCCGACCGCGCCGCGCAGCTTTGGCACCACGGCCACTTGGAATCCTGGCCGAATCCCGCCGCCGCCGCCGTCGCCGCGCGAGCTGAAAATCTGGCCACCACGAAATACGCCACCGCCGCTTGGCTGCACAAACGCTGAGCGACTCGCCGGGCAACGCCGCTTTTTCGTTGCCCGCACCAGCCGACGCAGGCATCGTGTCCTGCAACGCCTCGCGCCCGGCAGACTCCTGCCGACGCGTCAGACGTTTTTTTCAAAAAGGAGGGGTGGCAGAGTGGTCGATTGCGGCGGTCTTGAAAACCGCTGGGCCGCAAGGTCCCGTGGGTTCGAATCCCACCCCCTCCGCCACGTTTTTCTCCTCGGAACGGAGCGCCGCATCCGCCCGGCCCACCTCCGCTTCCCTTTACACACAAACCAAAGCCAGCAGGAGGAAAAGCAACGTCAATGGAGCGTTCGCTGGAGCGCATGGCTAGGCTCCAGCGGGTGGAGGGGCAATCAAGGAGTGCCGACAATGGGGACACTCGCCTCGGTTTATCAGAGGACTGGCCGTGTAAAGGTCGCTCGCCTTGGAAAGCGGCTGCCCACAAGCTGGGCAAAGAAAACCTGTGCGGCGGCAAAAAGCGGCGTCGCTGCGTGGCACCAACACGAGAGCCGCAAAGAAACCCAGCCCGGCGGCAAGGCAGCCCAACGAATGAAACAGCAGGTCGTAAGATGCCGGAGCGTGCCGGAACGCGGAGAGGAGTAGGAAAACAACCAGCAGAAACAACGCGAGGTAGCCGAACACAACACGATTGTGGTGCTTCACACAGGCACGTTGCTTGGCGCGCAAATCTGGCGGTAGAGCATCCCGAGCAGGGAACTGGGACATAGCTTCTGAAGAACCTATTGATCTTCAGGAAAGTAGGATTAAGTCGTTGAGGTGAGTTGATGATAAGATGACCGCATGAGCGGTCAAGGTTTCACGGTGGCGTTGGAGCAGCGCCGTATCCTGGCGGTCACGCGAGTCA
>JAFAXH010000008.1 GCA_019241085.1 Verrucomicrobiota bacterium | reverse complement strand
CTGCTCGGAGCTGACGCGCTTTTCGTTCCCGCTGCCGGCCGTGCCGCCCCCCGCTTCGCCGGATGCGCCGGCCCCGCCGCCGCGTCTGACTTTGAATCAATTTCTCAGCGCCGTCGCCGCGTCGAACCTCGATTTCGCGGCGCAACGCTTCGGCGTTTCCATCGCTCGTGCGCAGCTCGCCGCGGCATCGGTGTCGCCCAACCCGGTGGTCAACCTTGGCTTCACGCACGACCTCACGCGCGAACGCCAAGCCGAAGTGCTCGCCGGTGGCATTTCGCAGGAGATCGAACTCGCCGGCCGGCGCAGCTTCCGCGTCTCCGTCGCCCAAGCCAACGTGCTCGCCGCCAGCGCCGCGCTCGAAGATTACTTCCGCACCCTGCGCGGCACCGCGGCGAGCGCCTACGTGGACGCCGTCGCCGGCCGGCTCATCGTCGAGCAAAAGCGCCGCGCCGCCAGCGTGCTCGGGCAGTTGGCCGAGACGACCGAGTTTCGCCGCAGCGTGGGCGACGTGGCGGAGGTGGACGTGAATCAGGCCCGGCTCGACGCCGTGGCCGCGCAGGGCGATCTCTTTTCTTCCCAATCCACCGCGCGCCAAAACGTTCTTGCGCTCCTGCAACTGCTCGGCCGGCCCGGCGCACCGCTGCCGGAAACCGTCGGGCGGCTGGAATTTCCTGACCGTCGCTACGATCTCGCCGCGCTGCTGGCAAAGGCGCGAACCTCGCGGCCCGACGTCGTCGCCGCGCGCCACGCGGTGGAGAGCGCCCGCGCCGCAGTAAGGCTGGCGCGCGCGAATCGCGTGTCTGACCCGACATTAGGAGTGACCGTGCAGCAGGCTTCGCGCATCCGCAACTCGATTGATCCGGCGCCGAACTTCAACGCCCTCGTCACCACGCTCTCATTCCCGTTGCCTTTGTTTAACTCCTACCGCGGCGAATTTTTGAGCGCAACGCAAACGGCCTTGCAGAGCGAGCGAACGCTGCAAAGCGTGGAACTCAAGGCCGAGACCGAAGTGCGCGCCGCGCACGCGCGGCTGGAACTTGCACATCAAAGGGTTGCCAAATATCAGGGCAGCGCGCTCGACCTCGCCGGCAAGGTGCTCGACGCCAAGGTCGCCGCCTACCGGCAGGGCGGCGCGAGCTTGCTCGACGTGCTCGCCGCGCGCCGGGCGGATACCGACGTGCGTTTGGCGGCCGTGGACGCCCTAACCGAGCGCGCCAAAGCGTGGATCGCGCTTCAGCAAGCCGCCAACGTTTGGGAACTCGGTCCGGCGGAACCGGCGCCTGTCGCCAAATAAGGAAACCAAACGCCAGCCGCCCATCTGCCCCGTGAACGCGTTTTCTCCATTTTGCCCGCTCGCTGCGCTGACAACGGCAGCGTCCCTTTTTCTGCTGACCGGTTGCGGCGGGTCTAAAAACAAGGACGACGCGAAGACCGCATCGGCCGACGCCGACACGCCGCGCGTGACGGGCAGCCGCGACGTGGAATTTCCCCGCGCCAGCCCGCAGCTCGGGGCCGTGCGCACGGCGCTCGTCACGCCTGCGCCGCCGCAGCGCCAGCGGCTCACCGGCCGGCTGGTGTGGGACGAAGACCACACGCTGCGCGTGTTTGCGCCCGTCAGCGGCCGGGTGGAAAAAATCGTCGCCGAAATCGGCCAGACGGTGAAAAAAGGCGACGACCTCGCGTTTCTAAGATCACCCGACTTAGGCCAAGCTGAGGCCGATTATCGCAAGGCCGAAAGCGACCTGATCCAGAGCCAGAAAAGCCTCGCCCGCGTGCGCGCTCTGCAAAGCCACGGCGCGGCCGCGCAAAAAGAGGTGGAAGGCGCGCAGAGCGACTTCGAGCACGCGCAGGCGGAAAAGCAGCGCGCCGAGGCGCGCCTCGCGTTGCTCGGCACCATCGGCGGCGATTTTTCCGACCTGTTTCACGTCCGCTCGCCGCTCGACGGCGTCGTCGTGGATCGCCATCTCACGGTCGGCCAGGAAATCCGCTCGGACATCCAACTCGCCGGCACGCCGGACTTGATCGCGCCGTTGTTCACCGTCACCGATCCGGCTCATCTTTGGGTTTTGCTCGACGTGCCAGAGAGTGCGCTCGACCGCCTGCATCCCGGCCTGTCGGTGGAACTCAAAACTCCGGCGTTCCCCGGCCGCGCGTTCCCCGGCAAGCTCACGCTGGTGTCCGCCGCGCTCGACCCGCAAACGCGCGTGGCCCGCGCGCGCGCGGAGGTGGACAACGCGGACGGGCTGCTCAAGGCGGAAATGTATGTCTCCGTGGACGCGGACCTCGGCGCGCGCGGCGAAGGCGCCAACGCGAACAACCACGGCGGCGGTGATCATTCCGTCGAAGTGCCGGCGCGGGCGGTCTGTTATCTGGAAGGCAAGTATTTCGTTTTCCTCGAAACCGCGCCGGGCAAATTTTCCCGCCGCGAAGTGACTCCGGAGCGGGAAACCCCGGCGGCCGTCGTGGTGCGCGGCGCCGGCCTAGCGCCCGGCCAGCGCGTCGTCACCGAAGGCGGACTCCTGCTCAACGAACTGCTCGCCGACGCCGCTGGCGAAAACAACGACGAGCCTGCGCCCCCTTCGCAATCGCCGCCGCCGCCGCTGGATGGCGCCGACCGCGCGGGCGGCTGATTTTTTTCTCCTGAGCATGATGAAACGCGTCATCGCCGGTCTGCTGGCTTACCGCGCGCTCGTGCTCGGCCTGCTCGTGGCTTACACAATTTCGGGCTGGTTCGCCTTCCAGCGGCTGCCGGTCGAGGCTTATCCGGATGTGACCAACATCCAGGCGCAGATCATCACGCTTTGGCCGGGGCACGCGGCGGAGGAGGTGGAAAAATTCGTCACCATCCCCGTCGAAAACCAACTCAACTCCCTGCCGCAGCGCGCGGCGCTGCGCTCGATTTCACTCTTCGGGCTGAGCGTGGTGACGGTCGTCTGCGAGGACGACGCGGACAATTACCAGTCGCGCAACCTCGTCTCGCAGGCGCTCGCCGGCGTCACGCTGCCCACGGGCGCGCAGGCCAGCGTGTCGCCCGATTCCACGGCGGTGGGCGAGATTTATCGCTACACGCTGCAAGGGCCGCCGGAGCTGCCGGCCACGGAATTGCGCGCGCTCGAGGACTGGGTCGTCGAGCGGCAATTCCGCACGGTGCCCGGCGTGGTGGACGTCGTCGGCTTCGGCGGGCCGACCAAGCAATACCAGGCGCTCGTGGACCCGGTGAAACTCAAGGGCTACGGGCTGACCTTGAAAAACGTCGTGGACGCGCTGAGTGCCTCCAACACGAACGCCGGCGGCGCCTACATCGAGCGCGGCGCGCAGATGTTCATCGTGCGCGGCATCGGCCTCATCAAAAATCTCGATGACATCCGCGCCACCGTGCTGGCGGTGCGCGGCGGCACGCCGATCACCGTCGGCGACGTGGCGCGCGTGCAGGTCGGCAACCAGCTCCGGCTCGGCCGGGTCGGCCTCAACAAACCTAAATCTGGGCAAAGCGCGACGCAAACCGACCAAGACGACGTTGTCCAGGGCATCGTGCTCCTGCGCAAGGGCGAGAACGCGCTCGAAGTGCTCAAGCGCGTCGAAGGCAAAGCGGCCGACATCAACAAAACGTATTTGCCGCCCGGCGTGAAATTGGTCACGCACTACGACCGCACGGAACTCATCCAGCGCACGCTGCACACCGTGCGGCACAACACGATCGAAGGCATCGCGCTCGTGCTCGCCGTGCTCGTTGCGTTTCTTGGATTCCGCAACGTCCGCTCCGCCCTCATCGTCGCCAGCGTCATCCCGCTGGCGCTGCTCGGCGCGTTCATGCTGCTGGATTTGCGAAACATTCCCGCGAATCTCATCTCGCTTGGCGCGATCGATTTCGGCATCATCGTGGACGCCGCCGTGGTGGTGATCGAAAACGTCATCCACCTCATCGAAGAGCGCCGCGCCTCCACGCGCGAAGCCGTGCGCGCGGCAATCGTGGACGGTGTGTCAACGATGGGTAAGCCCATCTTTTTTTCCAAGCTCGTGCTGCTCACCGCGTTTCTGCCGCTTTACACGATGCAGCGTGTCGAAGGGCGCATTTTCCGGCCGATGGCGTTGACGTTGACCTTCGCCATCCTTGTCGGCACTGCGTTGGCGTTTCTCGTCGTGCCGGCGTTCGCGTCGTTTTTTCTGCGCGGCACGAAAAGCAGCGGCGAGGACGGCTCCGAAGCCAACGCCAAAGTCGTTGCCGTGCCGGCGTTAAAAATGGGCTTTGGACTCGTCGGCTGGATCAGTCGCCGCTACACGCCGATCCTCGCTTTCGCGCTGCGCCGGCGCGCGCTCGTCATCGGCGTTTCGTTGGCCGCCTTGGTCTTGACTGGGTTGCTCGCCAAGCGGCTCGGCTCGGAGTTTTTGCCCAAGCTCGAAGAAGGCGCGCTCTGGGTGCACGTCAATTATCCCCAATCCATCTCGCCGACCGAAGCAGCGCGGCTGACCCGGCAGGTGCGCGAAACGCTCGCCTCGTTTCCCGAAGCGACGACGGTCGTCACCCAACTCGGACGACCCGACGATGGAACAGATGTCGGCGGTTTCGACGCAAACGAGATTTTCGTGGACCTGCGGCCGGTGAGTGAATGGAAAACGGCGCGCGACCGCGACGGCCTCGTCGCCGCGATGAACGACAAGTTAAAGAGCCAGCTTCCCGGCGTGGATTTTCTGTTCAGCCAGGTGATCGAGGACAACGTCAACGAAGCCGTCTCGGGCATCAAAGGCGAGCTGGGCATCAAAATTTTCGGCACCGACCCCGAAAAGTTGCAGGCGCTGGCCGACCAGATTTCGCGCATTGTGAAGGAAGTGCCCGGCGCCGTGGACGTGGCCCCCGAGCAGCTCGCCGGCCAGCCGCAGGTGCAGGCGCGCGTGGACCGCGCCAGCGTGGCGCGCTACGGCCTGAGCGTGGGCGACGTGAACTCGCTGGTCGAGACGGCGTTTGGCGGCACGGCGGCCACGCAGATCATCGAAGGCGAGCGCACGTTTGATCTTTCGGTCAAGCTCGCGCCCGAAGCCATCGCCGACCTGGAGCGCATCCGCGCCATCCCGCTTTTCGGCTCGAACAACGAGATCGTGTCGCTCGGCCAAGTCGCCGACGTGGCGCCGCGCAACGGGTTTGCGCGCATTTACCGCGAAGACAACGAGCGGCGCATCGCGGTGAAATTTTCCACCCGCGGGCGCGACCTCGGGAGCGTGGTGGTTGATGCCCAAACAAGAGTCAATCAAGGCGTCAAGCTGCCCATCGGCTACCGCACGGAATGGACCGGTTCATTTGAAAATCAGCAGCGCGCCCTGGCTCGGCTGATGGTCGTGGTGCCGATCACGCTCGCGGCGATTTTCTTTGTGCTCTTCACCGCGTTTGGCTCCGCGAAGCTGGCGACGATCATTCTGCTCAACGTGCCGCTGGCCGCAGTTGGCGGCGTGGTCGGATTGTGGCTGGCGGGATTGCCCTTGAGTGTATCGGCACTCGTTGGGTTCGTCGCCCTTTTCGGCGCCAGCGTGCAAAACGGCGTCATCCTGCTTGAGCGCATCCGCGAGCTGGCCGCCGAAGGCCGCGACAGCTTTGCCGCTGCGCGCGAGGGCGCGCTCGCCCGTCTGCGCGCCGTGCTGATGACCAGTGCGATGGCGGCTTTCGGCCTGCTGCCCGCCGCGCTCTCACATGAAGTCGGCGCGGAAACGGCGCGCCCCTTTGCCACCGTGATCGTCGGCGGTTTGGTTTCCTCGACCGTGCTCACGCTGCTCGTCCTGCCCGTGGTTTGCACCTTTTTTCTCGGCCGCCGCCCCGACACGTTCGCGCCTGCGGCTCCCGTGCTCTCCACGGCACCGCGCGCGGAACACCCCGGCCCGGTTCTGACCCCATCAGCCTGAATATACCTGTTCCCCGTGCCACTCCGCTTCCCCCACTTCCTCTGGCGCTGCCCGCAAAGCCAGCCGGGCGCCGCTACGCTGCTCTTGGCTATTGGATTACTGCTGCTCCAAACGCCCACCACCTTCGCCCTCGGGCTGCATCATCCCACGAAGGAACACGGCGTCGTCCGAACCCTGGATCGTGCGCAGAGACTGCTTACAATTCAGTGCGATTCGGGTGCGGGACGACTGGTTCTGCACTGGACTACGCGGACCGGGTTCATAGAGGATGGCCAACGAGTCAAGGCCGATGCGCTGCACGAAGGCACGCGCGTGGCGGTTTACTACCAGCCCCCGCTTTTCGGGAAAACCGATGTCAATCAAGTGCGTTGGAAGAAAACTGATGTTCCTACGGTTCCCAAACCAACTTCCGGCCTTGGCAATCCACCGCCGCTCCCACGTCTGGTTACGGAATCGCCCGGCGAAATGCAGATCACCAGCGCACGCGCGGCTTGGCTAGGCGGCCGGATAATGATCTCGGGCAGTGTCGAGCGCAAATTCGGCTATTCTTATCCCGAGTCTTACCAAAACCACATTGCCCTTTACATCTACGATGCCAGCGGCAAACCGCTTGGCGAAACTCGCACCGACTATATTCCCAAGCCCCTGGCCGCTAGCTTCCGCTACGGCCAGACGCGGGGGTCTTACGCGACGTATCTACCAGTAAATCCGCCTCCGAATTCTGTCGTGAAAATTGTGTGCGCACAGATGGACTGAACGTGTTCAAGGATGCCGGAAGCAACAGTGGGAAAAAGCTGCGCCGATGTGCTCACGAAGGCACCCGCCTTTAAAGGCTCTGGTCGGCAACTCCAGATCGAGCGTCGGCCCGGTGACCCGCTGCCGGTCGGGCTCGTGCTCGGTGCTGACGCCGACTCGAATTGCGGTGGGCAAATATCGTGTAT
>JAFAXH010000125.1 GCA_019241085.1 Verrucomicrobiota bacterium | reverse complement strand
ACGCCGACGCAACCACTCACGGAAGATTCGGCGAGGGCGGCGCGGAGAGAGAAAGCTGGAGCACGCCATGCCCTAAACGGGGGCGCCAGCGAGCGACGGGCGATGAAGTAACCGCTGGCCGCCGAGAGGATCGCCGCCAGCGGCAAGCCCAAGGGTGAGCACTGCACCGCTCTGGGCCAGCACATGGCGCAGCGGAGCCTCCGCGCGCACCACGCGCAGAGTCATCAAAGCCGTTATCGCCACGCGTTGCGCCCTCCAGCGCCCGCACGGGCAGGCGACCCGCTTGCTTGGAAAAAAAGCGCGCCGCCCCGTTGTCGCGGTCACCACGCGCGGGGGCCAAAGCCAGTTCAGCGCGGCGAGGGGTTTCCTCACCCGTAGCCGCCCACGCCGCGGCAACCCCTTCGTCTGCCAAGCCGATGCCCACCGCACGCGCCGTCTTCGGATCATCCTCGCCGAGCAGGGTTTTGGCCGCTCGGATTGTTAGGCGAGTCATCTGGAGTGTCACCGGCGTCCCCGCGAACATATCCTATGATAATCATCTCGACGCGGGAAAATGAGCTAGACGCGATTGAGGCAGTCCCGTATAGCACAGCCTCTCTGGAACCCACACCAGCACTGGAGCCTAGGGGATTCGAACCCCTGACCTCCTCAATGCCATTGAGGCGCTCTACCAACTGAGCTAAGACCCCTAAGCTGCTAATTCACAGAGAATTAAGCGCGGAATATCGTGTTTCACGAAAGCAGGCAAAAAGCCGATGCCGCAAGGACAGGCGTGCCATGGCTCCATCGCTATGCATCGAATGGGGTTTACTATGCTTTGGTAAAACACGAGGGCAAACAAAAAAAATTGGCTCGCTGGAGGCTACCGATGAGCGGTTGCTTCAAGGAGGTAAAATGGTCCTGACGTTCACGGCACCGGAATAATGCCCCCGCTGCGCACTTTCCATTTGCCGTCTTTGGAAAGCCGGGTGCAACTTTTGTCGCTGCACGGTCCCAGCCGGCGGCCATCATTGCGACGGCGCTGAGCAGGCCGCCGTTGCCGGGGAGCTAGATCGTCAGGCGTTGATTTTGATAGTTGTGGCCGTTGGGCAGATACGTGTTTTTGCACGTTCATGATAAGCGCATTCACGGCCGCATCCTGCCGGCCTGCCAAGCCGCGCGGCGGTCATCGCCATCGTTGGATAATCCCAAACCCACGTTGTTTTCCAGTCCCAATTCTTTTTCGCACCATCGGGCGTGCGGCTCATCGTGTCGGGATCGATCAGCGGCGTCTGTGGGAGGAAGCCGAGCGCATCGAGCATGGAGGAATGATCGTTCCGCTTCGTAAACGGCGGCGTCTCGATCGCGGTGTAGATGCCGTCCTTCGCGTTAGGTTTGGAAAGATTCGCGATCACCTGGTTTCACGCCGGCCCGCGCGGCCAGGCCGAGCCGCTCGCGCCATTGCTGCGCCACGCTCAGCGCCTAGTGCCAATGCCAATACACCAGCCGTTGCTCAATTTGGTTCATCGCCCGCCTGCATGATGGCGCAGGCCGCATCGGCCTAGAAAGCATGCGCCGCGCATCTCGTCTGTGGTTTCGTCAAACGGGCCGAACATCGAATTACTCCGTTGAGCGTCCAAATCAGTGACTTGGAGGCGCGGTTTGATCACACGAACCAGAACAGAGCAGATTTGTCGCTGGCATGAGAACAAAATCAATTTTGAAAATCTTCTCTTGCAATGAACCGCGAAATTCTCAATCCTGCCCTCTTCCCAAGCAGAACATAAGCTTATGCACCCCAACTTGTTTCCATCGTTTCGTTTCTCCCCGTTGGCGGCGCTGTGCGCCGTGGTCGTCTTGTTCTCAAGCGGTCCATTGGTCGCCGCGACTCTCAAGGTCCCGTCCCAATACCCGTCTATCCAGGCAGCGGTCACCGCCGCCAGCCCCGGTGACAACATTGTGGTCAGTCCCGGCACTTGGGTGGAGCAAGTAGTCATTCCGGCTGGCAAGGACAAATTGACCCTGAAATCGGAAAAACCGCTGCAAGCCATCATCAAGGCGCCACCAGTGATGGTTGGCATCAAAGCCATCGTGCAGGTGGACGGAGCGCAGAATGTGAAGATTCAAGCCTTCACGATCGCCGGACCTGGCGGTGGGAATCCTGACAGTATTGAGTTTGGCGTGTTCGTGGGCAACAACGGCTCGGCCACCATTCAGCAAAATCACATCACTGATATCCGCGACAATCCGCTGGGCGGCACTCAAAACGGCATCGGCGTTGGCATTGGCCGGGCCTCGACCGGTCAGGTTGGCACTGGCACGGTGCAAAACAACATGATCGACAACTACCAGAAAGGCGGCGTGGAGGTTTCAGGGATCGGTTCGAGCGCCAAGATCCAGAATAACACGGTCACCGGCGCGGGGCCTACGACCGCGATTGCTCAGAATGGCATTCAGGTCAGCGATGGCGCCACGGCGCAGGTCTCGAATAATGATGTTTCCGGCAACGCTTACACTCCGCAAACCGTTGCCAGCGCGACCGGCATCTTACTTTTCAACCCGGGCGCGGTCACCGTTGAAAACAATGACGTTTCGGCGGACGACGTGAACATCTTCGTGCAAGGCGCCACCGCCACGCAGAGTGCGCCGGTCACGGTTCGGAACAACCATACTTCCGGTGCGGTCACTCTCGATGGCATCGATCTTTACACCAGCACTGGGGTCGAGATTTCCAACAACACTAGCGAGAACAACGCCGCTGATGGCATTTTTGTTAATTCCGACACCAGCAACAATCTGCTCAAGAACAATAAGCTGACCAACAACGGCGCTTTTGACGCCCAGGATAATTCCGTTGGCGCAGGGACCTGCGGCACGGCAAACACTTGGCAAAACAATAAATGCCAGACCGATAACCGGGGCGGCTGCCTCTGCCATAACGGTGGCGGCCAGAATGCCAGCACTGCTGATGCGGTCGGCGCGGATGACACAGCGATGCGCAATACTGCCGTGGCAGCTCCCAACCCGGCGGGTCCGGCCAGCGCGCGGAAGGTTCAACCTTTCCGGTAAGCGCCTTTTCATCAGCCCCGGCCGTCGCCCGTCGAGCTCAGGCGAAGCTGAGCTTCGCAAGACGCGGGCGACGGCTGCTTTTCCCAGTGCCACTGGGGATGAAAAGCGAAGCTTGGGATTAAAGGAACGTTTTTCGGAAACGAATTCCGGTTCGGTAATTCCGTTCAGCCTGCGGGCAGCCTCGGCACATCGCCGACATGGTGCTTGCGTCGTGTTTGGACCTAGCTGGTCCGTCCGACCAAGCTGCTTTTCGTCCATCGAAGACGGAGGAGCTTACAGCTTTGATGCCTTTGGCCGCAGCCAGGCGCTCCGTTGCTTGGAGTTGACCGCGAACAAAATGAGCAACGCGCCCATTGTCAACGTTGGGCATTTGCCACTAGACTGGATGCTGCCGTGGACGCATCCGCACCCAGTTCGGCGTGCAGTATTTGTGGCGCTGCGTTACCTCCTCGCGAGAGCGATGGAACTGGCAGCGGAGAGGGTCAGCATTGTCTAGCCTGTCTGTTGAAGGCAGGACTCGGCAGCGACAGCGGTGTTGGCAATATCCAGGCTGCCACGCAGACTGTTGTCGCCACTGAGCAGCCGACGGCGATTGCGGCTGACAGCCTGCCGCATCGGTTTGCGCACTACGAGTTGGCTATCGAGGAAACCGGCGGCCACCTGCCAATCGAGCTGGGTCGCGGAGCCATGGGGGTCACTTACCTGGCGCGCGATGTGGTCCTGGATTTTCCCGTGGCCTTGAAGGTCATCAGCGCCCGGCTTTCGGCGACCTACCCCCAGGCGCGCGCCCGCTTTCTGCGCGAGGCCAAGGCGGCAGCCCGTTTGCATCATCCCAACGTGGCCAGCGTTTTCCACTACGGCGAACAGGAGGGACAGTGCTTTTACGCGATGGAGCTGGTGGAGGGTGAAACTTTGGAAAGCCGCGTGCGCCGCGATGGCCCATTCGCGGTTGGGCCGGCTTTGGAAATAACGCGTCAGGTGACCAACGCACTGGTGGCAGCCGAAGCCCGCGGCATCGTGCATCGCGACCTCAAGCACGCCAATCTCATGCTTGGCCTTGGCTCTGGTGGCAAAGAGGATGCGGCCGGCGACGGATTGATGGTCAAGGTGATCGACTTTGGCCTGGCAAAAGCAGTGGCCGCAGCGGCGTTGGGCAGCGCGGAAGCGGCTGATCTCACGCACAGCGGTTTTGTGGGCACGCCGGCCTACGCCAGCCCCGAGCAGTTTGCCGCCGGGGGCGAGTGCATCGATATCCGCTCGGACCTCTACAGTTTGGGCGTCACCCTTTGGTTTCTACTCACTGGCAAGGTGCCTTTCATTGGCCGGAGCTTAAGCGAAATTTACGATCGACAGGTCAACCGAGCCTTGCCCTTGCAGCATCTGCGCGAGGCAAACGTGCCGGCTGCTGTCGTGACGCTACTCCAGCGAATGCTGGCGGCCGACCCCGCCGAACGGCCACAGACGGCGCGGGAACTCGAGGGCCAGTTGCGGCACTGCCGCGAGCAGCTCGGTTTGGCCCGTGCGGCGATCGGCGATGGCAAAGATACCAACCCTCGCCGCCGCTGGCGGCTCCCCGCGACCCTCGGTGCCTTGATTCTGCTGGTTGCCGCGGTGGTGATCGTGGCCGTGTTAACTTTGAATCGTGGTCGTCGGCTTCTCGAAGCTGGCCCACTGCCATTGACGACCTCGGCCTCCACTGCCACCCCAGAAAAGAGCGTGGCCGTCCTGCCTTTCGAAAATTTGAGCGAGGACAAGGCCAACGCCTTTTTTGCTGACGGCGTGCAGGAGGAAGTCCTCTCCGATCTGGCCAAAGTAGCCGATTTGAAAGTCATCTCCCGCACCTCGGTGATGCAATATCGCGACGCAGCCAAGCGCGGCAATCTGCGCGAGATCGCCGCCGCTTTGGGCGTGAGTCACATCGTGGAAGGCAGCGTCCAGCGTGCCGGCAACCAAGTCCGCGTGAGTGCGGAACTCATCGACGCGCGCACCGACGCCCACCGCTGGTCCGAGCACTATGATCGGTCGTTGGACAACGCCTTCGCCATCCAAAGCGAAATCGCCCAAGCCATCGCCGGCAGCTTGCGCGCCAGACTCTCCCCCAGCGAGAAAGCCAACATCGCCGCCCGGCCCACGACGGACGTCATGGCTTACGATCTATATCTGCAAGCCAGGGAACTCGTCGCCGGATTTCAAGAAACGTCCGACTGGCGCGAAACGCTACTGCGTGCCGTTCGCCTGCTCGATGATGCCACGCGGCGCGACGGAAACTTCGCGCTGGCGTGGTGCCTGGTCGCGCAAGCACATGACCAGCTTTATTTCACCGGCTTCGACGCGTCATCTCAACGCCTCTTGCTCCAAGAACGGGCGGTCGAGACCGCACTACGTCTTCAACCGGAACTCGGCGAAGCCCACCTCGCCCGGGCGCGCCTGCTCTACCGCGGCCGAAAGGACTACGAAGGCGCGCGCCGCGAGCTCGCCATCGCCCGCGCGGCGTTGCCGAACAGCGCCGAGGTATTCGCTTTGACCAGCTACATCGACCGCCGCCTCGGCCGCTGGCAGGAAGCTTTGACTAGCCAAGAAAAAGCCTTCTCCCTCGACCCGCGCAACCCCGCTACTCTTAACGATCAGACACTACTCTATGACATCCTGCGGATGTATCCCGAGGAGATTCGTGTTGCTGATGAGGCGATCAAGGCTCTGCCAGACTCAAAGAGTTACTATGAGCTAATAAAGGCCGCCGCGTTGCTCTCCGCCGGACAAACGGCAGCGGCGCGTGCCAGACTTAATCTATTGCCTGCAAGCTACGACCCCAATGGCGCTACAACCTATACTAGGATATGCGCGGCACTCTACGATAATAGGATGGAGGAAGCAGCGCAGGTGTTGGCAGAATTTCGCGGCCCGGATTACCCGGGGTTCAATAGCGTCATGTTGCCGCGCGCGTGGCTGGAAGCGCTGGTCGCGCGGGCCGCGGGCAACGAGGGAAACGCACGAGCGACGATGTTGCGCTTGCGGGAGAGCGCTGAACAAGCCGTGCAGCAACAGCCGGATGATCCTTTCGCACTAGCATTTCTCGGCCAGGTTGATGCGGGACTTGGACGCAAGGAAGCCGCGTTACGCGAAGGACGGCACGCAGTAGAAATGCGTCCGGTGTCGGTGGATGCGACGGACGGCCCAAGTTTGGAGACAGCACTGGCGTTAATTTGCACATGGACCGGTGAAGCCGACGAGGCGATGCAGCATCTTTTGATTTTGGCAAAGACACCGGGTGGGCCTGATTTTGGACAGTTACGTTACGATCCAGCATGGGCTTCGTTGCATATGCGCAAAGATTACCAAACGATGCTGGCACAGCTCAATCCCCACCTGATCCCCTGAGCATGCGCGTTCACCGCAAGCTCACGCTTACGCTCGAGGCTTGCTGGATGTCGCAACCGAGCATTGCAAGCCACGAGAGACCGCTGGTTTTGTGAGTCATCAACGAAAATCATCTTTACTGGTCTTCGCGACGTTGGGTGGCAATGAATGTCGAAGTCACGGCTCACTATAACTACTGAGCCTTTAGCGGAACAGGTTTTCCGTCTCTTGGATAACCGTAGGGAATGTGGATATGGATCGCACGACGCTTACCTTGGTGTTGATAGCGCCTATTGGGACCCATAGTAATAATTACTGGGCGCGGCGGTGTTAGTTGATTTGAATTTCGTGAGTTAACGCCATTTTCCGGAGGCAAGTTGATCGTAATGCGAGGAGTTTGCGGAGGAGCTTCTTTCGTTTTTTCATCCACAACATACTCATCTTGGGCATTATCCTCGTTAGGATCAGTGCCTGCTGGTAAGAGGTTAAGAGTTAAGTCTGGAGTTTGGCTCGCCCTCGCAACGACATTTTTGGTCTCTGGCGCTGGATTGGTATTGATCGTATAAATTGGACGCGGTGATGGATGAGAAAGAACGCGCTCCTCATCTCGGGAAGCTGCTGCCTGTTCGCGGGGGCGAGGGCTTGGGTGAGATAATGTTCTCATGTTGCCATGAACGTTTTTACCTCCGCTGGCAGGAGTTTCGTTTTGAGCACATCCACCTAGCAAACTTATCAACGCAATTGCGGTGATGGCAGCGAGGTAGCGGGGGGGTTGGAACAAAATCTTTTTCATGAAACGCAAATCCCCTAAACAGGGTTCGACAGACAGCATGTTCAAAACTCTTGCTTTTTGGCAATCAGTTTTTCAAAAAATCTGGGGGTGGGCTTCTGTTTGAAAATTACGTTTTCGTAAGCTCCTGAATTCCAAGCGGAGAACCCGTGCGTTTCTTTCAAACTGAGATACCACCAAATCGAGCACTCTATTTTCTTTGCTCATATTTTCAGTAAAGTTCCGTCAATGGATCATCTCCGCACCATTTCTCACACGCCATTTGGCCGTCTATCGGATGGCGCTGAGGTTTCGCTCTTTACTTTGCAAGCTGCCGGTGGCTTGCGCGTGGCGATCACCAATTTTGGCGGAGCTATCGTTTCGCTTTGGACGCCGGACCGCGAGGGCGCGCTGGCCGACGTGGTGCTTGGTTATGATTCGCTCGCGGGCTATCTGGCAGGGAAAAGTTTTCACGGCGCGTTGATCGGGCGGTTTGGCAACCGCATCGCGCACGGTCGTTTCGTGCTCGACGGCACGGAGTTCCTGCTGCCGCTCAATGATGGCGCGAATCATCTGCACGGTGGTCCCGACGGTTTTGACCGCCGGCTCTGGCAGGCGGAAATCGTGGAAAACGACGGCGCTTTGCGCTTGCGCCGCGTCAGCGCCGACGGCGAGGAGGGCTATCCCGGCGCGTTGCACGTCGAAGTCACTTACAGCCTGCCGCAGCCGGACACGTTGCGCATCGACTACCGCGCCGAGACCGACCGCGCCACGCCGGTCAATCTCACCAACCACGCGTATTTCAACCTCGCCGGCCACGATGCGGGCGATATTCTCGACCATGAATTGACGCTCAACGCCGACCAGTTCACACCGACGGATGCGAGCTTGATCCCGACCGGCGAATTGCGCGCTGTCGCAGGCACGCCGTTCGATTTCCGCGCGTCGCAACGGATTGGCGCAAGGATTGACATGGATAATGACCAGCTCCGCTCCGCCGGCGGCTACGATCACAATTTTGTTCTCCGCCAAGATGGCAGCAATGGCGAACCGCAACTCGCCGCCCGCGTGCGCGAGCCACGCTCCGGGCGCGTGCTGGAGGTGCTGACCACCGAGCCGGGCGTCCAGTTTTACTCCGGCAATTTTCTGGATGGGACCGATCTGGGAAAAGGCGGGTATCCTTATCCGCGACGAGGCGGTTTTTGCCTGGAAACGCAGCACTTCCCCGATGCGCCGAATCACCCGGCGTTTCCCAACACGATCCTGCGCCCGGGCGAAATTTATCGCACGACCACGCTCTACCGTTTTAGCAGCTGAAGCTGGTTCGGCGCAGGCTCTCGCGGAATGCAGGGCGAAACCTTTCCCAACGCGGCCAAAGCGAGGTAAGATCGCGTTCGCCCGCTTCGCCACTTCGCCCGACGCTTGATCCTACTCGACCAGATTTCCCAGCTCTCCGATCTCGGTCCAACCTATCTGGCGGTCGGCGTTTTCGACGGCGTGCATCGCGGACATCAGGCAGTCATCCGCCGCGCGGTCGAGGATCACCGGCGTGAGCAGGCTGTCGTGCAGGCCGCGGCGGTGGTCGTGACGTTTCATCCGCATCCGATGAAAATCCTGCGGCCGGGGAACGCGCCGCGGCTGCTGACTTCCACGCCGCACAAGCTGCAATTTTTTGCCGCACTCGGCGCGACGCATTGCCTGACGCTGGCGTTCGATACGCAATTCGCCGCCACGGCGCCGGAGGATTTCATCGCCGCGCTCGGCCGCGCGGGGCGGCCATTGCGCGAGGTCTGCGTCGGCTTCAACTGGTCGTTCGGCCGCGGCCGGGCGGGCAACCTCGATCTGCTCACCCGCCTGGGCGAACGCTTCGGCTTCGCGGTCGTGGGTTTGCCGTCGGTGGTGGTCGATGGCGAGACGGTCTCCTCCACGCTCATCCGGCAGGCAGTGGAGCGTGGTGATTGGGAAAAAGCCGCGCGGATGTTGGGGCGGGAATTTTCCGTGCTCGGCACCGTGGTGCGCGGTCAACAGCTCGGGCGGCAGCTCGGTTTTCCCACGGCGAACCTGGCGGCGCACAACGAGCAATTTCCGCCGGACGGCGTGTATGCGGTCGTGGCGGATTGGCGCGGTGCGACGTATCCGGGCGTGGTGAATCTGGGCGTGCGTCCGACCGTGGCGCAACCGGGTGGCGAGCGGCTGCTGGAGCTGCACCTGCTGGATTTCGCGCAGGAAATCTACGGCGAAGATGTCGAGGTGCGGTTTCGCCAATTTCTGCGGCCCGAGCAAAAGTTTGCCGACTTGGAGGAACTGCGCACGCAGATCGCGCGCGACGTGGCGACCGCACGGGCGGTGCTCGCCGCAGCCGATCAACCCACGCTCGCGCGCGTGACCCCGAATTAAAATCCCATGCCCGGCAGCCCGAGGCCGGAGGTGATTTTTCCCATTTCGGACTCAGCCAATTTCTTGGCGTCGTCGATCGCCTGCTTCACGCCGCTCAGCACGAGGTCTTCCAAAAATTCCACGTCCTCGGGATCAACGATTTCCCGGGCGATCTTGATGGAAGTCACCTCGCCGGCGCCGTTGGCGACAACCGTCACCTTGCCGCCGCCGACCGAGGCGGTGACACTGCGATCCGCCAAGCCGGCCTGCGCCCTGGCGACTTCCTCTTGCATCTTCTGCGCCTGCTTGAGCATTTTCTGGATGTTCATGGAATCGTCGGAATGGGATGTGTGAGTTGAAGTGAAAAACTGGTGCAATGGCGATGCTCACCCGGCCGTGGCAGGCGGCGGTTGCACGCCTTTGATTTCGCCGTCGAAAATCTTGAGCGCCTCCTGGATCAACGGATCGTTTTTGAACGCCGTCATCGCGTCGTCGGCTTCCGCCGTCGGCGTGACGGTGCCGTGCTGGCCGTTGGGATTTTCGCTGCCGCGTGCGACCGCCGCCGGCGTGCCGTTGTCGTCATTCAATCCGCGGACGTCGAGTTTTTTTTTCACTCGCTCCGCGGGCGGAGCCGGCGGAGTTTCCGCGACCTGCGGCGGCGCGGCATCGTCGTGTAACTCCAGCTTCAAGCGCGCCGGCCGGCCGGCGAGTTTGGTGAGCAACGCTTCAAGAAACTGCCGGTGATTTGGCTTGCCAAGTTGTTCGACGACAAACTTTTGATCCGCCGGAAAACCGACCCGAAAATTGCCATCATCCGCGGCTTCCAGCAGCCGGCTGTTCTGCACCCAAGCGGTGATGAGCGGACGCTGCGAGCGGATTTCGCCGAGCAACGCGCGCCAGATTTCCGCGCCATCGAGCGGCGTTTGGGGCGCCGTGGAGTCCGCCTTTTCGACGGCGGGTGACGGCGGCGGAGTTGGAAGAATTTTTTCAACAACCGCAGCCGATTTTTCCGTCTTCGCCGGCGCTGGCTGCGCGATGGTTTCTCTCAAGCCGGCAAACCGGGCTGCCCGCTTATCGCTGCCGGATGCGGGCGCTTCCTGCGGCTCGGCCACGCGCGGAGTTGCGGCGGCAACAGCCTTGGACGCAGAAGCACTGCCGTTTTCGTTGCCATCATTGCTGCTGTTTTCGCGCAACGCCGCGAGCGCATCGAGCACGTCGTCAAAGCTCGCCTGCCCGAGTGTCTGGATCGCTTTGATGACGCCGATCTCGAACTGCAGTTTCTTGTTCGGCGCCCATTTCATGCGCGTCTCGGCCGCGGCAAAACCGTCGATCAACGCCAGCAAACGCTCCGGCGGCACGAGCGCGGATTGCTCGGCAAAAATCGCGAGCATCCGCGAGCCGGCTTCGGTTTTTACGCTCTCCGGGCTGACTTGGAAAATGAGCAAGTCGCGGCAATGCGCGATGAGGTCGGCGAGCAGTTTGGAAAGGTCGCGCCCGGCTTCGGCTTGTTCGTCGAGCAGCGCGAGCGCGCCGGGCGTTTCGCGACGCAGGATGTGGCCCGCCAGGCCGGCGACGGTTTCCGGCGCGGTGAAGCCGAAGATCTGGCGCACGTCGTCGTCGGTGATTTTATTGCCGCAAAACGCGACGAGTTGATCGAGCATCGACTCGGCGTCGCGCAACCCGCCCTCGGCGCCGCGCGCGACCGAGTCGGCGGCGGCTTCGTCGAGTTGGATGCGCTCTTTTTTCGCAATCGTTTCCAAATGCTCCGCGATGAGCGGCGCAGGAATGCGGCGCAAATCGAAGCGCTGGCAGCGGCTCAAAATGGTGGGCAAAACTTTTTGCACTTCCGTCGTCGCGAAGACGAATTTCACGTGCTCCGGCGGCTCTTCGAGCGTCTTAAGCAACGCATTGAACGCGGCCGAGGTCAGCATGTGAACCTCGTCGATGATATACATTTTGAACCGGCCCTTCGTTGGCGCGTAGCGCACGTTGTCGCGCAGCTCGCGCACCTGTTCGACGCCGTTGTTCGACGCGCCGTCGATTTCCAAAACGTCGAGGCTGATGCCCTCGGCGATTTCGCGGCAGGCATCGCACACGCCGCACGGCTCGGTGGTCGGCGCGCGCACGCAGTTGAGCGCCTTCGCCAGAATGCGCGCGGTGCTCGTCTTGCCCGTGCCGCGCGGACCGACGAAGAGGTAGGCGTGCGCGAGCCGGTCCTGCGTGATCGCGTTTTTCAGCGTGCGCACGACGTGATCCTGGCCGACCACATCGTCGAAGGTCTGCGGGCGGTATTTGCGGGCAAAAACCTGGTAGGAACTGCTCACGCCGGAACGATACGGTTTTCAGCCGGCGGGGAAACCTATTTTTTGAAAAGGGGAGTGCCCGCGAAAAACGCGAAAGGACGCGAAAAAAGAAAAGCTAACCCTGTCTTTTTTTCGCGTCCTTTCGCGTTTTTCGCGGGCATCTCCTCCGCTCTGCTTTCAAGGCGGCGGCGGTTTCTGCTGCGCTTTCCAGCGCATCGCCATGAAGATGCGGCTGCGTCCGCTGGGATGATCGAAGAAGATGAATTCTTCCATCGGTCCGGGCGACAGCTTGCGGTATTCGCCGAGTTTAAGGAACGCCTCGCTCATGCCGTCGGGCTGGCGGGCGGCGTTGAGTCCGAAGATGTCGGCCTCGGCTTCAACCGTGCGGACAAGCGTGTTCGTCAGCGGCGTGGCGAGCAGGAAAAACGTGCTGAACAGCAGCCCGAACAAGGGCAGCGCGGCGAGGTCGCTGACCGGCCCGCGCAATCCCCAGCGCGAGCCGAACCGCGCGACCGCGCCGGCGAACGTCGCCTTCACAAACAAAAATCCCAGCAGGATAAAAAAGCTGAAGCCGGCGATGAGGATGTAGCCATGGTGCAGGACGTAATGCCCCATCTCGTGCGCCATCACGCCCTCGATTTCCGCTGGGGAGCAACGGTTCAGCAGGTTGTCATTGAGCGAGATGCGCGTGGTGTTAAAGAGGCCGCTAACATTGGCCGAGATGCGTTTGGTCTGCTTCGACTCGTCAACGACATAGACGTTCTCGGCGGGGATGCCATTGGCGCGCGCCAGGCTCAGGATCGGGTCGCGCAGCTTCGGATCGTCCAGCGTCGTGTATTTATTAAAAAGCGGCGAGATGAATACCGGGCCGATCAACGCCGAAATTACGAGGAAGGCCATCGCTGCCAGCGCGCCCCAGAGCCACCAGGTGCGCGGCGCGCGGCGCAGCACGGCGTAGAGCACCATCATCGCCAGCGCGCCGCCGATGAGACCGAGGCAAAGCCCGATCTCCTGCTCGGTCGCCCACGCGGCAAATGTCTGGTTCGACATGCCGTATTGGTGTTCCCGATACCAACCTTGGTAAACCGCCAGCGGAAAACCGAGCAGCGTGGTGACGAGCAGATATTGGCACCAATAGAGCGCCGTCTGCAAAGCGCGGAACCGCGTGATGCGTTCCGCCACATCGCGCAGCCGCGCCGAGAGCCGGGTGAAGAGCAGCACGAGCGCGATGACCGCGCTGAGGAGATAATTCCAAAGTTGCAGCCAGTAGCCGCCCTCGAAATAGGCGTCCGACCTGGCCCGCGCGTCAGCGGGCACCCGCGCCAGATAAACTTCGGTCGCCGCCATCGGATCGAGAGGCGCTTCGCTGGTGATGACCTCGGGCGTGGCTGCGGGCGTGGGGGTTGGCTCGGATGCGGACGCGGGCGTGGGCGACGCCTGCTCCTGCGCCCAACTGCGGCTGGATAAAAATGGCGTCGAGCCGAGGCCGACGATCATTGCCAGCAGCCACAGCAGGGCCGCCAGCGTCCTCGGTGCAAAACGAAAAGGGGGACGTGCGCCGCGCATCCCAAGGTTGTCGGCTGGGATGCGCTGAGCCGTCAACGCGAAAACGAAAACGCTCCCAGGAAAGATTTTCCCAAGAGCGTTTTCGGAAAAAATCTCCGCCGTGCGCCGGCATATCGCCGGCGAGCGCGAGCGCAAACTGCGCGTCTTTCTTTTTCTTTAACGGTCGTAGCCACCGCGACGTTCGCCGCGGTCACCGCGATCCCGTCCGCGGTCGCCACGGTCGCCGCGGTCGCGATAACCACCACCGCCGCCACCGCCGTAGCCGCCACCACCACCGTAGCCGCCGCCACCGCCACCACCGCCGCGATCTCCGCGATAGCCGCCACCGCCGCCGCCGGAGGGACGTTCCTCGCGCGGGCGGGCTTCGTTGACCGTGAGCACGCGGCCTTCGACCGATTTGCCGTGGAATTGGCTGATCGCGTTCGCCGCGTCTTCATCGGTGGCCATCGTCACAAAAGCGAAGCCGCGCGATTTGCCGGTGAAACGATCCTGGATGAGCGCCACGTCCTTGACCTGGCCGGCCTGGCCGAAGAGGTCCATGAGGTCGGTTTCCGTGGCGTTGAAAGAGAGATTACCTACGTAGAGTCGGGAGCCCATAGCTGCGGTGTTGGTTGGAGTGAACTGACGGTGCTGACTTTAACTTGATCGGTGAACTTGGTTAGAATATCTGCCCAGCCCTGGCGACGCCAAAGCACGGCTCGGCGGCATCACGCGCACGGTGAGAAAAAGGCGGAGTTAAGCCATCGAGTCTGCTGCCCTGTTGTCGCGCGTTCTGATTAAAAAAAGTGCTCTGGCCGGGTGACTGTTCCTGCGGATCAGGTTTCAAACTGCCACTGAAGAGAGTAACGCTCCAACTGACAATCCACCAATCAAGCATTCGAGGGCGACTTCCTTTTCGAGACTGGACTAACGAGCCGCAGCGTAAACATCGCGTTTGGGAAAGCAAGCGCAAAACAAACACAAAATACTGGGCCGTGCGGCGCGCCGCGGGTCAGCCCGCGACCGAGCGCAAGCGCCTTAGCGCCCGATGTCTTCGCCCCAGAGCGCCGGGTTTTCCGCGATGAAGCGCGCCATCGTTTCCACGCACACCGGCAGGTCGAGATCGACGACTTCGATGCCGTGGCTGCGCATGAATTCCGGCGCGCCGGGAAAATTGCGCGACTCGCCGACGACGACTTTTTTCACGCCAAATTGCACCGCCGCGCCGGCGCACAGAAAGCACGGCATGAGCGTGGAATAGAGCGTCGCGCCGCGGAACCCGCCCGGCAGCCGCCCGGCCGCGCGCAGGCAGTCGATCTCGGCGTGTGTGATCGGGTCGCCCTCCTGCACACGCTTGTTGTGCCCGGCGGCAACGACCTGGCCATCGCGCACGAGGCTGCTGCCGATGGGTATGCCGCCTTCGGCGAGGCCCTGCTGCATTTCGGCGATGGCCGCCGCCATGCCGGGATCGAGGTCGGCGACTGGCGGCGTATTGGGATCAGGTGAAGTGCTCATGCTGCGGAAGCGCCATTTCGCGACGCTGGAAAAGACACATGCTCATAAAGCTCCGCCAGCGGCAAGGCAATCATACCAAGATTGCCCGTGAGCTTGGCGACAGCTTCCAAGCCATAGAACTCCGTGATTTCCCAGCCGCCATCGTTTGTCCGCGCTTCCACGAAGACGGCCGGCCGATCCTGTTCAATTCGCACGTAAGCCACCAAGCTGCCGAGACTAAGGTAAGCCATGCGTTTCTCGCGCTCGTCCGTCCGGCGCGTGCTTTCGGAAACGATTTCGAACAACGCCGCTGGCCGCTCACGCCAGCCGTGGCCCACGTCGGTTGAATCGCAGGCGATCATCGCATCCGGGTAATAAAAATAGGTGCCGCCCGGCTGCTGCAAACGCACTTGCATGTCGGAACCGAATGCCCGGCACAGTTGGCCGCGAAGCCGGCTATGCAACATGGCGTAAAGATTCATCACGATGAGGTTGTGCGCCTCGCTCGCGCCGGCCATCGCATAGACGTAGCCGGCGAGGTATTCGCGTTTTACTTCGCTCTGCTCCTCGGTCAGGCGATATTCATGCACGCTCATTCGGCGGTCGAGGACTTCAGCCAGCGCGGTGCTCATCGCGTCATTCTCACCTCGATTTCTCCTTCAACGCAAGCCAATAGCCGCTCCGTTCATTTTTGGCGCTGCTCCTGCAAATGCTGCTGAAACATCGCCAGCGTCTCCTCGCGCGCCGCGCCGTGCTCCACCATTGGCAGCGGATAATTCGGCGCGAGCCGTTCCCGCGGCCCGGCCGGCGGTGCGTGCAATTTCGCCGCCGGCACGTCACGGAGTTCCGGCAGCCAGCGCCGGATGTAGTCGCCGTGCGGATCGTGCCGCGCGCTCTGCGTCCACGGATTCTGGATGCGGAAATACGGCGCGGCGTCGGCGCCCGTGCCGGCGCACCATTGCCAGTTCATGTTGTTGTTGGCAATCTCGCCATCGACGAGGCGCTGCGAGAAAAACCGCTCGCCCGCGCGCCAATGCAGGCGCAGGTCTTTGGTCAAAAACATCGCCACCACGATGCGCACCCGGTTGTGCATGAAGCCGGTCGCCCGCAGTTGCCGCAGCCCGGCATCGACGAGCGGGAAGCCCGTCTCGCCCGCTTGCCAACGCCGCAAATCCGCCGCGCCCGCTGCGTCATTTTTCCTCCAGCCGCGCCAGGGCAGGCCGCGCATGGCGGGATTGAACTCGGTGGCGAGCACTTCGGGAAAATGAAACAGGAGTTGCATCGCGAAATCGCGCCACGCCAATTCGCCGAGAAACTTGCCCACGCTCTCCCGCGCCGTCGCGTCGAGCGCCGCGCTCCCCTCGCCCGCCAGCAACTCGTGGCAGCGCGCGACGACTTCACGGATGGAGAGAAGACCCCAGCGCAAATCCTGCGACAAGCGCGACGACGCCTCGTCCGCCGGCACTTCCCGCGCCACGCGATAGCCGAGCAGGTGCTTTTCAATAAATCGCGTCAACCGCGCTCGCGCCGCTCGCTCGCCCGGCGCCACGGTGTCAGCGCCGCTCGGGGCGAGCTGCCAATGCGCGAGCGTCGGCGCCGGCTCGGACGGCACGTCGATTGGCGGCGCGAGCAATCGGCGGATTCCGGGCACCGGCGCCGGCTTTTCCAGTTTCGCCCAAGCGCGCGCATAAGGTCCATAGACTCGGTAAGGCCGGTCGCTGCCGTTGAGCAGTTCGTCGCGCTCGTGCAGCGCCGTGTCTTTGTAACCGAACGCCTCCGCGCCGTGCCGCCGCGCCATCGCCGCGACTTTTTCCTCCATCGCGATGCCGTAGGGATCGGGGTCTCGATGAAAAAAAATTGCCTGCGCGCCGGTCTCCACCAACAGCGCGGCAAGCGCTTCGTCCGCCCGTTCCGCCGTGCGAAAAATGAGCCGGCTGCCGATGGTGGCCAGGCTCCGCGCCAATTCCTCCAGACAGCCACAGAGAAATTCCTGCCGCACCGCCGAAGTCCAGCCATGCTGCCGCCGCCACGCGCTCACGACATAAACGGGCAGCACGCACTCGGCTGCGCGCGACGCCGCGTGCAGCGCCGGATTGTCGTGCAGCCGCAAGTCGCGGCGAAACCAGTGGATCGCGGTGTGGAAGCGGTGCGGCGCGGTGCTCATCTTTCCCATACGCCCGCCGCCGTTGCGCCGACGTGATTTTTTCAATACCGCACCCGCATTAAATAAAGGCCCTCCGCCGGCGCGGCGAAGCTGGTCTTGCCCGCGCGGCCCGCGAGCAAGCGCTCGATCCACTCCAGCGGCGCCTTGCCTTGCGCCACGCGCACGAGGCTGCCGGTGCAAAGCCGCACTTGGCGATAGAGAAAACCGTCGCCGACGAAATCGAGCGTCACCAGCGGCCCGGGCCCGCGCCGCACGGCAACGCGGCGTAGCGCGCGCACGGTGCTCGCCGGCTCGGCCGTCGAATTGCGTCCGCGCCTTGCGGCAAACGGAGCAAAATCGTGCGTGCCCACGAGCCGCGCGGCGGCGGCGCGCAACGCGTCGAAATCGAGCGTTCCCGGCACATGCCACGCGCGGCCGACCTCCAGCGGGTGCAGGCTCGGCGCGTGCCAAAGCCGGTAGCGATACCATTTTTCCCGCGCCGAAAACCGCGCGTGCCAATGGATGGCGGCATTTTGCTTAATGCAAACTGCTTGCACGATCCGAATCGCCGCCGGCAGGTGCGCGTTCAGCGCCGCGGCGAGGCGCGCGCCGTCGTTGGCAAAACGCGTCGCCACCACGGCTGCCGGCAAATCGGCGTGCGCCACCTGCCCGCACGCGTGCACGCCCGCGTCCGTGCGTCCCGCGCCATGCACCGGCACGCGCCGGCCGTCGCACACGCGGCTCAGCGCCGTTTCCAGAAAATCCTGCACCGCGCCGCCGCCCGCCTGGCTCTGCCACCCGCGAAACGGCCGGCCGTCATACGCGACGACGAGTTTGACGCGGACGACAGCAGCGGCATCAGCGGCGGGCGTCATGGGTTTTTCACCCTGCCCGGCCGCGCCGCACGATCAATCCCACGCCGGCCAGCACGCACAAACCGCCGGCCAGCGTGCGCCAGGAAAGCGTCTCGCCGAGCACGACCCAGCCGAGCGCCACGGCCACGCCCGGCGTGACCAGCGCGATGGTCATCGTCTTCGTCACCGCCATGCGCCGCACGAGCCAGTAGGAAAGATAAAACGCCAGCGCCGAGCCGACGAGCGCGAGGTAAAGCAGGCAGCCGACCGCCGGCAGCGTCCAGTGCAACGCCAGCGGGTTGCCTTCGCGCAGAAAGCCAACGGCGAGCAGCGGCACCAAGCCGAAGGCCATCTGCCACGCCGCCATCACGGCCGGCGACAAGTGCGCGCCGCGCGCTTTGATGACGACGTTCGCGTGCGCCACCGACAACGCGCCGAGCACCACGGCCACGCTGCCCCAGAACGCCAGCGCACCGGCGGCGTGGAGTTGATGGGAAAAAATCACGCCGACGCCGCTCAAACCGAGCAGCGCGCCCGCCGTCTTCGGCAGCGTCAACGGCTCCGCCGGCAGGTAAAAGTGCGCGATGAGCAAGCCGAACATCGGGATGGTCGCTTGCAACACCGCGGCGAGGCCGGACGAGATGTATTGTTCGCCCCAAAAGAGCAGGCCGTAGTTCATCGTGAACGTCAGAAAACCAGTCCACGCGAGAAATTTCCAGTCACCCCGATGCGTCGGCAAGAGCGGCAGCCGGGTCGCGCCGCAAGCGGCAAAGAGCGCGCTGGCAGCAACGACGAAACGGATGCCGGCAAACGAAAATGGCGGCAGGTCGGCGAGACCGACTTTGATCGCCAGCCAGGTCGAACCCCAGATGCCGCAGAGCGTCAGCCAGGCGAGCACGTTGCGCGCATTGGCCGAGAGCCAGGGCGCGGCGGTGGTGACAGACTCGGTTCCTGGCGAACGCAGCAAGGTGGCCGGCAGCGGGAGAGTTTCGGTGTTCATGGCGTGATCGGGCCGCCGGACGGGTGAAAATCCAGCATCGACAGCAGTATATTCATCTAAATCGCTGATTCATCAAACAAAATTCATCATAATATGTTGAAAACCGAATGCGATTCAGTTAAATTTGTTGCCATCCATGTCGATCGACGCTCCCAACCGAAAGCTGTTAAGCGCGCTGCGGCGCGATGCCCGCGCCAAATATGCCGAGCTGGGCAAAACCGTAAACCTCTCCGCGCCCGCCGTCTTTGAGCGGGTGAAAAAACTGGAGGGCAGCGGCGTGATCCAGCGTTACACCGTCGAGCTGGACCCGACCGCGCTCGGGTTGCCGTTTTGCGCGTTCGTGCAGATCGCGACGACCGGCTATTGTCCGTGCGACAAGCTGGCCGCCACGCTGGCAGCGTATCCCGAAGTCGAGGAATGCCACAGCATCGCCGGGGAAAACAGCGTGCTGGTGAAAGTGCGCACCGTCAGCCCGCAGGCGCTCGATCAACTGCTGGGAAAAATGCGCCGCATTTCCGGCGTCGGACGGACGCTGACGACGGTCGTCCTGCAGACGCACTTCGAGCGCGGCGTGCAGCCGCCGGCTTGAGGTCGATGAGTTTCACCGCCAAGACGCCGCCAGGGCAGATTAAAAACCTCAGGTTTCCTCTTGGGGACTGGGCGTCTCGGCGGTGAGTTCCGCGCGCAAGCTCTCGCTGTCGAGGTGCGTTTGCAGGATCAATTGCGCGGCGACCTGGTCGATGATGGCGCGCGAGTTCTTCACGTTCTTGCCGCCCGCGTGCAACGCCTTTTGCGCGGCGACCGTCGTCATGCGTTCGTCGAGCAACCGCACGGAGCAACCGGCGGGTAATTTTGCGCGGAGCGCGTCGGCAAATTCCCTCGCTTTTTGCGCCGCTGGCCCGTCGGTGCCGTCCATGTTGCGCGGCAGGCCGAGCACGACCACGCTCACGTCTTCGCGCGTCGCAACTTCCACCACGCGCGCCACCGTGGTTTGCGGCCGGTTTTTATCCACGCGGATCGTTTCCCGCGGGTGCGCCATCAGTCCGAGCGAATCCGAGATTGCCACGCCAACCCGTGCCTCGCCGAGGTCGATGCCGAGAGCGCGCTTCATAAGAAAGTTGAGAGTTGTTAGTTGTTAGTTGAGAGCCAGAGAATGCCCGATTGAGCGCGAGGCAATTTTTTTAACTTTCCGAAGCTTTCAACTCTCAACCCACGACGCTCAACCTCACTGCAATGCTCCCGGCACGCGGCTGATGAGCTGTTTGATTTTTTCCGCTTCGTGCCGATGGCAAATCAACGTGGCATCGGCAGTCTGCACGACGATGAGGTCGTTGACGCCCAAGAGCGCGACGGTGCGGGCGGGATCGTCGTTGAAGACGATGTTGCCGTGCGCTTCGTGCGTCGTCGGCGCGCAGTTGGCGGCGTTGCCGTGGTTGTCTTGTTGCAAATAATTTGCAACCGCCGTCCAGGTGCCCACGTCGTCCCAATCGAAACCGGCCTCCAGGCAGAGCACGTGGCCGGCGCCTTCCATGATGGCGTAGTCGAGGGAGATTTTGGGCAACGCCGCAAAGCGCGCGGCGACCAGCGCGGCAAAATCCGGCGCGCTCTTCAACTGCGTGATGAAGTCGGCCAGCTCGGGCATTTGTTTGGAAAATTCGCTGAGCACGGCGGGCACCGTCCAGGCGAACATGCCGGCGTTCCAGCGGTAGTGGCCGCGTTCGAGAAAGATTTGCGCCAGCTCGGGCGCCGGCTTTTCGCGGAAGGCGGCGACGTTGAAAAACGGCGGGCCGTCGGCGGGCTGGCCGAAGTCCGCGCGCTCGCCGAGTTCAATGTAGCCGAAGCCGGGACACGCCCAGGTCGGGCGGATGCCGATGGTGATGAGCGCCCGCGTCGCCTGCGCCGCCTGCGCCGCCGCGTGCAAATCGCGGCGAAACGCCGCGCCGTCGCGGATGACGTGGTCGGCCGGCAGCACGAGCATGGTCGCGCCCGGATCGCGCCGCGCCACCCAGCCGACGGCCAGCGCCACGGCGGCGGCGGTGTCGCGCTTGGCCGGTTCGGCGACGATGTTTTCCGCCGGGAGCTGCGGCAGGAGTCCACGCACGGCGCTTTCCTGATCCTGATTCGTGAGCACCAAAATGCGCTCAGGAGTGACGAGTCCTTCCAGCCGGGAGAGCGTTTCTTCCAACAACGTTTTGTCGGAAAAAAGCCGCAGCAGTTGCTTCGGCCGCGCACGGCGCGAGAGCGGCCAAAAGCGTTCGCCGCTGCCGCCGGCGAGCACGAGCACGTAGGGAGCAGACGCGGAAGGGGAAGCTGGCGGTGGCATCGGAGTGGGATGGGAATTCAAAAAAAATTGAGCGGCGGGGAGACGAGCGCCGGTCAAACCATGCCTCGCGTATAAAATCCGCGCGCCGGCTTTTTTCGAGTTTTATTTTCCGTGGCGGGCGATATGCTTTTGAACAGTCCCTGACATTTTCCCCCCCGGTCTAATTTTTATGACGCACGCTGCCACCGTTTCCTCTCCCGAACGTCCGCTGACTCTGGATAACCCGACCGTGCTCGGGCTGCTCGCCGCTTCGCGCGCCGTGCTCGGCTGCGGCTTGGGCATGTTGGTCGCCGGCAAAATTCAGCGCAGCGGCGCGCGCAACGGCACGGCCATTGCGCTGCTCTCCCTGGGTTTGCTGGCCAACGTGCCGAGCGTGACGAAGTTCATCGTCGAATTGCTCAATCGCCCGGACACCGCGCGCGGCATGCGCAAGCGCCTCAGCTCCATCCGCGGCGATGTCGGCGACTACCGCACGGATCAAGATCACGAACTGTTCTAAAGAAAAGTTCGAAGCTCGAAGTTCCAAGCTCTAAACAAGCTCAAAAGCTTCAAGGCCGAAAGAAATGCGGTTGCGCTCGACGCGCCGAATTCCGAATTTGAACTTGGAATTTTGAGCTTGTTTAGAGCTTGGAACTTCGGGCTTCGAACTTTTCCCGCTCGCGTGACTTACCTGCGTTTCCACCTGCTCTTTAATCTGCCTGCGTTGGTGCTCCTGCTCTGGTTGACGCGGCGCCGGCTGCGAGCGCGACACTGGCGGGCGATTGCCATGCTTTGCGGCATCGTGCTGGCGGCGACGACGCCTTGGGATAATTGGGCGGTGCATTGTGGCATCTGGGATTTCGATTGGGCGCGAGTGACGCCCGTGACGATCCCGCTCGGTGGCGTGCGCTGGCGATTGCCGGCGGAGGAATACGCGTTTTTTCTCATCGAAACCGTGCTCGTCGCGCTGCTGACCATCCTTTGTCTGCCGGGCAGGAAAATGACGAATGACAATCGGAACGCAGCGGAGCTGGGCGTAGCCAAATGACGCAGGCAGAAAGTCGCGGACAGCGCGGGGTTTTTGGATTCTGAATTCGGCATTGGTCATTTTCCTCATGAGCCGCTGGCACTATTTTCTGCACCTCGTCCTCTGGGCGGTGCCGCTCATCGTGCTGCAATGGATTCCCGGCTGGCGCGTGCTGCGGCGGCACTGGCGGGCGGTTGTGGTGCCAGCGCTGGGCGGAGTGTTTTTCTTCTCGTGCTGCGACGCTTTTGCCGTGCGCGCGGGCCTCTGGTTTTTTGATCCGAAACAAATTCTCGGCTGGCACCTCGGTCCGTTGCCGGTGGAGGAGGTGCTCTTTTTTTTCCTCACCAGTTGGCTCGTCGCGCAGAGCCTCGTGCTGATGCTGCCCGCGCGGTTGCGCGGCGAGGCTGCCAACGATTGAGGATCAAATCTCGTAGCTGTGCACGTAATCGTCGTCTTCAGCGGCGGCAACAGCCGACGACGACGGAGCGGGCGCGCGGCGTTTGGGCACGATCTTGAGCTGCGTCTCCTCGTAATAAACGAGCGAATCTTCCGGCACGCTTTGCATCAGGAAAACGTTGCCGCCGATGGTGGTGCCGCTGCCGATGAACGTGTCGCCGCCGAGCACGGTCGAGTTTGGATAAATCGTCACCCGGTCGCCGACGCGCGGATGGCGTTGCGTGCCTTTGACGATCTTGCCGCTGTCGTCTTTCTGGAAGCTCTTCGCGCCGAGCGTGACGCCGTGGTAAAGCTTCACCCAATCGCCGATCACGCAGGTCTCGCCGATGACCACGCCGGTGCCGTGGTCGATGAAAAAATGCGTGCCGATCTGCGCGCCCGGATGGATGTCGATGCCCGTGCGCCCGTGCGCCCACTCGGTCATCATGCGCGGGATGAGCGGCAGCCTGCGCCGATACAACACGTGCGCCAGCCGCTGCACGGCGATGGCTTCCAAAAACGGATACGAGACGATGATTTCCTCGAACGAACCGGCCGCCGGATCGCCTTCGTAAGCGGCCTCGACATCCGTGCGCAGGACTTCGCGCACGGCGGGCACTTGTTCGAGAAACGCCGTGAAAATCTCGTGCGCCAGCTCGTGCGGGCAGCCGCCGGTCGTGCTGGCAAAGCGCGAGTGCAGCGCCTTGCGAATCTCGATCTCCAAGCGCGAGCCGAGGCTGGCGATGCGTCCCTGCGTGATGTCGGCCAGCTCCGACGAAAGCACCGGGTCCTCGTCGTGAAAACCGGGGAAAAGAATCTGGAGCAGGTCTTCGCAGATCGCGCCAATCGCGCGTTTGCTGGGCACGTTGGTGACTTCGATGTTGTTGATGCCGCCGATGTGTCGGTAGCTTCCCAGCAATCGCTCGGTCAGGCGCGGCAGGCTCTTATCCATAATCGATTAACAGTGGCTCCCAGTGGCTAATATGCGCCGGGCTGGGGAAATGCAAAGCGCGTGCGCCAGCCGTGGGCGACGGACTTTGCCCGGGCTGACAAAGAAGTAGAAACTTCGTCGCTTCCCTTTTGCCTTTTGCCGGCAACGATGTTTCTATTTGGAGCCGCAACCCAGGCGCTGGTCCGGCCGGCGCATCCCTCGGTCTTTTTCAATATTTATGGCTACCTCGTTGTCTTCCACTCCCGCCGCCGTTCAGGGCGAAAAAATCTCCATCCACAATGGCAAGCTCACCGTGCCCGATCAGCCGGTGATCCCGTTCATCCGCGGCGACGGCACCGGGCCGGACATCTGGGCGGCGAGCGTGCGCGTGATGGATGCGGCGGTCGAGAAAGCCTACGGCGGGAAAAAGAAAATCTCCTGGCTCGAAGTCTTCGCCGGCGAGGCGGCCAAGAACCAGTTCGACAACTGGCTGCCGGATGAAACCGTCGAGGCGTTTCGCGATTATCTCGTCGGCATCAAAGGCCCGCTGACCACGCCCGTCGGCGGCGGCATCCGCTCGCTCAACGTCGCGTTGCGCCAGATGCTCGATCTCTACGTCTGCCTGCGCCCGGTGCAATATTTCCAAGGCGTGCCGTCGCCGGTGAAGCATCCGGAAAAGGTGGACATGGTGATCTTCCGCGAAAACACCGAGGACATTTATGCCGGCATCGACTACCAGGCTGGCAGCAAGGAGGCCAACCGCATCCTCGAAATCCTGGCGCAGGAGTTTCCGAAGGATTTTAAGAAAATCCGCTTTGGCAGCTCCGCGGCGACGGCGGAATGGTTTGCCGGCGGCAAGGCTGACGGGAGCGAGGGCATCGACGCGCCGCTGGAAGTCGGCGTCGGCATCAAGCCCGTTTCCAAGGCCGGCACGCAGCGGTTGGTCAAAGCGGCCATTGACTACGCGCTGGCGCAAGGGCGCAAGAGCGTGACGATTGTTCACAAGGGCAACATCATGAAATTCACCGAGGGCGCGTTCCGCGACTGGAGCTACGAGTTGGCTGACACGAAATACGCCGACCGGACCTACTCGTGGTCGAAGTGGGAAAAGACGAAAGCCGCGCAGGGCGAAGCCGCCGCCAACGACGAGATGAAAGCCGAGCTGAAAGCCGGCAAGGTGCTCATCAAAGACGCCATCGCCGACATCACGCTCCAGCAGGTGCTCACGCGCCCGGAGGACTTCGACGTGATCGCGACGCTGAATTTGAACGGCGATTATCTTTCCGACGCGCTCGCCGCGCAGGTCGGCGGCATCGGCATCGCGCCGGGCGGCAACATCAATTACAAGAGCGGCCACGCGATCTTTGAAGCCACGCACGGCACCGCGCCGAAATACGCGAACCTGGACAAAGTGAATCCCGGCAGCGTGATCCTGAGCGGCGAGATGATGTTCCGTTATCTCGGCTGGACCGAGGCGGCGGACCTCATCATCAAGGGTCTCAACGGCGCCATCGCGAGCAAGAAGGTGACCTACGATTTCGCGCGACAGATGGAAGGCGCGACGGAGGTGAAGTGCAGCGAGTTCGGCGACGGCGTGATCGCGGCGATGTGAGGAAGGTCTGCGTTTGCTCTCGACACGGATTCGCCAAGTTTTATTGACAACTTGTCAACAAAAAGTCGTTTCTCTCCATTATGAAAGTGCTGCCCAAATGGCTAAAGGAGAAAGCTGCCGCCCAGCGTCGGATGCGCCTCAGTCAGCCGCGCGTTTCGTCCGAAGAAGCGCGCCGGCAATTCGAGCGCGTCATGCATGGGCTGGGAAGCGACTCGGCCCGCACCGCGCGGAATGCCTCGCATTAATCAAATGGGCTGAACTCGCCGGCAAGCGGCTGGCATTTGCTGACGTCGAGCGATTCCAATATTTCGGAGCGGGCGCGGAGCATCGCGTTTATTATGATCGGCTGAACAAAGCCGCCGTGAAGGCCACGCACGCCAACCGCTTCG
>JAFAXH010000049.1 GCA_019241085.1 Verrucomicrobiota bacterium | reverse complement strand
CCAGCCGCCGTATCTGGCGATGGCAGCGTCGATTTCGCCCATCAGCCGACGGGTTTCCCCGAGTGCGGCGACGATGCGCGGATAGGTGTTGAGGTCATCGAAGGAAAGCGTGCGCCCGATGCGGTCCTTCAACCAGCGTTCCGCGGGCAGGTAGCCGCCGATGGGGAAATGCCAAACCTCGGGCGCGATGCCTTCAAAGTATTGCCGGTCGTTGATCCAGACCCGGCCGGCGTGCCGTTCCGGCCCAGTGGTCTGCGGCGGCTGGTAGCGGGCTTCTTCGATGACGTTGTCACCTTTCACCGGAAACGCGAGGTCGCTGCCGTCGCCCTGATGGCGGGCGTGCAGATCGACGAGTTGGCCGCCTAAGCCGGCGAGTTCGCGAAACAATTCGTAGTTGCCTGTCAGCGGCAGCCGGGGGAAATCGGTGCGGAGAAACTCGGCGTAGCGCGCGCGATAGCCGGGACTGTGGAAGATCGCGTAGGCGTAATGAAAGATGAGTTCAGGGCCAACTTCGCGCTTACTAAAATTACCCAAGCCATCGGGCACGAATTTTACATCAAGACACGCACAGAAACTTGTAAGAAACGCAGCACTCAGATTCGGTCGCCGCCCATTCTCATGCTCGAACAAATCGCCTTCAGGCAACTTGCCGTTGGGATAAAGATAAAGCGGAAAAACTGTGTTTATATCATAGGCGGCGCAAGACTTATGGCCAGCTAACTCTGTTGTAACCAATGCGCCCCAATCATCGCGAGTTTGTCGAGTTAATAGCAGACCTATATTCTCGCCCTTGATAAAATGTTGCATGCCTTCGGGTCTCGGCATGCAATGAAAACCGCAAGTGACGCCGGTGTAGTAAGTCCAGCGCTGATCAAAGGGGCGGTATAATAATCTGTGGAGATAGGTTTGCTTCGGTCCGGATTCGCGCAAATCTTTTTGTGCATTATCAACAGACCAGTCGCGGACATCGGCACCTAAGTTGTAATAAGTGCGCGCTCGCTCGATCTCCATCGTTGTAAAATGCATGACGCGCTTCCACAGAGTCTCTTTATCAAAGTCTAAAGTTAAGCTGTCGCGAGCAGTCACGATCCCTGGTGAAGCGAAAGGCATGATTTCACGAATTGATGGATAGCGCGAATATTCTCCATCAAGCTTTTGGTCGATTGGTATTAATAGATACTTCGGAGAAACTGGCTCCAGTTTCGTCCATTTCGTATTGTCAACGCCGTGCCTATCGAGCCAGTCATACTTCGCCTTGCGCTGGGAACCAAAAAGATGCGCGTGTCGCACGATGCACGCTTGCTTTTTCTTCTTTCCTCCTGCCACCGGTGGCAGCTTGACGAAGATGCCGATGGCGACGCCTTGCTGGATGTCGAAGACGTTCTTGTCGGCATCGCCGGTAGCCGGGTCGATCTCCTTCTTCTTCGAGTTGCCGTGAAGATCGACGAGATAGATTTCATCGAAGGTATTCATCAGACTCTGGCGCATCCCGCGGAAGGTCGGATTGTCCAGATAGCCGTGGTTGGTGATGAAGCCGAGGATGCCCTGGCCGGTCTGCTCGATGCGCCATTGCGCCCAGCGGATGAACTTCACATAGTCGTCGTGCAGCCACTTCGGGTTGCGCTCTCCGAGCGGCTTGCCGTCGCACTGCATGTAGTCGCGGATCAGCCGCGTGATCCATTCGCCCTTGTTCGCGCTGTGGCCGGAGTAAGGCGGGTTGCCGAGGATAACCAGGACCGGCTTGTTTTGTTTGACCTCGAAGGCGGCGTTGGCTTCATCCGAGAGCATCCGCAGCGGGCCAAGTTGCGCGGCGGTGGCTTCGAGGTCTTCGAGCGTATTGGTCAGGAAGACGTTGATGCGCTCGTCCTTCGTCGGCTCGTAGCTCCAAGTCTGCCGCCAGAGTTCGGGCTGGTCGCGCGCCGCGAGGGAGAGGCCGAGCTTGAAGTGCGCGACGGCATACGGCGCCATGAGCAGCTCGAAGCCGAAGAGCCGCGGCAGGAGGTGCGCGTGGACGTATTCGCCCCAGGCGCCCGCGCGCTTCTTTTTTTCGAAGCCTTCGCGGATGAAATCGAGCACACGATAGAGAAAGGTCGCCGTGCCGGTGGCGGGATCGAGGATGAGGACACGGTGCGATTCCTCGCGCAGCGTCCTGTCGCCTTCCTGGCGGGTGAGCGTGATTTTCGAGCGGTCGGCGAGCCCGTCTTTGAGCGCGAACTTTTCCTTCAGCAAGGCGTCGAGACTTTCGACGATGTAATTGACCACCGGCTCGGGCGTATAATAAACGCCGCGTAACTCGCGCAACTTCGGATCGTAGGCTTGCAGAAACGTTTCGTAGAAGTGGACGACCGGATCGCTACGGCGGCTGCGGCTGCCGAAGTCGGCCAGAATCTGGTCCATGCCGGCGTGGGCAAGCGTCTGGATGAGGTCTTCGACGAAGCCGGCAAACGGCTCGTCCTCGAGCGCGGCGCCGGTGATCTGCTCGAAGAACTGGCGTAAAAACGGATTGGTGCGCGGGATGAGCTTGCGCGCCTGCTCGCCGGTGAAGCTGCCGCCGGGCGCGGCGGCGCGGGCGGAGAACAACCCGTAGGCCAGGGTCTGCGCGAACATGTCGGCAAACTCGGAGGCGGCCTTGCGCTCGTGCCCGGCGTCCGCCTGCGCGGCCAACTCGGGCAACAAGGTTTTCGCAAAGGCTTCGCGCCAGTCGCGCAGTTGCCGGGAAGCCTCGCCGTGGGCGAAGGCTTCAACAATAATGTCGCGAATCAGATGGGTCAGGTGCGCGAGTCGAAGCGCGAGATCCTGGGCGGAGTTGATGTCCACCGGGCGTTGCCGCAGGAAGGCGTCTAGCAGGCCGAGGGCTTTGTCTTGTTCTGCGGGTTCTGCGGCGATGACTTTGCCGCCTGGGCCAAAGCGGCCAAGACTGGCGGCGCCGCGTTTTTCCCAACCCCGCTCGCCTTGGACGAACCAGCGAAACTCCAGGTAGTCGGTGAGCAGCAAATTGGGGAGGTGCTGGAGGTAGCGACGGAGCTGCTCGCTTTTCTCCGTTTCGGCGAGGTCCGAGCCGACATCCTTGGCCTCGATGTGGCCGAGGGTGAGCCGGTCGCGCCGGCGGGAGACGATGTAATCGGGCGCGCCGCATTTCTCGCGCTTCGGTTCATTGGTGGCCTCCACCTCGCCGCTGGCGCGCGTTTCGATGAACGCCTTGAGGAAAGGGCGATAGGTATGCTCGGTCGCATTGCCGCGCTGATGGCTGCGAGCGATCGCTTGGAGATAATCGGCCGGAGTCGTCATGCGCTGGTAAGTCACGCCGGGCGGGATGGAAAGGCAAAACGAAAATCCTGCTTAGTTTCCGCGGTCGGGGGATGGCTCGGCCGCGTCAAACAAGGGGGAAAGAAAAATTTTCTTGCCCAAAGGAAGCGCAAATAATACAGCCAGGGGAAATTCCTTATTTCCATGTCAGACGCCGTCCCTCCAAACGCTGTGACCCCGCCTGATGCAAAACCTGCCGGCGCCACGCCGCTCGCGCTCAATGCGGCGCAGACGGCGGCGGTGAAAAAGGCGGAGAACATCTGCAAGGCGATGTTGAAACCGGAGTATCTGCCGGCCTTCATCGCGGCCGGGGAGACCGAGGCGGCGATCCAGGCGCTGCTGGCGGATTGCGCGAAGGTGCGCGGCTTTGCCAGCCAGGCGATCCAGAAGTCGACGGAGAAAACCGTCGCCACCGGGCAGGAGCAGTCGGCGGAGGGCAGGCTGGTGGCGAAGCTCCAGTATTTCCAAAAGCGGGCGCGGCGGAAATACGCGCGTTCGGCGACGCCCGAGGTGTTGCGCGATTATTTCATCGGCAGCCGGCTGGAGGGCAACCAGAGCAACCTTTCGCAATACGCGCAATCCATTCTGGACAAGCTCGCCACGGACACGCTGCCGGGCGTGTCGGACGCGGACAAGATGGAATTGACGGACCTGCTGGCGGCGTTTGAGAGCAGCGGGGACGCCCAGGGCGGTGCGCAGTCGGGCGCGACGAATCTGCGCCGGGAGCGCGACAAGCTGATGGCGTCGATCATGGACCGGCGCATGGAATTTCAGTTCACCGCGGACGCGGAGTTTCCGCACCAGGACCCGGCGAACGAGGGCACGCGCGGCGAGTTTTACCTACCGGCGAACCGGCCGTTTGCGACGGCGACGTAGCAGCGCGCGCGGCTGTTGCCCGCGGCTTGCAGCATTTTCACGCGCCCTCGGCTTCCGCGACGGTCTCGGTCGGGCACGGTTCGGCGCCCACGGGCTGACTCTCTTCGCGCTGGATCGCCGCAGTCAACGGGCGGTTCGCGCACGCGCGGCGGCCCGCGCCGATGAGCACCCACGCGGCGGCCACGGCGTAGCAGGCGGCGCCGAGGACGATGGCGGTGCGCATCCCGATGAGGTCGGCGAGGGCCGGCACGCCGAGCGAAGCGAAGGGCATGAGACCGAAGAAGCTCAGGCCCGCGAGCGCGGAGACGCGTCCGCGCAAGTAGTCGGGCGCGCGTTCCTGCACGATGGTATTGGCCAGGCCGAAGTTGGTGGAAAGACAAAGCGACATCACGCACATGCAGCCGCCAGCGAAGTAGAAGTTTGTCGCCAAGCCGAAGCCGAGCGTGGCGAGCGCGGCGCCGGCGCTGGCGATGACCATGCGGCCGAGGCGTTTTTCCGGCGGGATAGTCAGCAGACCGAGCGCGCCGGTGAGCGAGCCGATGCCAGAACACGCCATCAGGTAGCCGAGCTTGTCTGGACCAAGACCGAGGATGCGGGTGACGTAAATCGGCATCATCACGATGAAAATCGGCGAGACGAAAACAGTGCTCGACGCGAGCAGGCCGATCATGGAGAGCGTCGGTTTGTCGCCGCGCACGTAGGCGATGCCGTCCTTCATGCCGCCGGCGCGTTTTTGTTCTTCCTCGGCGCTTCCGCGAACGCGCGGCGCGAGGGTGAGGATGGCGAAGACGAGCGCGAGAAAGCTGGCGGCATTGACAAAAAACGCCGACGCCAGGCCGAGCGCCGGGATGAGCAAACCCGCCACCGCCGGGCCGATGAAACGCGTGGCGTGAAAGATCGCGCGGTCGATGGCGATGGCGACACCGATCTGCTCTTTTTCCACCAACTCCGGCACGAGCGCGCTGTCGGCGGGCACTTCAAAGGCGGCGATGATGCCGCTGACCACGGCGATGATGAGCACATGCCAATAGGCGATGCGATGGGTGAACACCAGCCAGCCGAGAGCCAGCGCGGTGGTGATCTGGACGGCTTGCGCGAGGAGCAGGATGAGCCGTTTGTCGTGACGGTCGGCGAAGGAGCCGCCTTTGAACGTCAGCAAGAGCATCGGCACGCCGCTGGCGAAGTTGACAACACCGAGCAAAAACGCGCGGTCGGTCAGGGTCGCCATCACGTAGCCTTGCGCGGCGATCTGCATCCAGGTGCCGACGAGCGAGACCGCGGTGCCGCCCATGTAACGGGCGAACGGCGGGTTGCGCAGGGCGCGCAACGATTTTTCGAGGAAGGATTCCTCGGCCACCGTCGCGGGCTGCTGCAACTGCGGCGGCGGCAGTTTTTCGGATTCGGCGAGGCGGTCGTCGGAGGCGGACATGGCGGGCCGGCAGCTTCGGTGGAAAACGCCGTCGGGGCAAGCGCCGGCCCGCGCGCGAAGAGGGTGGCGCTTACACGTCGCCCGCGGCGGAATTGATGGTGGCCACCGGAGCGTTGAGCGGCGCGCCTTCTTCGCTGTGCTGGATGTAGGTCTTGCCGCGGTAGAACATCGCGACGACGGCGAAGATCGCCGTGGCAATGAAGCAGATCGTTGCGAAGAACATGTAGTATTGATGGTCGCTGATGCGCGAGGAGCCGTCCGGATTTTGGATGAAGGCGTTCACCGCGGCGGTGAATTGATTGCCGAGCGAAACGGTGAACAGCCACGCGGCCATGACGGCGCTTTTCATTTTGTTCGGCGCCTGGGTGTAGGAAAATTCCAGACCCGTGATGGAGGTCATCGCTTCGCCGAGGGTAAGGATCACGTAGGCGAGAAATTGCCACCAGACCGTCGGCCGGCCGCCAGCGTCGATGAGCGTCTGGATGTGCGCGATCACGAGATAAGAGAACGCGGTCAGCGCGAGGCCGATGCCGATCTTGCGCAGCGGCGTCGGCTCGAAGAAGCGCGCCATCAGCGGATAGATGACGTAGTTAACGAGCGGGATGAAAAGCAGGATGAGGATCGGATTGGCCGTCTGCACTTGTTCGGGCAGAAGCTGAATGCCGAAAAAGTTGAGGTCCATGTTTCGGCATTGCAGCGTCCAAGCGCCGCCGCTGCTCTGGTCCCAGAGCGCCCAGAAGACGGCGATGAAGACATAGACAATGGCGATGCGCCCCAGCGCGCCGAGTCCTTCCTTGCTGAAGAACTGCTGGAAAAACGCCTTTCCGCCCGGTGGGATGTGGACGAATTTTTTGCGTCCAGCCCAGAAAAAGATGGTCGCGATCACCATCGCCACGCCGGGAATGCCAAAGGCCCAGCGCGGGCCGAAGTGCGGGTTGTTCAAGAGCCACGGACAGAGCAGCGTCGAGATGAACGAGCCGGCGTTGATGGAGAAATAGAACCAGCCAAAAACTTTCGAGAGCAAGTGCTTGTTCGATTCGCCGAACTGGTCGCCGACGTTGGCGGAGACGCACGGCTTGATGCCGCCCGCGCCGAGAGAGATCAGCCCGAGACCGACCAGCAAGCCGGTGCGCGTGTCGTCCAGCGCGAGCGCGAAGTGGCCCGCGCAATAGACGAGAGAGAGCCAGAAGATCGTGCGGTATTTCCCCCAAAAACTTTCGGCAAGGATCGCGCCCAGAATCGGCAGGAGATAAACGGCGGAAACGAAGTTGGCGAAATTCTTGCGCGCCTCCGCGTCGCCCATGTGGTCTGGCATCCCCGCGCGCGTGACGAGGTATTGCGTCATGAAAATGATGAGGATGCCGCGCATCCCGTAGAACGAGAACCGCTCGGCGGCTTCGTTGCCGATGATGTAAGGCACGCCGGGCGGCATGCCGGTTTCTGTCTGCGAAGGCGCGGTGCGGTAGCGGGCGGAGGTAAGCGACTGGGGCGGGACGGTGGAGGTGGGCATGGCGGGCGGGAAGTGTGCGTGAAGTGGAAAAGGTGTAGTGCCGCGCGCGATGGGTGGCAAGCTGGCGTGTGGGCGGACGCGGCAAACTCAACGCAGAGGCGCGGAGGCACAGAGATTCGCCGAGGAAGGCAAAATGGTTGCGGAGAAACTATAAGAACAAACCCTCTGTGCTCCTCCGCGCCTTTGCGCCTCTGTGTTGAATGAACCCGCCTTCATTCCACTCGCGCCGCGCGTCACGTCTCGAACCGATGGCGTTCTTCGAGGTGCCGCGTGAGAAACGAAATCGGCAGCGTCAGCAGCAAGTAGCCGGCGGCCAGCGGCAGGTAGGCTTCGAGCGGCGAGTAGGTGTTGTCGCTAACCATTTTGGCTTGAAAGGTGAACTCATTGATCGCGACGACCGAGAGCAGCGACGAGTCCTTGATTAAGGCGACAAATTGCACCGCGAGCGGCGGCAGGATTTGCCGGATGGCTTGGGGAAAAATGACGTAGCGATACGTCTGCGCCGGCGTCAGCCCGATGGCGCGCGCGCTGTCGAGCTGCGACCGGCCGATGCTCTCGATGCCGGCGCGGATGATTTCCGAAATGTAAGCGCCGCCGAAGATCGAGAGCGTGACGCCGCCGACGAGGTAGCCGTTGCCGATGCGCAGCGCGTTCGCGACGCCGTAGTAGGCGATGAAAATCTGCACGAGCAACGGCGTGCCGCGCACGAGTTCGACGTAGATTTTACTCACGAACCGCAGCGGCAAAAACCGCGCGCGTCCCGCGAACGCAAAGCACATCCCGACCAGCGTGCTGCCGACGAGCGCGACGCTCGACATGGCCAGCGTCATGAGCCAGCCGTCGGTGAAAAATTTCCAGCGTCGGAAAACGAGCGGCCAGTTCCAGTGGTAATCCATGCGCGCCAGCGAGAACCAGAGCGCGACGAGAATGAGCGTCAGCGCGGCGAGGAAATTCACCGCGCGCACGGCGGGCGGCACGGTTTTCAGCGAGCCTGCCGGCGGACGAAAAAACCAAGTGGCGAGCAATCGGCGGAACGCGCCAGACGCGGGCGCACGCTGCGGCTCCGTTTCGCTGGCGATTATCATCGCGCGTTCGGCGTCGATCACTGGCGGCTGGACGGCGGCGCTGGCGGCGCGGCAGACGACGCGCCGGAAGCCGTCGTCGGGGCAGTCGCGGCGACGAGCGTGGGCGCCGGCGTCGATGCTGCCGGCGGAGGCGCGACCAGATAAGGCGCGGCGGCTGCCGTGAGCGACGTATCGCGGATGTAAACGCGCGCGCCGGTGCCGATTTCATCGAAGAGCGCGATCACGTCGCGCGATTTCATGCGCACGCAGCCGTAGCTGACTGGCTGGCCGACGTTGCGTTCCTCGGGCGTGCCGTGGATGTAAATGTAGCGGTCAAACGCGTGGCGGTTGCCGAGTTCATCGCCTTTCAGCCAAAGAATGCGCGAGACGATCGGGTCGCGTCCGGGCGCGTCGGGCGCGAGGATTTCGCCGGTCGGCTCGCGGTGTTTCAACACGGCGCCCGCGGGCAGGCCGCCGCCGATTTTTTCCGCGATGTGCATCTCGCCGAGCGGCGTGCCGTTTCCGCCCGGACGGTCGCCGAGGCCGAACTTGGAAGTCGAGACGGGATAGGTCGCCAGCGGCTGACCGTTTTTTAATAACAACAGCCGCTGCTCGGGCACGCTGATGACGAGTTGGTGCTCGCGGTCGCCCGCGCAACCGGCGAGCGTGGCGGCAGCGGCGGCAAGCGCGAGCAAGCGCAACGGAAAAAATCGCAGCATCACGAGGCGCGATTTTAGCACAAGTGCGCCGGGCGGCATCGAGAAGATTCACCGCCAAGACACCAAGACGCCAAGGTGCAGAAGGATTTTAGTTTTTCCCTTCTTGGCGGCTTGGCGGGAGGCTGCCATTCAACCGCGAATTGCGCGCTGGATCACTCGCGGCGCAGCCGGTCGTCCCAATCGTATTCGCGCCGGGTCACGATGCCTTCCATGCGCGCGATGCGGCGGTTCAAACTTTCCAGTTGCCGGTCGAGCGCCTGGAGGTCGAGCCGGCCGCCCGCGCCGACGGGCAGGGTGGTCGTTTCCTGTCCGAAATTTTCGCGATCGCGCGGGAAGGTCGGCACAAATCGCCGGCCGGCGCGCCGGGCCATCACCCAACTGCCGGGCGTCGAGTCAGGATCCGGCTCGTGGTTTGCGGCGTTGGAACTGGAGAAATCCACCTCGCCCGCGCGCGCCGGCGGCAGCATGAAAACGGCCAGCAGCAGGTAGAAGAAACCGGCGCCATACAGGTCGCCGGAAGCGTGGCGGATGAAGACGCCCGGAATGCTCAGCAACACGAAGACGCCGACCACGCGCGTGAGCCAGATTTTCCAGCCGAACCGTTCGGCGAATCCGCTCATCACGCCGAGGAGCAAGCCGTCGGCGGAACGGTGGACGGGGAGGCGGAATTTGTCCAAGGCAGGATGGGATTTCATAAATCGTGCGTCGCCGCAGGATCGGGGTTTTGCGCGCGGGCGGAACGGCGGCTGGCGACGATGCCGCTGGCGCCGCTGCTGCGCCGTTCGATGAGGATGGTTTCCAGCGCTTCGACGCGGCTTTCCATCTGGCCGAGCGTGCGCTGCATTTTGTGCATGAGCGCAACTTCCTCCGGCGTGAAGCCGCCGCTGATGACCGCCTGCGCGCCGCGCCGGTTTTTCCGGCAGAAGGGCGACATGATCGCGCGGACGATCAGGTAAAGAAAAACGAAGACGATGGCGACGATGGGCACGGCGTCGGAGGAGTCGCCGCCGGAATGGGTGGTGCGGCGCGACGAGGCGCCGGTGTAGCTGGAAATTTCTGAAACCCTGCCGCTGGAAATTTTTGCGGTGACATCCTGGGAGATCGCGTCGGCGAGTTGTTTGCCCGCGTCCTTGACCGCCGTTTTTGCGTCGTCGAGACGCTGTTGGTTGGCGTCACTATGCTCTCTCGTGTAGGCCGCAGTCGCCTGTTGCAACTGCTGCGTCGCTTGTTCGAGCGCCTGCCGCGCCTGGTCGATTTTTTGTTTCGTGGACATATCCAGCGCGTTGCTGCTCTGCACCTTTTGAGTAGCGGCACTGAGTTCTGGCGTATCCTGCGGGCTGTCGTCGGCCATAGGGTGAAAAAGTTTGAAGGGGAATAATCAGCAATGAACTGAAAACCATGATGTCACGCGCCACGAGTCCGCGCATTACATTTCCAGTCTCCAGCTTGCCGTCGCAACAGCCGGCTGCGCCGCTGCGACGGACCATTCGCGGAGCGAAGCCTTACTTCGACTCCGAGCCTGGCTGCTGCGGAGGCTGGCCGCCGGTGGCTTGCTGCTCTTTCAGCGCCTTCAATTCTTTCTCGATTTCCTCGTCGCGTTCGAGCTGGGCGAACTGTTCTTCCAGGCTCGGCTTGTGGCCGTAGTTGACGAGGTCGGCTTCGGCTTCCATGCGCTCGATCCGGTTCTCGAACTGTTCGTAGCGCAGAAGCGCGTCGGCGGTTTCGCTTTTGCGGATCTGGTGCTGGGCGGCTTTGTGGTGGCCGGCGCGGATGTGGCGTTGCACGAGCACGCGCTGCTTCTCGCGCGCGGAGGTCAGTTTTTCCTCCAACTGGCCGATGTCGGTCTGGTAACCGCGCACGACTTCGTCGAGCTGCATGGTTTCTTTGTCCAACACGGTCTGACCTTCGGTGGCGCGGCGCTTTTCGTTGAGCGCCTCGCGCGCCAGGTCTTCGCGGCCCTTGCTGATGGCGAGCTTGGCTTTGCTCTCCCAATTGGCGACACGGGCGCGCAGGTCGTCCAGCGCGCGGCCGGTCTTTTTGCGCGCGGCGATGGCGCCGGCGCAGGAGGCTTTGAGTTCGATGAGCGTGTCCTCCATTTCCTGAATCATCAGGCGCACCAGCTTTTCGGGGTCTTCGGCCCCGTCGAGCATGGCGTTGATGTTGGAGTTCACGATGTCGCGGAAGCGGCTGAAGATGCTCATGGTGTTTTTGTTCGGTTGGGGTTCAGTCGAGTTTGATGTTTTTTTGAAAACCGGACGCCGGCTCACAGCGAGGTGGCGTGTTGCGCCAGCAACGCCCAGACGGGCGGCACGAGGCTGCCGATGGCGAGCACGGCATAGACGACGCGGTGCGCGAAATCGTGGCGCGCCTGCTCGGTTTCCAAACTGGTCCAGAGCTGCGGCGCCGGACTTTGTGAAACGTGGTTCGGGCTGAGTGACGCGGAGGATTGGCTCCGACGCTCGTTGCCCGCTGCGACCGAACGGGTCAGGCGATTGAAGTGCGCGCTGGCAGACAGAGCGAAGGGTTGAACGAGCGTGTTGGCGTTGGTTTGCATGAGGTGTCTTTTGGTTGATTCTCCCTTTAGCTACGGCCGTGCCAACGACGAAACTTGGTTTGCAAATGACTCATTAGTAGGAGATTAAAAATATCGAAAAATTTGGCCGCCAAGTTTGCACTCGCTTGATTTGGCGGTTATAACCGAGGTCTGGTGAAAACCGCCAATTCGATCTCGCCTTTGGCCAGCGCAGCCGCCAGCGGCTTGCAGCCGGTCGAGGCTTTCGGCAAGTCCGACCGGTTTCTCGACTTTCAGCAGAGCCTCGCGCGCGCCGCCACCGTGCAGCGGCCGGTGCTGTTGATCGGCGAGCGCGGCACGGGCAAGGAACTCGCCGCCGCGCGGGTGCATTTTCTGTCGCCGCGCTGGGGCGGACCATTCATCAAACTCAACTGCGCCGCGCTCGCGCCGAGCGTGCTGGAGAGCGAGCTTTTCGGACACGAGAGCGGCGCGTTCACCGGCGCCAACCGCCGCCGGGTCGGTCGCTTCGAGGCCGCGCACGGCGGCACGTTGTTTCTCGACGAGATCGGGCAGATGCCGATGCCGGTGCAGGAAAAAATCCTGCGCGTGGTGGAATACGGCAGCTTCGAGCGCGTCGGCGCGAGCGAGCCGGTCGAGGTGGACGTGCGCCTGGTCGGCGCGACCAATGCCGATCTGCCGGCGCTCGCGAGCGAAGGGAAATTCAAGCGCGACCTGCTCGACCGGTTGAGCTTCGAGGTGCTTTTCCTGCCGCCGTTGCGCGAGCGCGGCAAAGGCGACATTGACTTGCTCACCCGGCACTTCGCCGCGCGCATGGCGGTCGAACTCGGCCTGCCCGCGACGCCGGAATTCAGCGAACGCGCCCGCGCCGCGCTGCACGCGCACGCGTGGCCGGGCAACGTGCGGGAATTGAAAAACGTCGTCGAACGCGCGGTCTTTCGCGCCGAGCCGTCGGGCGGCGTTGTCGTGATTGACGAGATCGTGTTCGATCCATTCGCCAACCTGCGTCTCGGCCAAGGCGCGGGCGAAACCGCGCCGGCGGTGTCGTCGCCGTCCGAGAAAACGGACGATCCGCTCGCCGGCCTGCCGCCGAACTTCACCGCCGCGGTGGCCGAGGTCGAGCAACGCCTCGTGCGCCGCGCGCTCGTGCAAGCGCGCTATCGCCAGCGCGAAGCGGCGCAGGCGCTCGGGTTGAGCTACGATCAATTCCGCGGCGTCTATCGCAAATACGCCGCGCAGCTTGCCGCCCTGGAGACGAACAGCCCGCCGGCAAGCGAAGAACGCGCGTCGTGAATTTTAAGCGGCGGGCAAATTTTTCTTTGTCATCCCGAGCGAAGTCGAGGGACCACTTACTATTGTCTGGCTCGGTTGATTAAACCAAACCGTGAGGTTGATCGGGAGGTCTGAGAAAGCGCCGTTTAGCGCAGAATAGCGTATAAAAGCGGTAAGTTGAACCACTTAGGACGCTGGGCGCTGAGCGGCGCGAAGTTTGATATGAAACCGGCTAAAAATGGCGAGTTTGCAAAGGGTTGAGAAATTTTCGGCACTTGCAGCCGTTTTGCAACGGGCGTGCATGACGCCTGCTCTAGCCAGTGGAATGAGCTGGCAAAAGGCAAGGGATGAAGCGCAGCGGTGGCTGGACACGATGCAGCTCCCGAAAGACCTCAGCGGGCGCACGCTCGATCTGCGGGAGTCGGCCAAGGCGCTGCGATTTTCCGGCCGTTTCCGAGAGATGGTGCTCGAAGCGGCCCGACGTGCGCTGGTAAAAAGGAAGGCAGCGGAAGTCATTTTGGAAGACGAGGCGCAATAATCAACTCCCGATACCGCGCGGCCTTGCCCGCGCCTGCCCTGTTGGCGATGCCCCGCGCCCGCTCGACCGCCCGCACGTCGCAGCCCTCGAAGATCGTGCGGATCGCGGGCGCGTCGTTGAGCGTGAGCAGCCAGCGGCCTTTGATCGTCGCCAGGCGGTCGCGCAGTTTTTGCACGTCGGCATAGGTCCACGCGCCATACGCGCCGGCCTGGCAATCGGTGTAGGGCGGGTCGCAGAAAAAGAAGGTGCCCGGCCGGTCGTAGAGATCGACGCAACGCTCCCAGGAGACGTGCTCCACGGTGACTCGGTCGAGCCGCACGTTGAGCGCGCGGATCGACTCCATGCGCGCCGCGCGCGAGGACATCGGCTGCGTCGCCGACACCGCGAAGCTCTCCAGGCTGGCGCCGCCAAAACACGTCCGGTTCCGGTGAAACCAGCGCGCCGCGCGCTGGATGTCCGTCAAGCCCTGCTGCGCGCTGAAGTCGCGCAATTCCTCGCGGCTGTTGAGCACGAACTCCAATTCCGTGAGCAGCGCCTCCGGGTGAAAGCGCACGCAGCGATAAAACCGCACCAGGTCGCCGTCGAGATCGTTGACGACTTCCAACCGCGAGCGCGGCTTGGCCAGGAGCACGGCCAGCCCGCCGGCAAACGGCTCGCAATAGCAGACGTGATCGGCCGGGATGCGCGGCAGGAGGTGCGCCAGGAGCCGGCTTTTGCCGCCGGGGCGCGTGATGGCGGGGCGAATGCGCGGGCGAAGCGGAGAGGGAGTGGAAAGCGCCGTCAACCGGAGACACACGGCGGCTTTCCAACGCGGAGGGCGAGAGAGTGAAAAAGCATCCCGCGACTTTACTAAAACCGCACCGCGCCAGCGAGCTTTCCTTCTGGAAAATCGCGTGTTCAAGCGCACTCCCAGCGGTAGCCGTTGCCGAGTTCGATCGCCGTGGCCAGGTCCACCACGGCGAAGTCATCCTCCGGTCCATCGACCACGGCGAAGAAGTCGCGGCGATTGCCCGCGCGGGAGCACGCCTGGTTCTTCATGCGCATCCAATCCAGCGCGGCGGCTTCGGTCGAAAAAGTCTTGAGGTAAGAGGTGGTTTTCATCGGTTAATTTTTGCTGTCGTTTCCAAGCCCAAACTGCCGCTCGATGATCTTGCCCGTCGTGTTGTCGGCGGCGGTCGTGCCGACGCGCTGGCGGATGAGATCGGCGCACGCGGGCACGACGTGAATGGTCATCTTCACGCGCCCTTCCGGCGGCCGGCCGGCGCCGGGCTTGTTTTTGCGTTTCTGCTTGCGCATCGGGAAGTCGGTGGGTGGTGGGCCTTAGTCACTTCGGCCCAGCTTTTTGGCCAGCCCTTGCAGCTCCTCGATCCGGTCGTTCCACCAATCGCTGCCGACCTTGTGGTTGGGCGCTTGGGCGAGTTCATCCTGGATTGCGGAGTAGCGGGCGGCGAGTTCGGTGTTGTTCATGCCCCGACCTTCGCGCGCAAAATTGTTGGCGTCAACAATTATTTAACATTTTTTGAAATTATTTTTCCGGCGCCAGAAATTCCCCGTTCACCGCGCCGATGGGATCAATCGCGCGGGCCAGACTGCGGGCATCGCGGCGGCAGCGCGCGGGCAGCGGTTGCGAGCCGGTCGAGTCGTGCGCGTAGAGCCGGCCGCACGTCTGGAACACGCAAACGATGTGGCAGTAATCGCGGCCGCGCAGATGCACGCGCAAGATGCGCTTCCACGGCACGAGCGGCGGCCCTGGCAGGCGCGCAAAGGTGCGCAGCGCCACGATGAGGCAATCGTTCACGTCGGCGGCGGCGATCATGTTATAAGGGCGGCTGCGGGCGGTCCACGAGCTGGCGGCGGTGGTGGCGGCGCTCCAGGGCGAGGGAGCGCGCGATCATGCGTTTGCCCTGGCTGCGCAGGGCTTCGATGGCGTGCGAGATTTCCGCCTCCGACGCGTCGTCGAACACGCGAAAGCCGGGGCTGCCGGGATAGCTCACGATCGCGCCGTCGCTGGCCTCGGCGATGGCGCGCAGCCGACGGTCATCGAGGCTCGGGTCGAGCGCGTGAATCTGGGCGGCGCGCAGCCAGCCGCGACCGCTGAGCAGGGCGAGCAACCGCGCCAGGTCGTCGCTCGTCACCCGCGGCGCCTTGGCGGCGGCAGCGCTGCTGAAGTCGAGCGCGAGTTGCGGGTCGGCGGCCGTGCTCATCATGCGTCGAGTTTGGCTCGATCAAAATCGCTGGCCATGATCTCCGTGCGCCGCCAGGTGCGATCCCAGGAAGTCCGCGCGCGCACGCGCAACACCGGGCCATGCACGGAGATGACCTCGACCTCGATGTGCTCCCAGCGACGGCACTCCGCGTCGCCTTTGACCGGACCATATCCGAGATCGCCGGGCGCGATGGTGAGAGGTGCCGTGCTCATGCTTTCACGCCGCGTCGGCGGCAGCCGGCTGATTTTTTTGGGAAAGGTCGTAAACCTCCGTGCGCTCGAAATTATCGGCGATCAGCAGCTCGCACTTTTCGCACGTTGTCAGCGCCCCCCAATAGCCCGTCACCCGCCAGCGGCCGTCGCGCCGGAGCGTCCACTCCTGCGGATCGGCGAGCATCGGCAACTCGGCGTGGCAATGCGGGCACTCGACGGTGACCTCCTGCCGCGGGAGTCCGCCGTCAAAAGTCGCCAGGCGGAGATTCACCCAAAGCGCAACATTTTTGTATTTTTCGTCATCCTTGGGAACCGCCAGCCGGCGCGGCAGAATGAGATCAATCCAGCGCCGAATGTTGCGCGTGCTCCAGCGCGTCTCGCGGTCGGTGATGCGCACGCGCACGGGGCCTGCGTAACCATCCTTTGCGAGCGCGGCGTTGATGGCGCGCTCCAGGAGCCGCGCGTGCCAGCGGCGATGTTTCTTGCGGCGTTTGGTGGTCATCATCATCATCATCGACGGCAATCAAGCCGCTCTCCTCCGTGCGCGTGGCGTTGGCGTGGGCGTGGGCAACGCGGCGATCTCGGCTTTGAGCGCGCGCAGTTTGGCGCGTTGCTCCGCGGCGATCCGCTCGCGTTCGGCTTTCGTCACCTGAGCGCGGCGGGCGGGGAAATGGACGATGTTGTTGCCGCCATTGTCAGGGCGGGCACGGCCGCCGCCGCGGGGAGGGCGAGGTGGCGTGGGCGGCTTGGGCTTGTCGTCGCCATCGAGAGGGCCTTCGGTGCGCGTGATTTCGCACCGGGGGAAATGGTGGCGAAAGGTCGCTTCAGCCTCGGCCTGGTGCGCGCCGGCGACGACCTTGGTCAACGCGCGCTCGCAGTGGTTGTAGTGGATGCGGAAGGAGGGCATTTTTTCTAAATCAAAAAGCGAGCGCAACAAGCGCCTGGAGGATGGCTCGCGCGGTGTCGATCTGGACAGCCTGCGCGATCATCTTTGTCACGCGGCTCGGGCTGCCAACGAAGAGGTAGTCGTCGGGAAATCCCTGGAGGCTCGCCAGCTCTTGCCACTCCAGTTGGCGCCAGTGCTGCTCGCCGTGACGCGTGGCTGCCTCGGAGTCCCGGCGCGAGGTCAGCGTGATGACGCAGGGCGATTTCGCGGCTGGTTCCCACGGGTAAAATGTGTCCGGCTTGAACGCATTGTTTCGGCTCGGTTGCCGTCCCACGAGCCTGCTGCCGATGCGATAAGGGCCGCGCCGCAAGTGCCGCTGCAAAGTGTCGCCGCAAGTGCCGCGCTCGGGCATCGGGCAGTTGCCAATGAACGCCCGCATCCGGCGCTGGGCGGAGTGGCTCTGCGCATCCACCATGAAATGCGGCGTGAGCGGCGGTAGCAATTTTTCGATCCGCGCGACATCCTCATAGCACCACCACCGCGCGCCGAGTTCGCGCGGGAGTGCAAGGCATTTGTCAATCAGGGCGGCGAATCCGGCGATCTCGGCGTCCGATGACTTGTGGATCGCGCGGTAGTCGCTGATCTGCTCGCACGGGATGCCTCCGAGGATAAGATCGACGCCTCCTTTCCACGCGCGGAAATCGTGAGTGCTCACATCGCACCGCACCGTCTCGACGCCGGGATGATTCCGCGCATACGTCGCAAGGCAATCGTCGGCGCGATCAAAGGCGGCGACGATCTCAATGGGCAAGCCGCGCGCGGCCACGGCCCAGCCGCCGGCGCCGGCGCAAACGTCGATGGCAGTCAGTTTTTTCATCCGATTCAAAACGCGAACAATTCCTCCTGCCTTGGCCGCGTCGCGCGCTTGGCGTTGCGGCGGGTTTGCAACTCCAGGGCAACGACGACTTTTTTCACCTCGTCCACGTCGTTGAGGTGACCGAAGGCGGCGGGCGCATCGCCGGCGAGACGGCCGTCGAGACGCATCTGGCGCACGACGCCGTCGAGGTAGCTGGTGACGGCCGCGCTGCCGTGGCCGGCGCCGGTGAGGCGCGCGGCGAGGGCGCGCGCTTGGTAGTTCGCGCGGAGCAGCGGCTGGCCTTGCGCGCGCAACTGGGCGTCGAGATCGGTCGGCGCGGAGATGGCGCGGAAGGCGGCGAGGACTTTATCGAAATCCTCGTTGGAAAAATCGGCGTGCGACACGTCGCGGCCGTCGAGGGCGTCGCGGTGGATTTGATGCCGCGCAGCGTTGTGCGTGGCGGCGCCGATGGCGGGGAGCTGGCCGGTGGCGATGAGGGCGACTTTGGCGGCGTTCCACTCGCGCCAGTAGAGGGCGTTTTGGGCGTCGGAAAGGCCGTGCTTTTGGTGGCTGCCGCCATGCCGCGGTCGGTAGCCGAGTTCGGTGGGTTGGCTGCTCATAGAGGGTCGGTTTTTTTGCCTCACGCAAAGGCGCAAAGCCGCAAAGGATGGGAGGGAGAAAAAAGTCAGTCGCCGGACATTGAGGCATCGCAGGAGGGACAGAGATCAAGCCCCGTGTCGCAGCTTTCGCCGCACACGTCGCAGAGCGAGCCAGAGCCATCGCAAATGATGCAGGGCAGGTTGGGGTTGACGGGCGATTCGCCCGTGCCTTGGCAGTTTTTGCAGGTCATATTTTTTTCTTTCTTTGCGGCTTTGCGGCTTTGCGTGAGGAATTTTTCGGCGTGTAAAAAAGGTCACGCCATCGCCTCGAAATCGAGCCGGGCGCTGCGCGGCAGGCCGGCGTGGGCGGCGTGGATTTTGGCCTCGGGGGTGGGCAGTTGGAGCACGATGACGACGGCCGCGTGAAAGCCTCCAGGCTCATCCAATGCGTGATCTCGCGGGCGTCCTGATCGGCGAGGAGGATGCCGCTTTCGGTCTCGACCCAGTCGCCGGCCGTCGGGCAATAGTGCGCGGAGAAAATGCGCCGCCCGTCGGTGACGGCGACGGCTTCTTCGTCGCGCGGGAAAAGAGCGGTGAGTTCGAGCCAGAGGGGAGGCATGGGCGGAGGATTTTGGATTGCCGATTTTGGATTTTGGATTGCCTCTGCGCCTTTGCGCGAGGCACCTGTTCACCTCCCGAAAAACAACTCGGGGAAAAATCGCAGCCACCACTCGACGATCGCGGCGGCGAGCAGCGGCACGACGACGAGACTGAGCCAGAGCAGCCGCGCCGCAAACCAGCGTCGCACCAACCGGCGGTGGCGGCGGGCGCTGGGGCGGTTGCGCCAGCGGCGCCGCACCTCCCGGCGCCGGCGCTCGGCCAGGGCGCGGGACATCTCCCACGCGTGCTCGCCACCGAGCGTCGGCGTGGCGCGACGCGTCGCGCAGATCGGCGGCGGCAACAAACAGGCTCGCAGGGCGCTCATTTGGGGTCCTCCTGCGGGGGGAGTTGAGAGTTGTTAGGTGAGAGTTGAGAGACGGAAACATCCGCCGGCGGAGGCGCGGGCAGCGGCATCCAGTGGGTGACGGGCGCGGAAAAATTGAGGAACACCTCGTCGCACCATTCACCCTCAAAGATTTGGCCGAGGCAGACGCGCTCGAAACTGGCGCGCGCGGCGGGCACATGGACGAGCACGAGCTGCTCGGGCGTTGGCTGCATCGCCGCGGCGGAAAACCAGACGGGCGCCTGCGGATGCACGGTGGCGGGAGTCGTGTCGTTGTCGCTCATTATGCGGCCTCCTCTCCAGTGGTAGGGACGGCTCGCCGAGCCGTCCGAAGATTGGGACGTTTCGGCGAAACGTCCCTACCATTGGAGGGCGCGGGCTTGACGACGTAGCGGTCGATGAACTTGAAGCCGCCGAGCCGATTGCCGCCGCCGGACAGGCCGTCGAGGATGATGACGCGCGAGCCGTCGGGCAACGCGATCTCGGCGAGCTGCGCCGCGCCGAGCGCGATGGCTTCATCGAGCGCGTGCGAGGCGTCGGCGTAGCGCGTGTTGCCAGCGGCCTTGAGGCGCAGATGGCGCGCGACGAGACGGGTGATTTTTTTCACGGGAACAGGCTTGGGTTTTTCCATATTTTTCTTGGTGTCCTGGTGTCTTGGTGGTGAGAAAAAAACGGGAGTCACAACGGCACGATGCCGAGCACGACGGCGCCGGGATGCAGGTGCCCGAGCGCGCGTCGGGCGCAGGCGGTGGACCAGGCTTCGATGTCGCGGATGTGGATGTCGCCGCAGAGGCGGTAGCGGAGGCGGAATTTAGGCATAAATGGGAAGGCGGATGGATGGCGGAAAATCAGGCGGTCATGCGGACGACGGGACACGCGGCTTCGAGCCGGCGGATGAGCGCGCCGAGCCGCCCGCAGAGGATAAAAATCTCGTGCGCGTAGTCGCTGGCTTCGGGCAGGTGCGCGAACGACACCTGGCTGAGCGCCCAAGCCGCCGTTTCGAGCAGCGTGGCGACCGATTTCAACGCGCCGTGCGCGACGATCAGCGCCGCCCGCGTGCGCGGCGTCAACCGCCCCGTGCCGTAGGGGCGCTTGACGCGCGGCGACGCGTTGCTGGAGGCGTCCTCAGCCATTTTCAGCGCCCTCCTTTCTGTCTTTCCTGCCTCCTCGGCTCGGGCAACAGCAGCCAGGCGCTGAGCACGGCGAGCAGCAGCCAGATGAGCGGGCCGGCGGCGAGGATCGACACCGCCCAACGCCAGCGCGGCGTCGGCCCGTAGAGCAGCCGACCGAGCGCCGCCGAATACGCCAGCGCGCCCCAAAATGACCACGCGATGAGCAGCGCGAATTGCCAAAAATTGAGGAGGAAAAACGCGCACAACATCTCAGCGGCCCTCCTTCCCGTTCGCGGTCGCCGCAGCCGGCTTGATCTCGCCGCAGGCGATGAGGAAATGTTTCCACGCGATCTCCTCTTGCAGCGTCAGCGCGGCGCGCGCGGCCTGTTGGCAAAAGATCGTGAACTGCCCGATGCCTTCGTCCTTGCCGATCTTGCGCGCCGTCGCGCTCGCCTGGCTGCCGGGCGCCGGCGTGGGCAAGCCGTAGTGCGCGGCGAGCAACCAGAGGTCTTCCTCCGGCGGCTCGGTCGGCAGACGCAGCGTGCGCATCGCGCGGCGCTTCAATTTTGTCATCCACGGCCCGAGCGCGCCCTTGTCCGAGAGCGCATCGTCGAACGTCGAGTTGCCGCAGAGGATCACGCCGCATTTGCAGCGGTCATAGACCTCGCGCAAAAACATGTAGATTTGCACTGCGCCGAGGGCGAAGCGGCCGGCGAGCGGTTCGTCCACCTCATCCACGATGAGCAGATGCCGCGAGTCGAGCGCGCGGAAGATGCCGTCGCGCAAATCCTGGATGCACTGGCGCGGGGGCACGTCGCACGCGGCGGCGATATATTGGAGCGCCTGGCGGAATCCGCAGCCGGCCGGCAAGCGCACATAGCGCGTCTGCCCGTGGTTGTGCTCCGCGGTGTAGGCTTCGAGCGAAAACGTTTTGCCGATCTGGTAGTCGCCGATGATGACGCCGACGCGCTGGAAGGTGAGCGCGTCGCCGCAATAATCCCAGATGAGCGTCGCCACTGTCGTTGGGATGAACGCCGGCCGGCCGACCTTCTCGCGCGCCTCGGCGATTTCGCGATAGCGATTGATCGCCGCGACGACCGGCAGCAAGCTCGCGCCGTAGTCGCCTTTAAAAACATGGCGCAGGGTGTGGTAGGTGTAATCGATGCGCTTCGCGAGCCGACTGAGCGAATCGCCCTTGCTCTTACCGTGCCGGAAGAGCCAGCGGATCGCCTCCGACTGATCTTCGGGCAGGTCGGCCGTTGCCTCGGTGATCTGCGCGCCGTTGAAAGGGATGGTGTTGGCGCGCGTGAATGGCTCGCGCGGCGACTTGCCGCCGACGGGCACGAGCGCGGCGGTGTTTTCATCCGACGCGGGCGGCGAGTTTTCGATTGCCGCGTCGGGCGGCGTGTGATTAGAGTTTGCGGGTAAGGCTGCGGTTGTGTTGCTCATAATGCGTTTTCAGGCGTGTTGTTGGGTTTGATTAACTGCGGGCTTTACCAGAGCGGGACGGCGTCATCAGCGCGGTCCCGCTCGTCGTTTTCCGGCTCGTCGAGCGCGACGGCCGAAAGGGGTTCTCCCTGCCCGGAAAGCGGCGGCTCATCCGCCGATGGAGCTGGCGTTGTTCGCGTGGCTGCCTTCAATGGAGCCGGGAGGGAGAAATCGGGTTCGCTCGCCCGCCGCCGCATCTCCGCGACGGTGAGCGGCGCGGCGGGCTGCGGCGTGGCGCTGCGCATCGCGGCGGCGTTGTTGCGCGCGGCGCGGGCGCGGCGCTCGCCGTCGCCGGCGTGGCGGATGCCAAGCGCGCGCAAAGCCTCCTTTTCCTCGTGCGCCGCCGCGCCCATGCGGCGGTGCAGCGCGTCCATTTCCTCGGCGGTGCGTTGCGTCTTTTCGATCCTTCGCACCTGGCCGAGATACGCGCCGCGGGCGTCGCGGATGAAAGCCCACTGCGGCGCGAAGGGATTAGCCAAAAATTGATAAGTCTCGCCGTCGCGGAAACGCACGGGGAAGCCGTCGGCATCCTGCCCGGCCGACGTGTAGCGATGCTCGCCGGGACCGAGATCGGCGTCGGAAAATTCAAACTGCCCCTTGTCGCAACGCCGCTCGACGGCGAGGTCGTCGCCCAGGATCGCGCACACGAGCGGGCCGCCGATGCGCCGCAGCTCGCCCGCGCCGCGCTCCCACACTTCGCGCCGCGAGAGCTTGCGCGGGCGGGTCTGCACAAAGCCGCTGCTCAACAGCACGGCGACCTTCTCCGGATCGGCGTCCGCCGGAATGTCCTGCCAGCCGTGCGGGCCGAAAAACTGTTGCGCGACGTGGCCGCATTCGAGCCAGCCCTCCAGCTCGTGATCCGAGTCGCTCTCGATCTGCCCGTAAAGCTCGCCGGCGACGCGATGGAATTGGCCGACTTCCAAGAGCGGCAGCTCGATCAACGCCGCCGCCTCCGGCGAAAGCCGTGCGCGCGCCGCGAGCAGCGACGCGTTGTGCGTCAATAGAGCCGAGAGTTGCTCCGGCTGATGCTGGCGATCCTTGCCCGTCGCGCCAGGCAGGTGCGCAAAGACGTTGTGCGTCAGATTATTCGACGATTCCAGCGACGCCTTGTGGCGCGGGTTGCCGCGCGTGATGCCCGGATACTGCCCCGCGTGCGCCGCCGCACCCTGCATCCCCGAACGCGAGACGGTGATGAGTCCGCCGGTGTGCTCGTGCAGCGCGCGCTCGATGGCTTCGCGGATCGCGGCCGTGCCGTGCTCGACCACGAGCATCGTGCCCCGTGGCGAGTAGCCGTCCAGGAAGAGCGTCGCGGCGAGAATGAAGCGCGTCATGCGCTCTTCCAGGCCGTGCCAGGTGCCGTCGGCCTTGCGGGTGCGCACCCGGATGCCCCAGCGGATTTTGCGCGCGCTGAATAGATCGTGCGTGAACAATTCGAGCGGCCGGCCGGCTTGTTTTTCCGCGAAGGAATTGACAAACAGATCGTGCCACATGTCGTCGATCTGGATGTGGCTGCCGACCCACAGGCCGCGGCGCGTGGTATAGACGAGCTGCCGTTCGCTCGCCGCCGCGCTGCGGCCGAGGCGCGCGGCTTTGAGTTCAAAGCGCGTGGGCAGATTCTCGCGCCGGCACAGGTTGCCGAGACTCCACCCGCGCGGATAGCCCGTGCGCGGATCAACGGGCGTCTCCGTCTTCACCTTGCCCGTGCGCCAATCGGTGCGCAGTTGCTTGGCCGCCGAGCGGGAGACGCGCTGGTTGTTCTCCGCGTAGGCGCGCAGCAACTCCTTGTCCGCGTCGGACAGCCCGCACTGCTCGCGCGTCTGCCACCAGCGCGGCCCCGCGAGGCGCTTGTCGATCAAGGCGCGGAAGCCCTGGCGTTGCAGCGCGTAAAATTTGCGCCGCACCGTCGGCATCGGCGTGTCGGTGTCCTTGGCGACGCGCTCGATGGCCGCGCAGATGCCGCCCTGCGTGAGATACAAGAGCGGATTTAAGTGACGAAACCAAAAATCGAAATCGTCCCGCGCCGGCTTGGGCAGGAGCGCGAGGTCGGGCGCCTGGCGATCCGCCTGCACGAGTGAGCGCAGCGGCTTCTTCATTTCGCGCTCGCCTCCGCTTGAGTGGTGTCGCGCAGATGGCTTGGTCGGCGTTCTTTTTTCGGCGTGTCGCGCCATTTTTGCGCGGCGGTGAGCGCGGCTTCCAACTCGTCGATCCAGCCGTCGAGTTCCCCTTCGTTGAGCACCTCAAAACAGCCGTCTTGCACCGCGTAGCGCAAGGTGCCTGCACACTCGTTGCAACGCTCTTTCAGCCGCGCGACTTGCTCCTCGATGGTCGGCACCTTGCGCTGATCCTTGGTCGGCGGTCCGTCGCCGCCGCCGGTATTGGAGGTTGGCGCCGCGTTGAAAAGCTCGCGGAATAAATCGAGCTGCGTTTGCCCGGCGGTGAGCTGCGGGACTTGCGCGATAATCTTTTCGCGCTCCGGCGCGGGCAGCGCGAGCCAGGCGTGGGGATCGAGACCGGCGCGCTTGGCGAGATAGCCGCGCGCGAGGCGCATCATGCGCTCGGCTTTTTTGACGTGCAGACCGATTTCGTTCTGCACGTAGTCGGTCCAGTAAAAAACGACATCGTTGTCGTTTTTTCTTTTTCGCCCCCTCGTTTCATCGCGCTCTTCCTTGAGCATCAGCAGCCCGAGTCCGGTCAGCACGGCGAAGCCCGCGGCGGCGACGAGATGTCCATCCACTTGCGCCACGCAAGCTCGCGTGAACGCCGGCAAATCGGCGAAATCGACGGGCGGAAGGATGATCTCAGTCCGCGCCGCGAGCACGGTATTGGCGATCTCCGCATGGCCGTCGATGACGGTGAGCGCATGCGACGGAGCGGCAGGAGTCGAACCTGCATCCGAGCTAGCCTCGGTGTCTCCACTACTGCGCTCCGAAGGCTTTGGTCGCCGCGCCTCCCAGCGCTTGCGAGCGGCCTCTTCGAGTTTTTTGCGGACGGCGTCGGTCATATTTTTGGAGGAAAAAAATCAGTTCACCACCAGCGCGCCGCCGGGCTGGCGGAAGCGACGCCAGAGGCTCGGGTTGGTGGCCCAGTCGCTGACCAAAAACGCGAAGTCCGGCGGCTCGGGGAAATGCCCGGCGGTCAGCCATTCGCTGCCGTCGGAAAGGCGCACGAGGCAGACGTAGCGCACGAGGTCGCGCGCCATCACGCGAGGCGACGGTTGCCGCGCGGGCGATGACGACCAGCGTGGCGGTGACAGTGGGAGTTTTCATAAGGCGGATGGCGGTCAGGAAAAAGGAAGCTGGGGCGTGGCGGCGGCAGCGCGGCGCTGGCGGTCGGCGGCGGCGCGTTCCTCGGCGTCGGCGCTGTGCGTCGGGCGCGTGGCGTCGTATTGCGCGACGCTCGCGCGGAAATAGCGCCAGTCGGCGCGGCAGGCGCCGGGGCTGCGGATGTCCACGCCCGCGATGGCGTCGAGTTCGCGGAGCTTTGCGACGTGGTCCGTCGAGCAGCCGAGGAACTGCGCCACCTGGTCGGCGCGCATCCGCTCGGGCATCCGCGCCAGCGCCAGCGCCCGCGCCGATGCCCGATCAAACGGCAGCGCGAGTTGCTGCGGCTGCATTTGCGGCAGGCGTGGTGGCGGTGGTGTCGGCGGCGGTGACAGGAGCGCGGGCATGGCGCAACGGCTCAGGCGGCTGCGAGGCTCATCTCTTGGGCGACGAGTTCGCGGTAGCGACGCAGGAGCCGGGCGCTGGGACGCTGCCCGAGCAGGACGCGGTAGAGGTGGCTGCGCTCGACGCCCAGCGCGCGGGCGTGCGCCATTAGATTTGGAAAACGCGTGATGTGTCGGCCGGGGCGTTTGCGAGCGAGCGGCGCTTGTTGTGCTAGCTTCATGTCACAAGCTGTTACAATGCTTGTCACATGATACAACAAAAAAGTGATAAAAAGTTATATCCTCTCTCTGCTTTTGAGCGATTAGAGGCTTTACGCACCCGCAACAACTCTACTTGGAAACAAGTGGCAGATGCACTCGATCTCAGCGTTGCCATGCTGATGATGGTCAAATCCGGCAAACGAAGATTGAGCGGCAAGGCGCTCTATCGCTTGGTGGAAGTCGAGCAGCGCGCTGGCATTCACGCTCCTGAGCAGACGACGATGGGAGAACTCGCCATGCGTCCGCGCACGACACCGGAGTTGCAGCGGCACCTGCAATACCTGCGCCGCATCTATGCGGAGCAAAAACAATCCGTCGCCAATGCCCAGATGCACGCCCGCGAGATCAAGCAATGGATCGCAGAAACCGAGCGGGAACTGGCACGACGCGCAAAAAAAATTTAGCTCGAAATGTTGCGGGCATCATGTTAACCCGCAGCCATGTCCGCTGGCGATCTTCCCGATCATCGTCCATTGCTGATAGAAACGCAGAGGCGATTGGGAGACGATTGTTGGCGTGCCTCGGAGGTTGACTGGGATGTCAACTGCTCCAAGCTAAATGAGTTCCAACGTGACTGGTGGGGAGAGATCGCAGAGGCAGCGGCTTCGATCCTCGGAGCGAGAATTCTAAATGGCGTCGTTTGCTCCAGCAGTTACTTCAAAGGCCCGGCTCCCATTGCCAATCTTGTAGAAAGCTGGGCAGGGGAAGATCGACCGCACACTATTTATTTTAGCAGTCAACTTTGCGGAGCACGCCCAGAGTGGGAGCCGTGCGTCACAATCGAATTGCATATCGGTTACGAAAGTTTGCGTGAATGGCGATGGCTAGTTGAGCATTGGCGGAGACTGCTCGACCTCTTGCTATCAGCTTACGATTACCGCGTTCGCGACAATGGATTTTGTCCAGCGGACTGCCCGCAATACAAATCCCCCGAATATCACGGCAAAAACGTCTTGCAGAAAGTTTCAAACTACCTGCATCGCAGCGAGGGTGACCGTAACCAGACGTTTGGGATTGAGGCGGAGTTTAATTTAAAAATGTTTCCGAAGGACGTTTTACACACAGCGACCGTGCTGTGGGCAGTCTATGATAGCTTGCGCCAGCTTACCGCATCGCGAGCACGCCCGGATGAATTATTGAAACACTACCTGGTTCTTCAACCACTGATCCCTCGCGTGCCTTTTCGCCGCGCTGCTGTGCTTACTCGTGGCCAATCTCAAAGCCAGCCCTTAAGACAATCGTTAGGATAGCATCGTTTTTCCTCCCCGACCTTCGGCACGCAGCCGGATATGCACATGGGCTGCGCAAGCAGTTCAGCGAGCAGCCAACGGTCAAAATAATTTGCGAAAAAGCAAGATTTTCACTTGCTGCATTTACGCG
>JAFAXH010000058.1 GCA_019241085.1 Verrucomicrobiota bacterium | reverse complement strand
GTCAGTCAGGCGATTGGCGAGCGCGTGTTGCTGCCGGAAGTGCGCAAAGCCGGGCCGGAGGACATTGTGCTCGCCGACGGTTTTTCGTGTCAGGAAATGATCACGCAAAATGTTTGCGATAAGCAGCCACGGCATCTCGCCGAAGTCATGCGGATGGCAATGCGCGAGCGCGCGGCGAAGTGAGCGCGCTGGCAAATTTTCGTTTGTCATCCTGAGCTTGTCGAAGGATCGCTTGCTGATTGTCGGGCTCGCAGAATACCGTGAGAGCGGTTTGTTCATTAACCGAGCCAGACAATAGCAAGAGGTCCCTCGACTTCGCTCGGGATGACAAACGAAAAAGTTGCCAACGCGCTCACTTCGACGCGCGCTGATGCAAGGCCATCCGCATGACTTCGGCGAGATGACGCGGCTGCTTATCGCAAACATTTTGCGTGATCATTTCCTGACACGAAAAACCGTCGGCGAGCACAATGTCCTCCGGCCCGGCTTTGCGCACTTCCGGCAGCAACACCCGCTCGCCAATCGCCTGACTGACCTCGAACTTATCCTTCTCAAAACCAAACGGCCCCGCCATGCCGCAACAACCGGCGTCGGTCAGCGTTTTCAATTCAGCGCCCATGCGTTTGAGCAGCGCTTCTTCGTCGCCGAGCTTGAGGATCGCCTTGTGATGGCAATGGCCATGGAGCAACACCTTTGTCCCCGCGGGAAGCTGCGGCGGCTCGTAGCCGGGCGCATGTTTTTGCAAAAATTCGGAGAGCAGAAATGTCTGCCGGCGCAACCGCTGGCCGCGGCCGGAGTGGGGGAGCAAATTGCGCAGTTCGTCGCGGAAAACGGTCGCGCAACTCGGTTCGAGCATCACCACCGGCAGGCCGGCGTTGATCACTGCTTTCATCGCGTCGAGCACGCGGCGGAGATAACGCTTCGCACTGCCGAGCAGGCCGAAATCATACAACGGCCGGCCGCAGCAAAGATGGCCGTGCTCGGCTTGCGGCACGCGCACGTTGAAGCCAGCGGCTTGCAAAACTTCGTGCGCGGCCTGCGCGACGTGCGGATGGAAATAGTTGTTCCAGGTATCGGCAAACAACACGACCTCGCCGCGCGTGGCGTCGGGCTGGCGCGACGGGCCTTGCGCCTTCAACCAGGAAACAAACGTCCGCGCGGCAAACTTCGGGAGCGTGCGTTGCGGCGCGATGTGCAGCACTTTTTTCGCAAGCGCACCGAGCGGCGAGACGTTGAGCGCGTTCACCAAGCCCGGCGCGTGCGACGCGAGCCGCGCCCATTTGTCCATCATGCCAAAGGCATAGTGGTTCGGCGGGCGCAGCTTGAACTTGTAATGATGGCTGAGGAACTCCGACTTATAAGTGGCGAGATCGACGTTCACCGGACACTCGGATTTGCACGCCTTGCAGGCAAGGCAAAGGCTGAGTGAATCCTTCACCTCCGCGCTGCGCCAGCCGTCGCGGATGACCTCGCCCTGGAGCATTTCCCAGAGCAGGTGCGCGCGGCCGCGCGTGGAGTGTTTTTCCTCCTGCGTGACCATGAAGCTCGGGCACATCGTGCCGGCATCGAGTTTGCGGCAGGAACCGACGCCGACGCAGCGTTGCAACGCTTTGTCGAGCGAGCCTTGGTCGTCGGGAAAATGGAAATGCGTGCGCGGCTGGTCGGGATGGTAATCGGCGCCGAGCTTGAGGTTTTCCACCGGGTCGTAAGCATCCACGAGCTTGCGCGGATTCATCTTCGCGTCCGGGTCCCAGATGGCTTTGAATTTGGCGAACGCTTCGACCAATTCGGGGCCGAACATTTTCGGATAAAGAAACGCGCGCGCCTGACCATCGCCGTGTTCGCCGGAGACGCTGCCGCCGTAACGGATGACGAGGTCGGCGGCTTCTTCCACGAACCGGCGGAAGGTGCGAATGCCCGCGACGCTTTCGAGGTCGAAGTTGATCCGCATGTGAATGCAGCCTTCGCCGAGGTGGCCGTAGAACCACGTTTTCAGATGGTAGGAATCGAGCAGCTTTTTGAAATCGCGCAGATAAGGTCCGAGCACGCGCGGATGCACGGCGGCGTCTTCCCAACCTTCGTGCGTGATGCTCGGTTCGCCGGGAATGAGCGTCGTGCCGCCGTTGCCCGATTCGCGCACGCGCCAGATCGCGCGCACGTCGGCCGGCTGGCGAAAGACCCGCGCGTGAGGCCGGTTTGCCTCGGGCCGCGTCTGCGTCCAGGCGACGAATTCATCCGCGGTCGCGTGCGCCTTTTCGATGTCGTCATCGGCGAACTCGATGAGCATGAAACCGTTGCCCGGTGGGAAAAGCGCGAGGTTTTCTTCCAGGTGCCGCTTTTGTCGAAACAGGTCGATCAGCGCGCCGTCGAATCCCTCCAGACCGATGGGTTTGAACTTCAAAATCTCCGGCACGTCGTCGCTCATCGTCCAAGCGCTCGGATAACCGAGGACGACGAGCGATTTGTATTTCGGGCTGTGGACGAGGCGGACTTTGGCTTCGAGAATGATCGCGCAAGTGCCTTCCGTGCCGACGAGCGCGCGGGCGACGTTGAAGCCGTCCTCGGGCAGCAGATTGTCGAGGTTGTAGCCGGAAACGCGGCGGGGAATTTGCGGGAAATTTTTGCGGACAAGGTCGCCGTATTGATCGCGCAGTTCGCGCAACGATTTATAAATTTCTCCTTTGCGCCCGCCGGCGGCGATGATCTTTTCCAACTTGTCATCCGGCGTCGGACCGACGGTCAAAATCGTGCCGTCGTAGAGCAGCACGGTCAGTTCCTCGACGTTGTCAATCGTGCGCCCGCCGAGCAGGCCGTGGACGCCGCAGGAGTTGTTGCCGATCATGCCGCCGAGCGTGCAGCGATTGTGCGTGCTCGGGTCGGGCGCGAAGGTGAGCTGATGCTGCATCGCGGCGTCGCGCAAGGTATCTAGCACGATGCCCGGCTCGACGCGCGCGAACCGGCCCTCGACGTTGAGTTCGAGGATCGCGTGCAGGTATTTCGTGAAGTCGAGCACGACGGCGACATTGCAGCATTGGCCGGCGAGCGAAGTGCCGCCGCCGCGCGAGAGCACCGGCGCGTTGTACCTGCGGCACGCGGCCACGGCGGCGATCACGTCGGCGCGATCTTTTGGGATCACCAAACCGATGGGAATCTGCCGATAGTTCGAACCATCGACCGCATACATCGCGCGGCTGCCGCGGTCGAAGCGCACTTCGCCTTTGACGACGCGCCGCAGTTCCGCTTCCAAGGCGTCGGCCTGGTCGAACACGTCCACCGGCTTGCCGTGCGAGGATAAAGGAAGTTCGTGTATTGATGAAGAAGTGAACAAGCCGGGCATAGGAGAAACAGCGATCTATCGAGCGTGCTGCCGAGCTCGGATTATACCTTGCCTGCGATCGGTTCCCGGGATGCCGGATGAGACTCTGGCGCAATCGTGAACGCCTCGTCCGGATGCATCCAGAATGCTGCGATGGCACCGATGAGGAGCAGGGCCATCGTCAAGTAAAACGGGAGATTCCAGTTGCCCGTTTTATCAATGAGCAAACCCGCAACCGTCGGCGACAGGATGGCCGCCAGCGCACTGCCGCTGTTCATGAACCCACTGGCTGAGCCGGAGAACTTCGGCGCGATGTCCATCGGGATCGACCACATCGGACCAATGGTCATTTCCGCGAAGAAAAATGCGCCTGCCAAAGCCAACGCGATGACGTTGAGATTGCTCGTCAACAGCAACGGCGCGATGCACGCCAGCGCGCAGAGAAAGAAAATACTGACGAGATGACTGCGGGATTTCACCCGATCACCCGTCTTGCGCAGGCGATGATCGCTGACGATCCCACCGAGCGTGTCGCCGACGACGCCAGCAAAGAAGACACCCATCGAAAACAGTGCGGATTGCTTCAAATCAAGGTGTTGCTGGTTCTTAAAATATTGCGGAATCCAACTCAGGAATAACCAAAGAATCCAGCCGTAACAGAAGTAAACAAAGATCACCGGCAGCATTCGTCGGAACAGCGGTCCCCAAGGCACCGGGTTGCGCAAGCGGGTGGCCTTGTCCACATAGGGCGGCAGTTGCGCGAGTTCTTCCGGCCGGATGCCTGAATGCTGCGCTGGATCGTCGCGGAAATAGTAAAACCAGAGCAGAACCCAGAGCAGACTAATCAAACCCATGACCACAAACGAGCCACGCCAGCCGGAGTAACCCAGTGTGCCGATCCAAGCCATCAACAAGACGATGAGGGGCGGAGTTAAAGAGTTGCCAATGCGCGCGAAGGCATGGGTAAAACCTTGTGCAAAACCGCGATCCGCAGGACGCGTCCAGTTGGACATGGCGGAGGTTGCGGTGGGGAACGTGGCGCCTTCCCCAATGCCAAGCAACACCCGCGCAGCGAGCATCGTATATAGCCCGCCCACCAATCCCGTGAGAATGGTGGCACCCGCCCAGATGAGCGAGCAAATGGTCAAGACTCGCCGCGGACCGAAGCGGTCGCCGAGGTAGCCGCCGACGATCTGAAAAATCAAATAAGGATAGGCAAAGGCCGAGAACACAAGACCGACCTGCGTCTTGTCGAGATGCAGTTCCTTTTCAAAAACGTTGGAGGCAGTGGAAACGTTGACTCGATCAATGTAAGTCAGCAGATACATCAAGCCGAGCAGGAACATGACGAGGTTCGGCGCGGAGAGCAGGCGGAAACGGGTGGCGGGAGTTGAGGGATGGTGGGAGGAGGAAGGGACGGCAGACATGGCGTTCTGGGGGGAGTGGGGGAGTTCACTGGAGGGAGGAAAATTTTTAACGATCAGCATGGTGACTGCGTCAATTCGCAGCGTCCGCATTGCCGTGAGCTAGAAATTCCATCGCCGAATCGACGCCGCCTTTCTGGTGCGGAATGCCGAAAATTCCCAGCGCCATTTCTACCCCGCAAAGCGTGCCGCAGAGCATGAGGTCGTTGAAATCACCCAAGTGGCCGATGCGGAAAACCTTGCCCGACAGCTTGGAAAGTCCCGCGCCGAGCGACAGGTCAAAGCGCTCCAGCGCCACGCGGCGAAATTCCGCCTCGTTGAAACCATCCGGCAACAAAATCGCCGTCAGCGAGCTGCTGTATTCCGTTGGGTTCAGGCAAAGAATTTCCAAACCCCACGCGCGCACGGCGCGTCGCGTCGCTTCCGCGTGGCGATTGTGCCGGGCAAAGACGGCATCCAGCCCTTCCTCATGCACGAGCATCTGGATCGCCTCGCGCAAACCGTAGAGTAGATTCGTCGCGGGCGTGTAAGGGAAAAAGCCGGCTTTGTTCGGCCCGAGCATTTCCTCCCAAGACCAAAAGGCTCGCGGCAATTTGGCGGATTTCGACGCCGCGAGCGCCTTGTCGCTGACGGCGTTGAAGCTCAAACCCGGCGGCAGCATGAGTCCTTTTTGCGAGCCGGCGACGGTGACATCGACGCCCCATTCGTCCTGCCGAAAATCAATCGACGCGAGCGACGAGATCGTGTCCACCATGAGCAAGGCCGGATGCCCCGCGGCGTCCATCGCCTTGCGCACTTCGCCGATGCGGCTGGTCACGCCGGTGGAGGTTTCATTATGAACGCACATGACTGCCTTGATGCCGTGCGCCTTGTCGTCGCGGAGCTTGCTCTCGACCAACGCAGGGTCCACGCCATGCCGCCAGTCGCCGGGCACGAAGTCCACGATCAATCCGAAGCTTTCTGCAATCCGCCGCCAGAGCGTGGCAAAATGCCCGGTCTCGAACATGAGCACGCGGTCGCCGGGCGAAAGCGTGTTGACGATGGCGGCTTCCCACGCACCGGTGCCGCTGGCCGGATAAATAAAAATGTGGCCGCCGCTGTTCGCGCCCATTTTGAAAATGGCGCGCATCCCTTCCAGGCACTCTTTGCCAAGTCGTGCGAACTCCGGGCCGCGATGGTCGATGGTCGGCCGGTCCATCGCGCGCAGGATGCGGTCCGGCACGTTGGTCGGTCCGGGGATTTGCAGGAAATGGCGGCCGGAACGGTGGGCAGCGGTTTGCGCAGTCATGGCGGGGAAACGATCTTTTCCAAAAGCGCCGGGACTGCGCGCTTCGCACTCTGGATTCGTCAGAACGTCACGGCGTGGACGGAGAAAAAGGCCAGGTCATGAGCTGCGCTCGACTGCCACTGGGAGTTTGTTTCGTGCGGGAGCAATGGAGGAAATTTTCCCTGCCACCTCGCGCGCGCCGGGACGGTTTTATGCCTGCATGCCCCAGCGGCGCACGGTGCGTTGTTCGATGACGCGGAAGACGCAGTTTTCCACGAATAATCCGATGAGAATAATGGTGAGCAAACCGGCGAAGACGCTCGCGATTTCGAGCTGATTTTTGTTTTCCAAAATGAACCAGCCGAGTCCGCCTTTGCCACTGCTGACACCGAAGACCAGTTCAGCCGCGATGAGCGTGCGCCACGCAAACGCCCAGCCGATTTTCAACCCGGCGAGAATGTTGGGAAACGCCGCTGGAATCAGGATTTTTCCGACGTAACCAAAGCCGCGCAAACCGTAATTGTGCCCGACCATGCGCAGCGTGTTGCTGACGCTCAGAAATCCCGAGTGGGTGTTGAGCGCGACCGGCCACAGCACGGAGTGAACGAGCACGAAAATGATGGAGCCGTTGCCCAGGCCAAACCAGATGAGTGCCAGCGGCAGGAGCGCGATGGCTGGCAGCGGGTTGAACATGGAGGTCAACGTTTCGAGCAGGTCATTGCCGAGCCGGAACGTGATGGCCAGCATGCTGAAAAGGCCGGCGAGCGCGATGCCGAGGCTGTAGCCCATGAGCAGCACCTTCAGGGAAAAGAGCGCGCGTTCCAGGAGGTTGCCGTGGCGGAAGCCGTCGATCATCGCCTCGATGGTTGCGCCGAAAGTCGGCACGAGCAGGGAGTTGTTCAGCCGCTGGGCATAGACCTGCCAGAGCACGGCGAGAAGGACGAGGATGACGAGCTTGCGCAGCCAGGTGACTTGATAGAGGCGCGCCCAAACGGTGATCGGTTTTTCGACCACGCCGAAGTCGCTGCCCACGGCGCTCGCGCGCAGGTAATCGGCGCGCGGGAAACCGGCGCGGGCGCTCGCGGAGGGAGCGAGCGGAGCGGTGCCTTGGGCGGAAGGCGCATCATTCATGAACGCGTTCCTCCTCTTCCACGCGGTCGGAAAACAGCATGCGGTGAATCTTTTGCTCCAGCCTCGTGGCCGCGGCTAGGTCGGCGGGGTCGGCCACGCTGTTCAACTCGGCTTTTACCTGGCCGGGATGCGGCGAGAGCAGGAGGATGCGGTTGCCGATTTTTATGGCTTCATCGATGGAGTGCGTGACGAACAACACGGTAAAATGGGTGTCGTCCCACAGGCGCAGGAGTTCATCCTGCATCTTCCGCCGTGTGAGCGCGTCGAGCGCGGCAAACGGCTCGTCCATGAGCAGCACGTCCGGCTCCATGGCCATGCCGCGCGCGATGGCGACGCGCTGCTTCATGCCGCCGCTGAGCATGTGCGGATAGCTGTCGGCCAACTTTGTCAGGTTGACCTTGTCGAGATAAGCGCACGCCCGGTCGGTCGCCGCGCGCCCGCGCAGCCGGCCGCTGGCGTGCAGTGCGAAGACGACGTTTTGCAGCACCGTTTTCCACGGCAGGAGTTGGTCGAATTCCTGAAAAACCATCATCCGGTCCGGTCCAGGCCGCGTGATGGTGCGCTCCTTCAAGCGCATCTCGCCTTCGGTGGGAGTCAGGTAGCCGCCGACAGCCTTGAGCAGCGTCGATTTGCCGCAGCCCGAAGGGCCGAGCAGGACGAAGCGGTCGGAACGATGGACCTGGAACGAGACGCGGTAGGTGGCGGTGACGAGGTGCGCTTTCGTTTTGTATTGCAGCGTGACGTTGCGCACGTCGAGCAACGGCGTCGCGTCGGGCGCAGTCGAGGCAGGCGCGGCGCCGCCGTCCGCGCGGGAAATCGCAAGCGGAGAAGTTGTCATGTGTGTTCCGGGGGAAGGAACCTCGCCGCCAGCGCGTCTCCAACGATCAGGGAACTCGCCCGCGACGGCGACGGAGCAAAGGAAGGAATGGCTGCCCGCATCCGCTTGCAGTCCGTCGCTTCATAAGAACCAACGCGGTGCCGGGGTCGTCAACCGCTTTTCCTTCCCGTCTGGCAGCGGGCTAATTGCTGCCCGGCAAATGATAATCAAAGAAAACGTGGGACCTTGCGCACGCCCGGAATCAGACAGCGTTCGCGATCGCCGTGCCGACCTCGAGGGTGCTGGCTTGGCCACCAATGTCGCGCGTGCGCGGCGCGTCAGGATCGGCCAGGATTTTTTCGATGGCTTTTTCCACGGCGGCCGCGGCCTCGGGATGGCCGAGGTGGTCGAGCAGCATCGCGCCGCTCCAGATTTGGCCGATGGGATTGGCGATGCCCTTGCCGGCGATGTCGGGAGCGGAACCGTGGACCGGCTCGAACATGCTCGGAAATTCGCGCTCCGGATTCAGATTCGCGCTCGGCGCAATGCCGATGGTGCCGGTGCAAGCTGGGCCGAGATCGCTGAGGATGTCGCCGAACAAATTCGAGCCAACGACCACGTCGAACCAATCGGGATGCTGCACGAAATGCGCCGTGAGAATGTCGATGTGATATTGATCCCAACGCACGTCGGCAAAGTCTTTCGCCACCGCCTGCACCCGCTCGTCCCAGAACGGCATCGTGATGGAAATGCCGTTCGATTTTGTGGCCGAGGTGAGGTGCCTTTTCGGCCGCGACTGCGCGAGGGCGAACGCGAAGCGCAGCACGCGATCCACGCCGCGCCGGGTGAAAACGGTTTCCTGCAAAGCCATCTCCGCGTCCGTCCCTTCGTAGAGCCGGCCGCCGGCGTTGGAATATTCGCCTTCATTGTTTTCGCGCACGACCCAGAAGTCGATGTCGCCCGGCTGCCGGCCGGCCAGCGGCGAGCGAATGCCGGGCATCAAGCGCACCGGGCGCAGGTTAACGTATTGTTGAAAAACGCGCCGGATGGGGATGAGCAATCCCCACAGCGAAATGTGATCGGGCACGCCGGGAAAACCGACCGCGCCGAGAAAAATGGCGTCGTGCCCGCGGATTTGTTCGAGACCATCTGGCGGCATCATGCGGCCCGTCTGCGCGTAAGTCTCGCAGCTCCACGGGAACCAGTCCCATTGAAAATCGAGGCCGAATTTTTTCCCCGCCGCGTCGAGCACGCGGATGCCTTCGGGCATGACTTCCTTGCCGATGCCGTCGCCGGGGATGACCGCGATGCGATGGCTGCTGGGGTTGTTGGAATTCATAAATAAAGGGGAACGGAACCAAAGCGCAGCTTTTCACTATCGGGGACGGGCGAGGTTTTGTGCGCCCATCGCGCCACACATTTTGTTTCTGACCGATGCGCGGCTCGTTGCCGTCAGCGACCGCGTTCCTTTTGATACTCCCCTTGCCACGACCTCCCGGTGTGATCGCCAGAGTGTCCTCCCTGCCGTCGTTTCAAACGCTCGAACGCAAGCTCCCTGCCATGCACGGAGTGTTGTCAAAAGACGACCATTTGCCGGACGACGTTGCCCTCGGCGAGCCGGTCGAAGGCGGCGTTGAGATCGGCGAGCGAGAGCCGGTCGCTCATCAATTTGTCCACCGGCAGCCGGCCTTGTTGATAAAGGGAAATGTAACGCGGGATGTCGCGCGCCGGCACGGCGGAACCGATGTAGCTGCCCTTCAGCGTGCGTTCCTCGCCGACGAGCTGCACGGCGGGCAAGGCCAGGGTGTGATCGGGCGGCGGCAGGCCGGCGGTGATGGTCGTGCCACCGCGGCGCGTGATGCGCCAGGCGAGTTCGAGCGCGCGCACGCTGCCGGCCATTTCAAAGGCGAATTCGACGCCGCCGTGCGTCAGGTCGCGCACGGCTTGGACGGCATCCGGGCCGGCTGGGACAACATCGGTCGCGCCGAGTTCGCGGGCGAGCGTGAGTTTGTTGGGATTTAAATCGACGGCCACGATTTGGCGCGCGCCGCAGAGCCGGGCGGCTAGCAGGGAATTCAACCCGACGCCGCCGAGGCCGACGACGGCGACGGTGCTGCCGGCGGGGACCTTCGCGGTGTTGATGACCGCGCCGACGCCGGTGAGCACGGCGCAACCGAAAAGCGCGGCTTCGGCGCTTGACAGCGAGTCGTCGATTTTCACCAGCGAACGCCGCGAGCAGACCGCGTATTCCGCAAATGCGGAGACGCCGATGTGATGGTTCAACACCTCGCCGCTGAGACCGTGGCGTTTCAGCCGGCGCTCGCCGCAGAGCAACGTGCCGGCGACGTTCGCCGCGGCGCCCGGCTCGCACAACGCCGGCCGGCCTTCCATGCACGACAGACAGTGGCCGCAACTCGGCACGAAGACCATGACGACGTGATCGCCGGGCCGCAAATCCGTCACGTCCGGCGCGCATTCCACCACGTGGCCGGCGGCTTCGTGGCCGAGCACGAGCGGCGTCGCGCGCGGCCGCTCGCCGTTCATCACCGACAGGTCGGAATGACACAGCCCGGCGGCTTTGATTTGCACCAACACTTCGCCCGGACCCGGGGGCGCGAGATCGACCTGGGCAATGTTCAACGGCCGGCTCTGCGCATACGGCCGCGGCGCGCCGGCGCGTTCGAGAACGGCGGCTTTCATCTGTTCTCAACCTGGCGGCTCGGCGTCGCCGGCACACTTCCGCCGACGTGCGCGTATTCCTCGGAAACATCGCGCCCCGAGTATTCGTGCAGGAACAAGGTGGCGATAAAACCAAAGACCGCACAGATCGCCATGTAGATCGCGACTGGCGTGCCGCTATGGTATTGCGCCAGCAGCGCCGTCGCGATGATTGGCGCCGGCCCGCCGGCGATGATCGACGCGAGCTGATAGCCGATGGACGCGCCGCTGTAGCGCAGACGCGGCGTGAATTGCTCGGCGATGAGCGCGGCCTGCGTGCCATAGACCAGGGAGTGCGGAACGGCGCCGATGATGATGGCAATGAAGACCAACATCGGATTCTTCGTGCCCAGCAAACTGAAAGTGACGAAGCCCATGAAGACATTCATCGCCGCGCCGATGAGGTAGATCGGCTTGCGCCCAAAACGGTCGGAGAGAAAGCCCGCGAACGGAATGAGGAA
>JAFAXH010000046.1 GCA_019241085.1 Verrucomicrobiota bacterium | reverse complement strand
CGGATCGCTTCCACGGCATACGAATCCGAGCTGGCAAAACGGCGTGGTTGCACTGCCAGCGGCTCGGCGACCGCGGCGTCCGCCTGCGCCCGCGAGATTTTGCCCTCCTCGACCATGCGGCCGAGGACGAAGTCGCGCTGCTCGGTCGCCCGCGCCTTGTTGTTCCAAGGCGAAAGATAGGTCGGGCTTTTAATCATCCCGGCCAGAGTCGCCGCCTCGCCGAGCGACAGGTCGTGCGCCGGCTTGCCGAAATAACCTTTGGCCGCGGCTTCGACGCCGTAGAGGCCGCTGCCGAGATAAATGCGGTTGAGATAATATTCGAGAATCTGCTCCTTGGTCAGCGTCGTCTCGATCCGGCGGGAGACGTAGATTTCCAGAATTTTGCGGCTGAACGTCTTGCCGCCGAGCGCCAGCGAGTTGCGCGCGAGCTGTTGCGTGATCGTGCTCGCGCCCTGCTTCACGCGGGTGGCGCGGAAATTTTTCAACGCCGCGCGCACGATGCCGCGCACGTCGCTGCCGCTGTGCGTATAAAAACGCGCGTCCTCGGCGGAAATCACCGCGTTCTGCAAATCCGCGGGCATCTGCGACAGCGGGATTGGCTCGCGGTTTTGCAGATAGATGTGTCCAAAGACCTGCTTGCGGCGGTCAAAGATCGTGCTGGCGCTCTCCATTTGCCCCAGCTCGTCGAGATTGAAGCTCGCCGCCTTTTCCATGAAATGCCGGTGCAGCGCATAGCCGGCAACCCCGCTCACCACGATGCCCGCGAGCAGCGCCAGCGCGGCCAGCTTGAGTCCGCGCGCTCCCACGCGCTCGGAAAACCAACTGCGCACGCGGCGGGGGCGGTCCCAGGGAAGGCTGCTCATCGGTGGGGAAAAAACAATCGGGTGCTCGGGCGGGCGCGGTCAAGCGGCGACCAGGGGACCGGCCGAGGAAAGCTTGCGCACCGTGCGCGGACGAGCGGTCTCACCCTGCGCGCGAGCCAAGTCATTGCGCCCTAAAGTCAGTCGTTCCACGATTTGGGAATGGGCGCAACGAGGAAATTTGTGCACGGATTTGCGGCGCTGTGCGAAGATCGGAACAGGTTTCCCCCAGTCTTCGCTCTCTGTGAACGCCACCCGAGCTTTCCCATGACGTTGCCGCCCGCGCCCAGCCCGATCGAGTCGTATATCCGCGCAGAAATTGGCCGGCACGGTCCGGTCAGTTTCAAGTGGTTCATGCAGCAGGCGCTGTATCATCCGGAATTTGGCTATTACGCCAGCGGCCGCGCGCGGATTGGGCGGGCGGGTGATTTTATCACCAGCGTCAGCGTGAGCCGCATCTATGGCGAGCTCATGGCCCGGCAGTTCGAGGAAATGTGGCTGCGCATGGGTTCGCCCGTCTCCTTCACCATCGTCGAAGAGGGTGCGCACGAGGGAGACTTTGCCAACGACGTGCTGCGCTGGTTGCGCAGATTTTCCCCCGAACTTTTTGCCACTCTGCGCTACTGGATCGTTGAACCGGGTGCAGGCCAGCGCGCCCGGCAGGAAGCGCGGCTCTGCAAATGGCCGCGGAACAAGGTGCGCTGGTCTCCGGGCCTGGACCGGCTCCCGGCCGGTTCACTCTGCGGCGTGCATTTTTCCAACGAACTCATCGATGCGTTTCCGGTTCACCTCGTCACCTATGCCGCCGGCCAGTGGCAGGAAAATTTCGTGGACTTTACGAAAAATGGATTTCGTTTCACCTACGGTCCGCCGTCGAACCGCGCTTTGAGCCTCCACCTTGAGACGCTGCCCGTGCCGCCGGCCCACTCCCAACCGTATCGCACGGAGGTGAACTTGCAGGCGTTGCGCTGGATCGAGGACGTAAGCCGGCTGCTGCGCCAGGGCTACGTGCTCGTGGCGGATTACGGTTATCCACGCGAGCAATTTTACGCCCCGGAGCGCAACGAAGGCACCCTCACCGGCTACCGCGCACAGGGACGCAACGCAGACCCGTTCCAATTCATCGGCGAGGCGGACATCACGGCGCACGTGGAATTCACCTCGCTCACCGGGCGGGCGGAGGCGCGCGGGCTGCAATTCCTCGGCTACTGCGACCAGCACCATTTTCTGGTCGGTTTGGGACGGGAAGACCTGCTGGCCATCGAACAGCGTATCGCCCAAGCCGGCCAGCCGCCTGACGAGGAGACGCGGCACTACCTGCGCGCATTCCAATCCCTGATGCACCCATCCACCATGGGCATGGCCTTCAAATTCCTCGGCTTCGGCAAACGGTTGCCCGAGGGCGCCAACGACACGCCGCTGAGCGGCTTCGCCCAAGCGGGCGAGGATCGCGGCCGATCCAGGCTTGGCCTTGGCGCGCTGGTCACGCACGCCGACCCGCACGCCGAGGATCCCTACGCTCCGTTTTGAATGCGCAGGTATCCGGTGAGCGGGCGATTTATTAATTCAGACCCAGCGCAAAGAGCGTGGCTTGATTGATCCGTCCGGTCGGCCGCAAATGGAGATCGGCTTGAAAGCGACGCAACGCTTCGACCGTCGCATTTCCCGCGATGCCATCCGGCCGGCCAACGTAATAGCCGCGCCGCGCCAACTCTGCCTGCACTGCTTCAACGACCGAATCCAGCGCCGGCGGCAGTTGTCGGCCCGGCACCGTTTCCGCATCGCCAGCCGAGGGTGTCGGCGAACGATCCGGCGCGGGTGCGGCAGCCGTGTCGGTCGGCGCAGTTGCCGGCGCGTTGTCCGGCGGAGCCGAGTTCGTCGCGGTATTATTAGCCAGGACAGGTTCGCTCAACGCGTAAAAATACGGAAACGACGGATAGCCGTAAGCGATTCCGGGGATGCCTGGAAAAAATGGGTTCGTGGCTACGCTGTATTCGTTCCGTTCGGGCAACGCATAGCCGTAAGCGCTGGGATACAAAAACTGCCCGGAATAAGCGGACGGCGTGGGCGTCACGCCTGGCTGATAGCCAGGGGCATAATATCCCGGGCAGAAATACGGTCGGGAATGTCCGCCGTGTCTTTGTCCCTGAGTGTTGGTGAGGGAGGAAGGTTGCACGAGCTGCGGCAACCGGAGCTGCCCACCTAGGAGCGCCATGTTTCGCGGCAGCGTGATCGGCGTGGACAAATGGCTCATCTGCCCTGCCGTGCTTCCCAAGCCAGCACCGGCCCGGCTGCTGGAAACTGCCGGATGGTTCATCCCAACTGAACTTGGCGCGCTGGTCACACCGACGACGCCCACGCCGCGTCCACCCGTCACAAATCCCCCTCCCGACGCCGCCACCGCGCTGGTCGCCCAGCCCATGAAGCAGGTCAGAACCTGAAGAACCCATCGCCCGGTCCTCATAAGATAAAAAGATAGCACTGCGGCGCACTTTTGCACGCCCCGCGAGGAAAGATTTTCCCTGCAAAAATTGAGCCGGAAAAATTGCGGACTGGCGTGATGTTCCGTTGTTTACAAACATACGAACCAGCTTTTGACGAAATAAATTCTGCACGCCAATGCCACGCTCGGGAGCGCCGAGGCCGCTTTGCCACCAAGACCGTGCGATTTTCCTCGCAAGCAGCTTTTACCTGACAGGCGGCGGTTTGCTGCTTACGATCCTCTTCTTTCGCAAGCCAGGGTGGCGAAATTGGCAGACGCGCCAGACTTAGGATCTGGTTCCGCAAGGAGTATGGGTTCGAGTCCCTTCCCTGGCATTTTTTCCCGCCCAAGCAGGGCACCGCGAATGGTCGGCAGAGTGTTACCCTGTCACCGTGACCTTCGGCTGCCGGTTGCTCACGTTGTCTCCATCAGCGGCGTGCAATCCCCAGAAGGTCGCCGAGGCAACGATGGTCAGCGCACCCATGACGGTGAACGCCTTGTGCAGCGCCGGCACCGTTTGCGCGGCGGAGGCCTGATCGACGTGACCGAGGAACCATGCGGCCAGCAGCGCGCCAAAGGCTACGCCGAAACTCAGCGCCATCTGCTGCCCCGTGCTGGCGATGCTGTTTGCCTTGCTGGCGTCGCGGTCGGCCACATCCGCATACACGAGCGAGTTCATGCTGGTGAATTGCAGAGACGAAAAAAATCCCTGCGTGAAACTGAGCAACACGATGCCGAGCAATGGCGTGCCCGGCGCGACCAGGCGAAAGCAGAGAATCGTCACGCCGAGCAGCGCCGTGTTCACCACGAGCACGTTCCGATGGCCGAAGCGCGCCAGCAGCTTGCTGCTGATGACCTTCAGGCCGATGGCCGCCAACGCTTGCGGCACGGTCAGCAGCCCGGCCTGCCACGCGGGATAGCCGAGGCCGATTTGATACAAAAGCGGCAGCAAGAACGGCATCCCTCCGATTCCGATCCGGGTGACGAATCCTCCCAGCACCGAGATCCGAAATGTGCGGATGCGAAACAATCCCAAGGCCAGCACGGGCGCCGTCGCCTGCCGCGCGTGCCAGCCATACGCGCCCAGCAAGATGAGCGAGAGCGCGGCGAGCAGGCCGATGGCCCGGATGGGCAAGCCATGTTCGCCGAAGACTTCCAGCACGTAGGAGAGCAGCGCGACCCCGCTGCCGAAAAGCAGAAAGCCGGTGCGATCCAGCGGCGGCACGGCGTTGTCCCGAAAATCCGGCATGTGCCGGCTCGTCAGCCACAGCGCCAGCAGGCCGAAGGGCAGATTGATGAAAAAAATAACGCGCCAGTGCAGCCAGTGGACGATGACCCCGCCGAGCGACGGCCCCACCAGCGGGCCGATCAACGCCGGGATCACGACGTAATTCATCGCCACAATCAGTTCGGACCGCGGAAACGTGCGCACCAGCGCGAGCCGGCCCACGGGTGTCATCATTGCCCCGCCGATGCCTTGGAGAACGCGCGCGCCGACCAGCAGCGGGATGTTCACCGCGAGCCCGCAGAAGAGCGAGCCAAGCGTGAACACCGTCACGGCGAGATAGAAAATGCGGCGCGTGCCGAAGCGGTCGGCCATCCATCCACTGATCGGGATGAATACCGCCAGGCTGAGCGTGTAGCTCGTCAGCACCGCCTTCAAACTCAACGGCAGCACGCCCAGGTTTTGGGCAATCGTGGGCACCGCCGTGTTGACGATGGTGGCGTCGAGATTTTCCATGAACAACGCCGCCGCCACCAGCCACGGCAGGTAGGCGCGCACCGCGGCGGCCGTCTTCGCCACCTCCAACCGTTTGCCGCCGGTCAGCGCGTGGGTGGGAGTAATGGCCACCCCGCGCGACGTCAGCACGGCATCGCCGGCCCGGCCTTCCTCCGGCTCGTTTTTCAACGCGGGCGCACTCGTCATGGAGACTTACTTCGGGCACGCCGGACATCGTGCGCGCACCGAATGCCCGCCCGCCGCCGTCATTGGGCGACGAACAACACCGGGCCTTGCGGCGCCAGCGCCGGGTCCGCGCTCGGCTCCAAGCTGATCGCAAACGCCGCCGGGTGCGCGCTCGGGCGGGCGGGATGAAAGCGCAACTCGCCGGCGCCGCGGTCGTCGATCGGCACCACGCCGGCGTTGATCGGGTGATCCTTTTGCGCGGCGTCGATGACCCAGAGCTGATAACTCTTGCCTTTGTCCGGCACCGGCAGGCGGCGCGTTTCGATGCGGCCTTCCTGCCGCGCGGCGTTCCACAGCAACGCGGCGTCACCCGGCGTCGTGCGATCCGGCGTGGCAGTCAAAATGCGCAGTTGAATTTGGGCCAGCGTGTCCGCCGCTCGCAGCTCCTCGTTTTCGTGCAAGAGCCGCTGGCGATCCGTCCACAGCCAGCCGCCTAGGATGAGCAGCGCCGCGACCGCCGCGCTTTGCAGCCAGATCGCCGCGGCGTGCGCATTGGTCGCGGGAGCGCGCGGCGCGACTCCGAATGGGATGGGCGCGCCGATGGTCTCCAGCACCGCGGCGCGCAGGTGCGCGGGCGGCGTCACGGGCGGCGCCGTGTGGGCGAGCGCCGCAGCCGTTTCGCGCAAATCGTCGGCGAGCCGCGCCAGTTCTGGATTGGCGGCAGCCTCGCGCTCGAAAGCAGCGGTCTCCGCGGGGGTCAACGCGCCGAGGGCGTGCAGGGCGGCTTGCTCTTGTTGATGCTCGTCGATCATGGGCGTGAGCCGGCCTCCTTGCCACTTTCCCGCTCTGCCTGCCGGATGCCGAGACCGCGGCCGGGCAGATGATCCCGCAGCCGGAGCAAGCCGCGTCGGATGCGGGCTTTCACCGTGCCGAGCGGCTGTTGCAGGCGGGCGGAAATCTCGTGGTGGCTAAGCCCGCCGAAAAACGCCAGCTCGATGCTCTCCCGCTGCTCGCCCGGCAACTCCGTGAGCACGCGGCGCACGAGCCCGGCCTCCTCGTGGTGCTGCGCGAGCAACGCAGCGTCTGTGACCTCGATGGCGCTGGCGGAGGCGGCGGCGGCCTCGGGGAATTCATCCACGGATTCCGTGAAAGTCTGCCGGCGGCGACCGCGCGAGCGCAGGTGGTCGATGGCCTTCCCGCGCGCGATGGTCACGACCCAGGAAAAGACGCTGCTCTGCGCACCGTCATAGTTCGGCGCGCTTTTCCAAAGGCGCACGAAAATTTCCTGGAACACATCCTCGGCCTCCGCGTGGTCACCCACCATGCGCAACACGAGCGAGAAAATCGGACCGGCGAGCCGGTCGTAAAGTTTGGCGAAAGCCGCGTGGTCTCCGTCTGCCGCTGCCGCCATGAGCCGGCGATCCTGCGCGGCGATGTCTTCCGCCGCGCTGGCAGCGGGCGTGCGCAACCCGGCAGCCGGCGACGCGGGCGCATCGGGAACGACTTCTTCGGAATTTGGCGAGGGCATGAACGGGAGCAGCGTGGCAGCCGTGCGAGCAGGAGGATGCACGCAGGGCCGGCGGTCCTTTAATCGTGCGCGACCGGTTGCTTGCGCGGCAGCAGCGTCCGCGGCCCGCGCCGGAAATTTCAGGATCGGCGGGACCAAGTCGTGGAGTGCGGCGCACGTTGACATGAGAAAAGGCGGCACAGGTCGCTCGAAGCTCGCGACCCACGCGTAGAGATTCCGCGCCGGCCCGCCAATCAGATGCGGGCGCAACCGTGGCGCGCGCAGCAGACGATTCGACTGCACACCGTAAATTTTTTGATCCCATGCCCCTCGTCCGCATTTCCCTCCCCGCCGGCAAGTCGTCGGATTACCGCCGCGCGCTCGGCGACGGCGTGCATCGCGCGCTCGTCGAGACGGTCAAAATCCCCGCAGCCGATCGTTTCCAAGTGCTCACCGAACACGCTCCAGACGGACTCCTCATCGAACCGAGCTACCTCGGCATCGACCACACGGCTGATTGCGTGCTCATCCAGATTTTTCTGCGCAGCGGTCGCAGTGTGGAAATCAAGCAAGCACTGTATGCCGCCATCGCCGAAAATCTGCACGCGCCGCCGGTCGGCTTGCGCAAGGAAGACGTGATCATTTGTCTGGTGGAAAACGAAGCCGCCGACTGGTCGTTCGGCAATGGCGTGGCGCAATATGTGTGACGCAGGCCCACCTCATCATGCCCACTCCGTCGGCGCTGACGGCCGCATCAACCCGGATTTGTTCGAGCACTTTGATCGCGCCGCCCGCGCCCGCCGGATCGAGCAGGAATTGCCCGATCGCGTCGGCGACGGGCGGTTGCGGCAGCCAGCGGAGTAAAAAGGCGCGCTGATCGAGCAGCGGCCCCGTCGCTTCCCGCAGACCCAGCGCACGCCCCCAGCGCCGCAGGTCGGAAAAATTCACGTCGGCGGTCAAATCCTGCTGACCGGGCCGGGTAAAGATCGCCGGATCGCCCGGATCAAAGCGGAGGTGGCGCGCATACGCCCGCAATGTGCCACGCGGCCGGCGGTGATAGAGCGCGGGAAGTTCGTCGCCATAGTCGATGGTCAGCAACCGTCCCGCGCGCCAGCGAGGGAGCAGCGCGTCCGTCAGCCATTCGCGGTAGGCGCGATGCACCTCGACGTGCTGGCCATCTGCGAACGCAGCCATGGCGCATTCATCAAAAAATCCGCAGTCGGCAAGGCGCGCGTCCAAATCCACGCTTGCGAGCAGAATAGGAGCCGTCGCTCCCTCCGGCCAACGCAGCCGCACCTCGTGCCAGCCACGCGGCGCGGCGCGGTCGCGCACGAGTTGCACGCAAGGAAACGCATCGACGAATTCGTTGGAGAACACCAAAGCCCGCCCGTTGGCAGCGGCCAGCGCCGCGCCGATGTCGTCATGCCAGCTCGCGGTTCCGGTTGTCTGCCAGCGCGCCAAGCGCGTCTGCTGCTCCTGCCGCAACGACGGCGAGATTTCGACGATGCCGTAGCGCAGCTTGCGTCGCCGCCACCAACCGAATTTTTCCAAAAACGCCGCCGCGAGCTGGCCATTGCCGCCACCGAGTTCGATGACGTGCCAGACGCCGCTGCCCGGATGCATCACCTCACGCCGATGTGCCCAAGCCCAGGCGGCGACAGCTTGACCCAAGGCCGGATGCAACGTTGCCGCCGTGGAAAAATCGCCCGTTCTGCCGACCCGCGGCGTCTGCCGTTCCGCGCCGGCGTAGTAGCCCCAACGCGGATGATACAGCGCCTCGCGCATGAATGTCTCGACCGACAACGTGCCGTCGGGCGATGTTGCAGCCAGCGCGCGCAAATGGCCGGCGTGATTCTCGGCGGTCGTGGCGGCTGCGGCCACAGGAGCATTCACAGTCCGCACTGATTCCGAACGGCGTCGGTGCTGGTTTCCTGCGTCAGCAGGCTGGCGAGAAAAGGGTCCACCGGCGGCAGGGAATCGGCGGCGGTTTCGAGGCGGCGCGGGTCCTCCAAACGCGAGTAGATCGCGTATTTGATCCGTGTCGCGGGCACCCGTTTGTCGCCGTAGCCGACGCCTTGATTGCTCGACCAGAAATGCACCCATTCCGTGCCATCACCCGCGCGTTCGCGCCCGAGAAAAACAACCGAGTGGCCGTGCTCTTTTTTGCCGATGGCCGGGGTCCAGAAAATTTTCATGAAATCGCCGGGCCGCGCGCGGTTTCCTTCGATGAAATTTTCGCCGAGACCGAGTTCGTGAAAAAGCCGCGCCGTGCCGGGACCGTTGGCGTTCCAGCGGCCCCACACGCCCTCGCCGTCGCGCTGGCCGTTCACGAGCAAGGCGCCGAGCGCGCGGTCATCGAGCCTCAAGTCACCGCGGCGGCGCAGGATTTCAACGGCTTTGAGGAAAACGAGATAGGTCGCGCTGGAGCAATAGCTCGGCTTGGCAAGGGTGGGCGTGATGCTAAAGGCGCGTCCGCCGGTGTCTTGAAGCGAAATGGATGCGCGCAAACGCTCGGTCGCCGCATGGCTGGCGGAATAACCGCCGCCGGTGGGCATGGCGCGAATGGCCTCGAGCACCGCGGCGTTGCAAACAGGAATGTCACTCTGCGGCGTGAGGGAAACCAGCGGCTCCACCGGCGTGGAAGCGGCTGTCGCGGAGGTCACGCGGGCTTTGGGCGGCGCGCCGCCAAGGAGCGCGGGATTGTTCGTTGTCGCCCGCGTCCGCGACATGCCGGGGATCGGATAATTCGAGGTCGATGGGTCCGGGGTCGGCCCGGCGATTTGCAGGGGTGGTTGTTGTGCCGCGACCCGATCTGGCAGCGAAAGAAAGGCCGCTCCGAAAGTTGCCGCGGCTGCCGCGAGCAGACAGGCGTTTTGCCGAAGGCGACGGGATGGCCTCATGAGGAACTCCGAGCATCGCCGGAAACCCTGCGCGTCGCAAGCTGGCGACAGCTTGCGAAAGACGAACGAACTGCCTGCTCGCCTACGACCGAGACGCCCCTCCGCTCTGGCCGCTTAAAAGCGAAACTTCGCGTAAAGATTCAGCGGCGCGAAGAGGCGGTCGCCTGAGTCGTTGATCGCCGAGCCAACCGTCGCCGTGAGCAGATCGCCGCCGTCCCGCTTGAGCGCGGATTCATAACGGATGCCGCTTTCCAAACCGATGGAGAAACAGGGCGTCACCGCAAACTCCAATCCCGCCAGGAACGAGACGGTGCCGATCCAGCTGTTGCCATAGAAATGGCCGGAGAAAATCGTCCCCGCCGTGTCGGTCGAAAACTGCACCCCGATGGATTCCACGTAGGTGGCGCCGCCGGCCAGTGAGACATACGGACGCAGGCGCGCGGCGGGTGGCAGGAAGAAATAGCGCAACCCGATTTCGCCGCCGTAGGAACGGTAATCGCCGAAGCTGGCGCGCAGGTTCGTCGTCGTCGCCGGCGCCCCGACGAAGACGCCGTTCTGGACAATCGGCGCGCCAAACTCGACTGCATCGCCGACCGTGAACGGCCGGCTGTCGGCGCGCGTGTATTTGAACATGCCGAAAATCTCGACGTGCGAATTGAGCACGTAGCCCAGCTCGACCTCGGGACGATAGAAGGCCGTGTCAAAGCTGTATGGATAAACGTCCGAGAAATGCTGCCGCCGGACGTTGGTGGGAAAAGTGCTGTTGCTCGCGCCGACGGGCGGCGCCACGCTGGCGCTGCCGCTGAAACGGGTCGCCGTGTAATCGAAGTCGGTGCCGACACCCACGCGCATGTAGAAACGGCGGGCATGCTCGGGGGCTTCGGTCGGGGGAACGCGTTCCTTGGAGGTGTCCTCCTCCGTCGTGGTCGTGCCGGCAACAGCGGGTTGCATGCAGCAGACGCCAACTACTGCTGCGGCCAGGCACGGGGGAAATAACTTTGCGAGCTTCATGCCGGCGAGTTTGCAAAACGCGGCCGTTTGCTGTCAACCAAAAGTCGAGCAAGCTCGTAAAATTTCATTTGCCGCGCTTCCTTTTGCCGTGCTCCTCGTTTTGCACAAACCTTTCGGCGTGCTCTCACAATTCACGCCGGATCAGCCGGGCCAGCGGACGCTCGCGGAGTTCGGATTTCCCGCCGGCGTCTATCCCGTCGGCCGGCTGGACCTCGATTCGGAAGGCTTGCTGCTGCTCAGCGATGAACGCGGCCTGAACACGCGCTTGCTCGATCCGCAGTCCGGCCGGCATCCGCGCCGCTACTGGGCGCAGGTGGAAGGCGAGATCGACGCGGCGGCGTTGCGATTGCTCGCCGCCGGCGAAATCGTCTTGAACGGCCGTCGCGTGCTGCCGACGCGGGCATGGCGGCTCGACCCGCCGCCCGCGGTGCCGCCGCGCGATCCGCCGATCCGTTTCCGTGCCGCGATCCCGACGAGCTGGCTCGCGCTCGAACTCACCGAAGGCCGCAACCGCCAGGTCCGGCGCATGACGGCTGCCGTCGATTTTCCCACGTTGCGCTTGATCCGCGTGCGCATCGGAGAATTCGCGCTGCCTGCCGATTTGGCGACGGGAACTTGGCGCGAACTGAGCGCCGCGGAACGGCGCGCGGTTTTCGCGGGAGCGGATTAAAAAAATTCGCCCCGCGCGGCGGGCACGCATTTTTTTCGTGTGCCGCGTGCGGAAATTTTGCAAACTCCCGCTTTCCCAGACTCGTTGGAGCCATGACCGATTCCAACAAACTCGACGCAAGCTGTTCCGATCTCGAAATGGGCGACACCATCGTCGGCCTGCGGACGGAGCAACGGCTCTTTGAACGCTACGTGCTCAAACACGTGCTCGGACGCGGCGGCATGGGCATCGTCTGGCTGGCGCAGGACGAACGGCTAGACCGGCCGGTGGCGTTGAAATTCATGCCCGAACTCCTGCGTCTCGATCCGGCGGCGACGGACGATCTCAAGCGCGAAACCCGCCGCTGCCTGCAACTGGCGCACTCGCACATCGTCCACACTTACGACCTCGTGGGTGACCACACGCGGCTGGCGATCGCGATGGAATACATCGACGGCTCGACGCTGGCGGCGTTGCGCGTCAGCCAGCCGGCGCGCGTCTTCGAGCCGGCGGAGCTGGCGCCGTGGGTGGCGCAGCTTTGCGACGCGCTGGCTTACGCGCACGAGAGCGCGCGCATCGTGCACCGCGATTTGAAGCCGGCGAACCTGATGCTCAACCGCGGCGGCGAGTTGAAAGTCGCCGACTTCGGCCTTGCCCGCAGCTTGGCGGATTCCTACAGCCGCGTGTCGCAACTCGGCGGCACGAGCAGCGGCACGCTCATCTACATGAGTCCGCAACAATTGGACGGCGAGCCGAGCCGCGTGGCCGACGACATTTATGCGCTCGGCGCCACGCTCTATGAATTATTAACTTCCAAGCCGCCGTTTTACACTGGCGACATCCTGTCCCAGGTGCGGTCGAAAATTCCGCCGCCCGTGACGCGCCGGCGCGAAGACTTGGAAATCGGGGTGGCCGACGTCGGCAGCGTCGTCATTCCGAATGATTGGGAACAAACCATCGCCGCATGTCTGGCCAAGTCTCCGGCGGAACGGCCCGCCGGCGCGCGCGAGGTCGCGAGCCGGCTCGGTTTGGCGTTATCCGGCGCGAGCAGCAGCAGTCGGCGGCGGCAAGTGATCCCCGCTCCCGTCTTACCGCCGCTGCCGCCACCCATGCCTGCGCCGCCAGCGCCTATGATGATGCCGCCGGCTGCCGCGTTGCCGCCGCGGGCGCGACGCACACCGGTGTTCGTTTTGATTTGTGGCTTGCTCGGTTTGGCGCTCGCGCTGGCGTGCGTGGGTTACTTCGTTTTCCGCGCGATGAAACAAAAAGGAGAACCCGCGCAAACACTCTCCGCGGCGGCTTCACCCGGAACGCCAGCGCCGGAGAATAACGAAACGCCTTCCGCCACGACGACCGCGACGAACACCGGCGGCAGCCTCAACGTGCGAGTCACGCCCGTGGCGGAACAATCTTTTTCGCTCGCGCAAAACGGCCGCGTGCTCCGCAGCGGCTTGACGCCCGCGCGGCTCGACCGTTTGCCCGCCGGCGCCTACGAAGTCGCGTTGAGCGATTGGCCCGGCTATCACCGCGTCGTGCAGCTCCGCGACGGGGGCGAGCCGGAGGAAGTGGTCTTCGACGTGTTGGAAGGCCGCGTCTTTCTCCGCAGCCTGCCGCCCGGCGCGCGGGTCAGCCTCAACGGACGCGAGCTGGGTCGCACGCCGCTGGAATTGTCTGACGTCGGCCGGGGCGAACGTTCGTTCCGCGTGGAAGCCGACGGTTACGAGGCGGAAACGCGCACGCTCATGGTGCCCGGCGGCGGACGGGTCGAGGCGCTCGTTGCCTTGAATCCCCTGCCCGCGCCGCTGCAGCCGACGCCTTTCGTTCCGCCGCCGCCCAATCTTGTTCCGGCGAACGCCGACAATGCCGAAGCGGTGCGCGCGTTCGTGCGCGCACACATGCAGCGGATGATCGGCGGGCAGATGGACGCCATGCTCGCCGATTACGCGCCGGTGGTCGAATTCCAGCAATACGGCCGGTTGGGCGTCGCGCGCATCCGCGCGGATCGTCAGACGCTTTACGACGGCTGGCCGTATCGTCACGCGCAATACGAAGGGCCGATCGAGGTGCAATGGCACGGCAACGTCGCGCAGGTCGCCTTTCGCTGG
>JAFAXH010000085.1 GCA_019241085.1 Verrucomicrobiota bacterium | reverse complement strand
AGGTTTGGAACCGAACGCATGGTGGGGGAGAAGCTCCAAGCTCGAAGTTCGAAGCTCGAAACAAGCTCAAAAATCCAAGTTCAAATTTCTTCTGTGCGCTGCTGCCTTCGCGCTTCGAGCTTTGAACTTGTTTAGAGCTTAGAACTTCGAGCTTGGAGCTTCCCGCGCACCGCGCGGGTTATTTTGCCTCGCGCACCGCCATCGCCTGCTTGCCCTTGCGGTTGCGCAAATAGTTGAGCTTGGCGCGGCGGGCGGTGCCGGCTTTTTCGATTTCGATCTTGGCAATGCGCGGCGAATGAACCGGGAAGACGCGCTCGACGCCTTCGCCGTAAGAGATGCGGCGGACCGTGAAATTGGTGTTCAAGCCGGTGCCTTTGCGGCCGATGACGATGCCGGTGAAAATCTGCACCCGCTCCTTGTCGCCTTCGATCACTTTTGTGTGGACGCGCACGCTGTCGCCGACCTTGAAGGCGGGCACGTCGCTTTTTTGCTGCTCTTTTTCGATGTTTTGAATGATCAGGTTCATAAGCCGGGAAAAAAATTCGGGTCGAGGCGCGCGCGATATGGGCGGCCGATCACGCGGGGCGCGTTATCTAGTGCAGAACCGGCGCGGCTTCAACCTCTTTCCGAAAAGCGTGCGTCCGGCCCGCCGCGTGCGTATGCTGGGCGTTCCCACGTTGACATTTGCAACTCATGCCACGCTCACTTCGCCTGCTCGCCGCCTTCGTCTTCACCGCCAGCTTCGCCCTGCCCTTTGCCTGCGAGGCCAAACCCGCAACCACGCCCGCCGCGCCAAAGGTGCCCACCGATGACGCGGTGCGCCTGCAAGTCTTTCTCGACCGCGAAAATTTCGGCCCCGGCAAAATCGACGGCAGCTACGGCGGCTTCACCAAGCTCGCCTGGCTGCACTGGCAGGCGGCGCACGGCGTCGAGAAACCGGCGAACGATTTCGATCCCCAATCGCCGCAGCTCGCCGCGATTGATCCGCTTTACATCGCCTACACCATCACCACCGAAGACCTCGCCAGTCTCGGCCCGCTGCCCTCGCAGCTCGCCGAACAAGCCAAGCTCAAAGCGATGAGCTACACCGAGCTTTCCGAACTGCTCGGCGAACGCTTTCATTCCAGCGTCGATTTTTTGAAAAAGCTCAATGCGCCGAAAAAGATCGACACGCTGAAAGCCGGCGACACCGTCACCGTGCCCAACGTCCAGCCGCCCTTTGATCTCGCGCAAGTCGGTGGCTGGCGCGACCTCCAGCGCGCGCAAGCTGCCGCTAACAAGAAAAACGCCGCCGGCGCTGCTTCCTCCAACGCCGCCGCTCCAAACACCAGCCCTTCGCCTGCGCCTGGCCCGACGCCGGTCCTCGTCCGTTCCAACACCCTGGCCGGCGACAGCGCCGCACCATCATCGCCCGCGCCGTCCGCCTCGCCCACCCCGACGCCAGCGGCAGCTTCCTCCTCCAACAACCCAACGGTGAAACCCTCCGCCGTAGCCATGCCCGCGCTGCCGGTGCTGTCACCAGCGGCGTTCATCCACGTCAGCGTGAAGGAATGCTACCTGGAACTCCGCGACAATGGCCGCACCATTGCCGCCTTCCCGGTCACGCCTGGCTCCAGTTCGATCCCGACGCCCGTCGGCGAATGGAAAATCGTCGGCAAAGCCTTGTTCCCAGAGTTCCGTTGGGACAAAGAAATGCTCCTGCACGGCAAGCGTTCCAGTGACGCCTACGAACTGCCGCCTGGCCCGAACAGCCCCGTGGGCATCGCCTGGATGCAGTTGAGCAAACCCGGCATCGGCCTGCACGGCACGAACAACCCCGAAACCATCGGCCGCGCCGCCAGCCACGGCTGCGTGCGCCTGGCGAATTGGGACGCGTTCAAGCTCTACAACATGGTGGAAAAAGGGATGCGGGTGGTGATCGAGTAGTCCCTCGTCTTTCGCAGGTAGGGACGCCTCGCCGAGGCGTCCGTGACTTTCTTCTGGTTTGAGCGGAAACCCTCCGCGCAACGGAATTCTTCGGACGCCTCGGCGAGGCGTCCCTACCTGCGAACCAGTTCGCTAGCATTGACGCCGCCGCAGCCTTCGGCCACAAGGAGCCGATGCCTTTGCCCCTGCTGCTGGCCGCCACCGGCTTGTCACCCTGGCTCATCGACGGCGCGGTGATCGTCGCCTACTTCGCGCTCATCCTCGGCATCGGCCTCTACGCCAGCCGCGGGCAAAAATCCATCGAAGACTACGCGCTCGGGCATCGCTCGGTGCCCTGGTGGGCCGTGCTCGCGTCGATCCTCGCCGCCGAAGTCAGCGCCGGCACGTTTCTCGGCACGCCGGGCGAAGGCTACGGGCTGCGCAATTTCACCTACGCGCAGCTCGCCATTGGCACGATCATGGCGCGCATAATCGTCGCTTACGTTTTCATCCAACGCTTCTATCAACTCGGCGTCGTTTCCATTTACGAGTTTCTCGAAGTCCGCTTCAGCCGCACGACGAAGCGAGCTTCCTCCCTGCTCTTTCTCGTCACGCGCGCCCTCGCCAGCGGCTCGCGCATGTATGTGCCCGCCATCCTGCTCGTCGTCGCCTGGCAACTCCTGCGCGACGTGAATCCGGACCTCAGCCAGACGCTCTGGCTCTACGTCGGCGCGGTCGGCCTGCTGACCTTGGTGACGGCCATTTACACCACGCTCGGGGGCATCAAAGCCGTCGTCTGGACCGATCTCATCCAAGTCTTCCTCATGTTCGGCGCGATGGGCTACGCGCTCTGGACGCTCTGGCGCGCGGTCGGCGGCTGGGGCGAGGTGCGCGCGACGCTGCACCAGCCCGACGAACTGATTTTCTGGGACACCGGCATCGTCTCCGGCCTCGGATTTTTTGGGAACGTCAAACACGTTTTGGAAACCGAATACACCGTCTGGTCGGCGTTCCTCGCCTCCGTCTTCGTCACGATGGCCACGCACGGCACCGATCAAGACATGGTGCAGCGGATGCTCACCGCGCCCGACATCCGGCGCAGTCGGCGCTCGCTCATTTTGTCCGGCCTCGCCGACGTGCCCGTGGCCGTCTGCTTCACGCTCATCGGCGTGCTTCTTTGGGTGTATTACCACCAGTCCGCCCACGCCAGCGCACGGCCCGAGCAGGATGTCTTCGTCAACTTCATCCTGCGCGAATTGCCCGTCGGCGTGCGCGGCATCATGGCCGCTGGACTCTTCGCCACGGCGATGGGCTCGCTCTCGACCGCGCTCAACGCCTTGGCGACCAGCTTTACCCGCGACTTTTACCTCGGCCTCTTCCGGCCCTGCGCGAGCAGCGTCGAGCAAATGCGCGCCGCCCGCGTGGCCACCGTCGGTTTCGCCATCCTGCTCGCCGCCATTGGCGTCGGCACGGCCTGGGTCAAACTCACGCACCCGCAGGTGCGCATCATCCCCATCGTGCTCGGCTCCTTCGGCTACACCTACGGCGCGTTGCTCGGGATTTTCCTCCTCGGCATGACCACCCGCACCCGCGGCAACACTCGCGGCAATCTTCTCGCGATGGCCTGCGGCCTCCTCGCCGTTGCCGTGCTCAGCGATCTGCCGAACGACGTGGCGCGCATGTTCAACGCCACCGCCTATCCGCATCCCGGCTGGCTGCCGACCATCGAATTTCCTTGGCGCATTTTCTTTGGCACCGTCGTGACCTTCCTCGTCGCCGCCTGCTTCCGCACGCCCGCCGACGTGGTGGCGCGCCTGCGCCCGGTGCCGCCGGCTTGAAAAAAGAAGTTGCGGTCCCGCGCTGGGCCGCTCAGATTTGCCCCTCGCGCGCCAGTCGGGTTTTTCAAATCAAGACACGCTGGCACGCATCTGCTTCGCAGAAAGTTCTTCTTTGAGGAGCCTTAGCTCAATTGGTTAGAGCGCCGCCCTGTCACGGCGGAGGTTGCGGGTTCGAGCCCCGTAGGCTCCGGTTTTATAAGTTCCTATAAAACAGCGGATTACGTGAGCATTCTGACTTGAAAAGCCGATTGACTACCAAGCTGCTCACTTATGGAGTGGCCAGCGCCAGAGCCATGCTCGGCGGCGTTTCTTTCATGCTGGCGCGCTTCAAGCCCTAGCCGGCTAATTCTCGTGCGCTGCTCTTGCACGCCCTGACTCTTCCGTGACGCTCTGCCTACCGCGGCGAGCCGACCGGCTTGGCTCCGATGGTTTGCGCCGATTGCGCGGCGAAGTGTTCCGGCCCGTCCGGTTGCTGCATTCGTTTGTCACCGATTTCTCTGGCCCGTTTGATGGACGCCAGGAACACCCGGTTGTGCAGCGAGCCTGCCCGGCCAAGCTCAGGATAAAGCGCCATCGCCCGGCGCTGCGAGGCAAGCACCAATTCATCAAAAGTCGGCGTCGCACTTGGCGACGGGGACGGTGCGAGCGCGGATAGCGCTTTTGTCGTCGGTGCCAGGGGAGTAGCGGTGACGGCGGCCGTAGGCATTGCCCTGCCGCTTGCTTGCGAAGCTGGAGCCAGCCGCGGCGGCGACGGATGCTCGACGGAAGGCGAGAAGCGATTGGTGTCTTGCGAATTGCTACTTGCCGCCGGCTGCCCCGGTCGCAACGGAGCGATGAGGAAAAAAGGCGAGGATTAAAAGGCCGATGGCCACAGCTGCGGTAATGATCGTGCCCAGATGTTCCATTGGTGGCTCGGATGCCGCTGCATACATCGTGACCGGATTGGCGCTGAGCGCCGCACGCACCAGCCGGTCGTCCAACTGTGCTCGCGCAATTTCGCGGCCGGCCACCTGAGTATCCAGTCGTCGGCGTGAGCTGGAAGGACGCCTATGCCTTTTGCGATTGGCTGACGCAACGGGAACACGAGTTCAGCTTTCTCGACGAAGGCCAGTTTTACCGCTTGCCGACGGATGAAGTCTGGGAGTGGTGCTCGGACCCTTACAAAACTCACGGCGCGCTGCGGCAATGAGGCGTGCTGCGTGGCGGCTCGTGGGCGGATTACGGCCCGAACATTTTGCTGAGCAGCTAGCGCAACGTCGTCCCCGCCGCCAAGCGTGATGTCATCTACGGCTTTCGCTGCGTCATCGACTTGGGCGATTGATTTTCGAGTGCCGCCGCAACGTTCAAAGTGTTTGCCACCAGTCGGGCGGAATGCCTTTGTAAGCCGACACGGCTCGCGGCATGGTGCGGAGTTTTTCGCGCAAACCGCAACGGATCGCTGCGTCCGCCAGCACGGCGTCCAGGGGGTAGATCGCGATGCGAATGCCAAAGGCAAGGGCGCTGCTCACGGGCAGCTTGAAAAACTGCTGGCGCTCGATGCGCAAAAACAAATCCGCCGGCGCCACGTCCGGCCAAATGCCCGGCAGCGGCAGACTCGGATGCTGGTTGCGTTGCGCGCTCGCAGCCAGGCCCCAGTTCGCCCGCTGCCAGCTTTGGCCGGGCGCGAGGCGGGCGAAGAACACGTCGATTTGCCGGCCCAGCGTGGCATTCAAGTCCGGCACGGCGGCGTGAATCTCCCGCAGCGGCCGGTGCAGCTTGCCCACCAACGACCAGCGCGTTGGAAAGCAGACGCTGGCCCAGACCAGTTCCCAATGCGGCGGTCGCAGCAGCAGCAAATCGGGTTCGCAGGCGAGCGTGACCGCGCGATGATTTGCGATGCGCGCAGCCTCGTCTTCGGAGGTCGTCAGCGGCAATTCGCCAAGAAAAATTTCCGCCCATTCGCGCAACACCGCGTCGCCTTCGGGCGAAATCAGCCGGTAAAGTGAAGCTGCGGGTCCGTCGAGGATCGCTTGCTTTTCCGTAAGCACTGCGCACGACGGCGAGGTGGAAAAGTAGAACGCGTCTGCTGACTCGGTGATGTTCCGGCGCAAGCCCATGCGATGCCGGAACGGCGGCGGTGCCTCGCCGCCAAACAGACCGTGGAGCAAATCCCAATCTGGGGCGTCGATCATCTGAAGCAAAAAATGGGGTCTGCCAACGACACCTCGGCGCACCGTCGCGCCCCTAGGCTCCGCCGACAAGAGCACGAAAGCTGCTCTACCAGAGAAGAAATTTATTTTCCCGCGTCCCGCTTCGCCATGTCCCCCGTGCTCCCCGTCCCCGCCATTGCCAGGCAGCGTGCCTTTTTGAAGGACGCTGAGTGGCGGATTTTTCGTCAGGTTTATATGGCATTTCTCGCGTTCGACGACCCTTATCTCGAAGCCGATCAACTCGTCG
>JAFAXH010000130.1 GCA_019241085.1 Verrucomicrobiota bacterium | reverse complement strand
CGACGATGGAAAGCGAACGCAATGTCGCGGCAAAAGCCGTTGCCGGCAAGGTGCGCGCGCTCCTGCCCGAAGGGAAACGCGCCGAACGAAAACCTGGCTGGTGGCGTTTTAAGATTGAGTTTTTTTTGAATAAACCAGTCAGGCCGACTTGCGCCGGCACGACAGCAACCATGTCTCGGACAGTCTCAGCCGCATCGACCTCAACGCGGAATGCGAGGGCAAAGACCGCGATTCCCCCGCCAAAATCCTGGCGCACGATGTGCGAGAGCCGATCCACGGCGTTTAAACAATTCCAGCCGTTTTCCACGCGAAGCTTTCACCTTGCCATGATCCCGATGCCCGGCCCATCAGGCGTTGCCAGCACAGGAACGATAGTTAGGTTGTCACGGTCTCTTTTCAGCAATAAAAGTCATGTCCTCGCCGTCATTGAAAGTCATCATCGTGGACGACAGTCCCGAGGATCGGGAGACCTGCCGGCGTCTGCTCCTGTGCGATCCGGCGCATCGTTACGCGATCGTTGAGCAAAGCTCGCTGGAGGGCGCGTTGGAAACCTGCCGGCGCGAGGCGCCCGACTGCATCCTGCTCGATTATCAGTTGCACGACGGGAACGGCGTCGAGTTTCTGCACAGCTTGCGCACGTTGGGCGGCACGCGGGTTTTCCCGGTGGTCATGCTCACGGGCACCGGCAGCGAAGCCATCGCCGTCGAAGCGATGAAAGCCGGCGCGCAGGATTATCTGGTCAAGTCGCGGCTCAACCCGGAAGTCCTGCACCGCGCCGTCGCCAACGCGATCTACAAGGCGCACACCGACCGGCTGCTCGCGCGCCAGCAGATCGAGCTGGAGGAAGCCTATCGCGCGGTGCAGGAAGCCAGCGCGCGCAAGGATCATTTCCTCTCCACGCTCAGCCACGAGTTGCGCACGCCGCTGACGCCGATCCTCGCCGCCGTCAGCACGCTCGATGCGACCAGCGCGAGCTCGGCGGATTTGCGCGAGATTTTTTCCATCATTCAACGCAACATCGAGCTGGAGGCGCGGCTCATCGACGACTTGCTCGACCTCACGCGCATCACCGACGGCAAGCTCCGGATCGAGCCACGGCTGGTTGATGTTCACCGCATCCTGAGCCACGCGCTGGAAACCTGCCGCGCGCAAACGATCGCGCGCGGAGTGACGTTGACCGCGGCGTGCAACGCGACCGCGCACCACGTCCGCGCCGATGCCGCGCGGTTGCAGCAGGTGTTCTGGAACTTGCTGCACAACGCCGCAAAATTCACCCCGCGTCAGGGCCGGATCGAAGTCACCACGCGCAATCCGCCGGACGCTGCCGATCGCGTCGAGATTTCGGTGCGCGACACGGGCGTCGGCATTCCCGCAGAATTGTTGCCAAAAATCTTCGACGCGTTCGAGCAGGGGAATCCCCACACCACGCGCTGCCGCCACGGCGGCCTCGGTCTGGGCCTAGCCATCGCCCGGGCGCTCGTCGCAGCGCACGGCGGCGCCATCTGCGCGGAGAGCGACGGCGAGAATCGCGGCGCGACTTTTGTCGTCTCACTCGCCACGGTCGCAGGTCCGGCTCCGTCCACCGAAACGGCGTCGAGCCGACCGGGCGCGCAGGCGTCATCAAAATCGGCGCCCGCTCCGCGGAAAAAATCGGTGCCGGCCATTTTGATCGTTGAAGACCACGCGGACACCATGAAAATGCTGCGGCTGATGATGCGGCGCCTCGGCTACCAGGTATTCACGGCGTCGAGCGTGGCCGAGGCGTTGACGGTGTTCCAAGCCCAGCCCGTGCGCGTCGTCATCAGCGACATCGGCCTGCCGGACGGCAGCGGCGCGGAGTTGATGGCGCGCCTGCGACAACTCGATCCGCAGATCATCGGCATCGCGCTGAGCGGCTACGGGATGGAGCAGGATTTGCAACGCAGCAGCGCCGCCGGCTTTGCCGAGCACCTCGTCAAGCCGGTCGATTGGCCGCGATTGGAAGCGGCCGTGCAGCGGTTGCTCGCGAAACGCAGCGAGCCGACCGCGGTGGCGACAAGCACCGCCGCGAGCTGAGGCGGGCCACGCAACTTCGCGCTGGCGCGGAGATCGGTTCGGAGGCAGCATCGGTGACCGCCTTTCGCTCCGGTGCATCCTTGAAAATATGTCAGTGCTCTTGCTCTTCGTCGGTCTTTGCGCAGGCGCGGCCATCGTCTGGTTTCTCCAGGAAAGCCGGCATGCCGGCGGCAAGGCTCAGGCATCGTTTTTGGAAAGCCAGCTCGACACGCTCCGCACCGACCTGGCCGCGGAACGCCAAGCGCACGCGAACGCGGCGACCACGGCCGCGCAGGCTGAGGAACGCAGCCGGCAACTCACCGCACGGCTCGACAATCAGCGCGGCGAACTCGAAGCCTCGCAGCGCAAGCTGCAAGCGGAATTTGAAGTGCTGGCCAACCGCATTCTCGAAGAAAAAACCCAGCGTTTCACCGAGCAAAACCGTGTCAATCTCGACGCCTTGCTCGCGCCCTTGGGCCAGAAAATCGGCGACTTCAAAAACGAGGTGCAGCACGCGCGCCTCGCCGACACGCGCGAGCGCGCCACGCTCCAGGAGCAAATCCGCGCCCTCGCCGAAGCCGGCCAGCGCATGACCGCCGAGGCGCACCATCTTGCCACCGCGCTCAAGGGCCAGGTGAAAATGCAGGGCAACTGGGGAGAGTTGATTCTTGAAACCGTGCTCCAGACCTGCGGCCTCACGCGCGACGAACATTACCGAGTCCAGGCCAGCCTGCTCGGTGAGGATGGCCGCCGTTACCAGCCCGATGTGATCGTCAACCTGCCCGACGGCCGGCATCTCATCGTCGATTCCAAAGTCTCGCTCACAGCCTACGAACGCTGGTGCCGCGCGCAGAGCGACGGCTTGACCGAAGAATGCGCCAGCGCATTGCGCAGCCACCTCGAATCGCTGCGCCAGCACATCAGCGGCTTGAGCTTGAAAAAATATCACGCGCTGCCGGAGGTCATCACGGTTGAACTGGTGCTCATGTTCATCCCCGTCGAACCGGCTTATGCACTGGCGATGAGCGCCGACGCCGCGCTCCTGGCGGAAGCCCATGACAAGAACATCTGCCTCGTCACGCCCTCGACCTTGCTGCTCGCGCTCAAAACGGTGGCAAGCATTTGGAAGCAGGAAAAACAAGCCCGCCACGCGCTCGAGATCGCGCGGCAAGGCGGCGATCTTTACGACAAATTCGTCGGCTTTTGCGAAGACTTGAAAGCCATCGGCGAACGCCTCGACCAGGCACGCGCGACGCACGAGGCCGCGCTGAACAAACTCGCCACCGGCCGCGGCAGCCTCGTCAGCCGCGCGGAAAGATTGCGCGAACTCGGCGTGAAATCGAGCAAGAGCCTGCCATCCAAATTAACCGCTGCCGCCGCTGAAACCCACAGCGATGAAGTCGAGCCGATGGCTGCACCGAGCCTGCCAGCAAATGACGGAACAACGCTGGTCATAAATCGAGCCGACTAATTAAGTGGATTGGAAACAAGTGGACGAAATGCTCGCGCGCGTGCCGGATGCGCCGCCGTCGCTCGGTGGCGAATTGCCCTGAAGTATTGCTGCAAAACGAAAAGCCGCTTCCGGGAGACCGGAAGCGGCTTTTCATCTTAGCGCGAATATTCAGTCGGCTTTCGCTCAGTAGCGATAGTGCGCCGGCTTGTAGGGGCCTTCGACCGGAACGTCGAGATACTCGGCCTGCTTCTTAGTCAGCGTGGTGAGTTTCACGCCGATCTTTTCGAGGTGCAAGCGGGCGACTTCTTCGTCGAGTTTCTTCGGCAGGATATAGACGCCGGGCGTGTATTTATCCTTGTTCTTCCAAAGGTCGAGTTGGGCAAGCGTCTGGTTGCTGAAGCTATTGCTCATCACGAAGCTCGGGTGGCCGGTGGCGCAGCCGAGGTTCACGAGGCGGCCTTCGGCGAGCAGGAAGATTTCGTGACCTTCGGGGAAGATATACTTATCCACCTGCGGTTTGATGTTCACCCGCGCGATGCCTTTGTAGTTATTGAGCTGGTCAACTTGAATCTCGTTGTCGAAGTGGCCGATGTTGCAGACCACCGCCTGGTCCTTCATCTTCGCCATGTGTTCGATGGTGATGACATCGACGTTGCCAGTTGTGGTGACGTAGATATCGCCTCGGCCGAGCGTGTCTTCGAGCGTGGTGACCTCAAAGCCTTCCATCGCGGCTTGCAGCGCGTTGATCGGATCGACCTCGGTGACGATGACGCGCGCGCCCTGGCCGCGCAGCGATTGCGCCGAGCCTTTGCCGACGTCGCCGTAGCCGCAGACGACCGCGACCTTGCCGGAGATCATCACGTCGAGCGCGCGGTTGAGCGCATCGACGAGCGAGTGGCGGCAGCCGTAGAGGTTGTCGAACTTCGACTTCGTCGCGGTGTCGTTCACGTTGAATGCCGGCACGAGCAGCTTGCCTTGCTGGTGCAGCTTGTAGAGACGGTGCACACCGGTGGTCGTTTCCTCCGAAACACCGCGCCATTCCTTCACGAGTTCGTGGAAGATGTAGGGAGTCTCGGCGTTGATCTTCTTGAGCAAGTCTTTAATGACTTTCTCCTCGTGACTACCACTCGGCGAGTTCACCCATTCGTCACCTTCTTCTAGTTCATAGCCTTTGTGTAGAAGCAGCGTCACGTCGCCGCCGTCATCGACGACGAGCTGCGGGCCTTTGCCTTCGGCGTTGACCAGCGCGCGCCAGGTGCAGTCCCAATATTCTTCGAGCGTCTCGCCCTTCCAGGCGAAGACCGGCACGCCCGCGGCAGCGATGGCGGCGGCGGCGTGGTCTTGCGTCGAGAAGATGTTGCACGAGGCCCAGCGCACGTCGGCGCCGAGTTCGACCAAGGTCTCGATGAGCACGGCGGTCTGGATCGTCATGTGCAGCGAGCCGGTGATGCGAACGCCGGCGAGCGGCTTTTCCGCGGCGTATTTTTCGCGGATCGCGATCAGGCCGGGCATTTCCTTTTCGGCGATGACGATTTCGCGTCGGCCGAAATCAGCGAGGCCGATGTCGCGGACTTGGTAGTCTGTATTTTTCGTTTTGGGTGCGTTGAGGGTAGCGGTGCTCATGGAGTAGGTAAATTTTTGTTAATTCAATATCTGTTGCGTGATGTTACTTCGCCGCAGCTTTGAGCGCTTCAGCTTTATCGGTGCGCTCCCAAGTGATGTCCGGATCGTCCTTGCCGAAGTGGCCGTAGTTGGTTGTCTTCGAGTAGATCGGGCGCAACAGATCGAGTTGCTCGACGATGCGTCGTGGTTTGAAGGAGAAAACTTCTTTCACGGCTTTCTCGATCTTTTCCTCCTCCACTTTAGCCGTGCCAAAGGTATCAATGTGCACGCTTACCGGATCGGGATGCCCGATGGCGTAGGCGAACTGCACTTCGCAACTCGTCGCCAAGCCCGCCGCGACGACGTTCTTCGCCACCCAGCGGCCCATGTAGGCGGCGCTGCGATCAACCTTTGACGGGTCCTTGCCCGAGAAGGCGCCGCCGCCGTGGCGACCCATGCCGCCGTAGGTATCGACGATGATCTTGCGTCCGGTCAGGCCGGTGTCGCCCTGCGGTCCGCCGACGACAAAGCGGCCGGTTGGGTTGATGAGAAATTCGGTGTTCTTGCGGAGAAATTCCGCCGGCAATTCCTTGCGGATGACTTCGCTGATGAGGAAGTCGCGGATCTCGCTGTGTTTCACCTCGGGCGTGTGCTGCGTCGAGATGACGACGTTGGAAATGCCGACCACGTCGTTGCCCTCGTAAATCACCGAGACCTGCGACTTCGCATCGGGCCGCAGCCACGGCACCTGGCCGCTCTTGCGAATGCGCGTCAGGGCGCGGCCGAGCCGGTGCGCATACATGATCGGCGCCGGCATCAATTCCGGCGTTTCGTTGCACGCGTAGCCGAACATCAATCCCTGATCGCCCGCGCCTTGTTCGGCGTGGCCTTTGCCTTCCGCCACCGACTCGTCCACGCCCTGCGCGATGTCAGGCGACTGCGAGGTGATGATGTTTTGCACGAAAATTTTGTCCGCGTGGAAAACGTCGTCGTCGTTCACATAACCGATCTCGCGCACGGCATCACGGACGAGTTGCACGTAGTCGAGCTTTGCTTTGGTCGTGATCTCGCCGCCAACGATCACGACGTTGCTCTTCGCGTAGGTTTCGCACGCGACGCGGGAGTTTTTGTCCTGCTTTAGACAGGCGTCGAGCACGGCGTCGGAGATGGTGTCGCAAACCTTGTCGGGATGACCTTCACCAACGGATTCGGAGGAAAAGATGAAGCGGCGGGAACTGGCCATGAGAGATACAGTCTTAGGTTGAATGTTGGAATGTAAACCGCGTCGGCGCCGCCAGCGTTGGGCAGGCGGACGACGCGCGAACCCAGCTAATTAGCGTGAATCGCACGGCGCGCAAGAATTATTTATCAACAAATCACGATGCTTTGATGTATTGTCGCCAGACTGCCTGCCATCATGCCTTCACTCATCCAATCCCTGCGCCTGCTCGCCGACGCCACGCGGCTGCGGCTCTTGCTCCTGCTCGAACAAGCCGAGCTGACCGTCGCCGAGATTCAGGAAATTCTCGGCATGGGCCAGTCGCGCATCTCCGCGCACCTCGCCCAGCTCAAGCGCGCCGGTCTCGTGCGCGACCGACGCGCGGGCAAAAACATTTACTACGGCCTCGTCGCCGCCGGCGCCACCGAGGGCGCAGTGGTTGATCCCAATCAGGCGCGCCTGCGCGAACTCATCGCCGCCAGCGCGCAAGAGATTCCCGAGAGCGCCCGCGACCGCACCGCGCTGGCACTCGCGTTGCGCAAACGCGAGGACCGGGCGCGCGATTATTTCAACCGATTGGCGGGGAAATTCGGCCGCGCGCACTGTCCGGGCCGGAGCTGGCAGGCGCTGGCGCACATGCTCTTTGGGCTGTTGCCGCCGATGGTCATCGCGGACCTCGGCGCGGGCGAAGGGACGCTCTCGCAACTGCTTGCGCGCACGGCGAAGCAGGTCATCGCCGTCGATAGCTCGGAGAAGATGGTCGAGTTCGGCTCAGCTCTCGCGCGCGAGCACGGCTTTGCGAATCTGGAATACCGGCTCGGCGACATGCAGGAGCCGCCCATCGCACCCGGCAGCGTCGATCTCGCCATCTTCAGTCAGGCGCTGCACCATGCCGCCGCGCCGCCGCGCGCCGTGGCTGCCGCGGAACGGATTTTGAAACCTGGCGGGCGACTCGTTATTCTCGATTTGCTGGCGCACAATTTCGAGCAGGCACGCGAGCTTTACGCCGATCTGTGGCTCGGCTTCAGCGAGGTCGAGTTGCACCGATTGTTGGAAACACACGGCTTCCGCGACCTGCAAGTTGCCGTCGTCTCGCGCGAGGCGCAAAGCCCGCATTTCCAAACGGTTTTGGCCACCGGCACCAAGCCCGGCCGCGGAGGGTGATTCCTTTTGCAGCTTAATCCTGATCCTTCCGCGCTCGCAGCACACCGCCCGAGCAGTGCCTCCGGCGGCAGCGACTGAGATTAGGATGAAGATTAAGTCTAAGTCAGAGCAGAGAAGCTTCAACTCCTACACCGAAGTCGGCGCCACTTCGGCGGGCAATTCGCTGCCCGCCGTGTGCAGCACTTCATCGAGGGTGTTCATGAACTCCGCCAGACCGGTGCTGGGCACAATGATCGTGTTGCGCCGGCCGTGCGCTTCCTCTGTGATGCGCAGAAAGCGACCCCGGCCATTCTCACGGTATTCGATGTAGAAGTGTTTGCGTTCAACCTGCAATTCCTGCGCAGCGATGATGTTATCCATAAAGGGGGAATTAACTGTAAAGTAACAGAGACAAGGGGGAAGGAGCGTCTCCCAAAAAAACCATCTGCCCGCGGGGG
>JAFAXH010000137.1 GCA_019241085.1 Verrucomicrobiota bacterium | reverse complement strand
GCGTATTTGGTTTCCAAATCCGCCAGGCGCGCGGCGGCTTCGTCTTGCAGCACGAGACCTTCGGCGGCGAGCAATGCGCGGGTGATTGCGCTCGAAGCGGCGGATTTTTTTTGCAAAAAAACGTCGAGCTTGGTCAGCAACGTTTGGATCGGAAAAATCTCATCGGCCAGCGCCGGCGGCACGGAAGCGGGTCCGCTGACGGCGACTTCGGGAAATTCGAGCGCGAGCAAATGTCGCAGCCGCAGCTTTGGCTGGCGCAAGGTTTCCTGCGCAGCATTCAATTCAGCAAAGGCGCCGTCGTCCGCCGCCGCCTGCTGTTGATCGGGATGCCGCTCGCGGCTGAGGCGGTGAAACGTTGCCTTCACTCGCTCCGGATCGAGCCACGGCCGGCGCGGCTCGCCGAGCAGGGCGAAGTAATCGGTCATCGCAAACGCGCGTCTTTTTTCACGCCGAAAAGCTCTCGCCACAGGAGCAGTGCGCGACGGCGTTCGGATTCGTCACCTTGAAGCCGCCCTTTTGCAGATCGTCGGAAAAATCGAGCAGCGAGCCGCTGACAAACAGCGCGCTCTTCGGATCGACGACCACGCGCACGGCGGCGCTTTCCACCAGGATGTCACGATTCGCCGGACCATCGACGAGGTCCATTTTGTATTGCAACCCCGAGCAGCCGCCGCCGATGACCGCGACGCGCAACGCGCCGCCCGGCCGGCCCTGGCGCTCCAGCAGCGAGCGCAGTTTTTTGCTCGCCGGCTCGGTGACTTTGACCAGCTTTTCGTTGCCGATTTTGTATTTGATCTCGCTCAAGCGCAGAGCAGGGTTAATGGTTGAGAGTTGATGGTTGATGGATCGGAAAAGGCAAGAGAGCAGCGTCTGTCCGGACCTTCTGAACTCTCAACCATCAACCATCAACCATCAACTCTCTGCCTTTCCCACCGCGTGCCGCCAGAGGTAGGAGAACATCACGTCGAACTCGGCGCGGCCGAGCGCGACGACCTCGGCGCGCAAGTCGTCCGCGCCGAAGCGAAATTGCTCGCAGAGGTTGATGAATAAAAACGGGTCCCAGCTCATCTGCCGCGCCATGTTGGGCGAGCCGTCGGCGGCGCGCGCGTGCAACTCGGCAAAGGTCGGCTGCTCGCCGGCGCGGCGCATCCAGTAGCGAGCGTTGTCAAAATCGCCCTCGCGCCGATGCACCATGCCGTGCCAATACGCGGCGACATCGCCCTCGGCTTTTTGCAGGATCGCGTGGCTCTCGGGCAGGGCGTTGAGGAAATAAAAGAGCGCCGCGCGCACGAGCGGCACCAGCGCCGCGTCGGCCACGGGCAGCCCGCCGCGCAGCGTGGCATCGTCGGCTTCCCGCAGACGGATCACCCGTTCCAGTTCCAGCGGTCCCGTCGGCAGCGGGATGGCGAGCGTCTCTTCATGCACGAACAGTCGGGCAATAAAGTCTGGATACCGAGCCTTGGTGAGCATACAAAATCAGGTCAGCGTCGCTGTCCGGGCCAGCGCTGTCGTGCGGCGACAAGATACACGCTTCGCCGTCCGCAGCCAGATTCTCCCGTTTTCGCGCTCCTTTTCACACACGACTGGGCGCGGAAGCTGCTTTTTAGCTAAAATTGAATTCAACCCCCATGCTCCGCCTGCTCATTCCTTGGAAAATCCCCATGCTGTGCGCGCTGACCTCGGTTGGCGTCGCCTTCACCCTGCTCCTCGTGCTGCACCGGTCGTCGCTCGCCGCGGCGGCGGTGGCGGCTCATGGCGCCCCGCCGGCGGCGAAACCAGCCGTCGGCGCCTCCACGGAGAGCGTCGAGATTTCCCTCGGGGACGGTCTCGGCCGCCGCTGGCTCGAAGCGCAGTATCGCGGCAATGGCCGGGATGAAATTCTCGCCAGTCTGGTCAATAAATTTTCCCACCCGCTGCGCGTGACCTTCAACGCCGGCCTGGTTTTCAACAGCGTCGCGGAAGGCCGCGCGGCGCAAGTCGTCCTCGCCCGCGACACCGACGTGGTGCTCGCGCCCGGCGAGAGTCGTTCCGCCCGCCTGGCCACCGTGGCGGCCCGGCTGAGCAACGTCGTGGGCGGCGGCGTCCAGCCTTTCCTGCTCGACACCGAGCCGGAGCACGCGCTGCCCGTGCTCGACGCGCTCTTTGCCCGCGTCCGCGCCTGCCCCGAGACCTCGCGCGAGGCGTTGCAAACGGCCGTGCTGCTGGTGTTGGAAAACCCGATGCTCGGCGCGTTTGCCAAGTTCGACGTGCTCGCCGGCGGCGCGCCCAAGGGCTTGCCCAGCGCGGAGGCATTCCGGGTGAACACCGGCGAAATCCTCGGCGCGCTCACGCTGCTGAAAAACGCCGGCTATCCGCGCGGCAGCTTCGCCGTGGCGCGCGAGCCGCAACTGAAAATCGAAGCGATGATCGACCCGCTCGCGCACGCCGCGGCGCTGGCCTATTACGGCATCGCGCCGGAAAAGGAATGGGCCTACTGGCGCGAGGAATTGACCAATGGCGACGCCAGCACGCGGCACTACGCGCTCTACGGCATCGGTCGGAATTATCCCGAGGTCGCGCTGCAAATGCTGCCCGCCTGGGCGCGCGACAAGCGCCTGGCGCCGCTCTATCGCCAGAGCGCGATCCAGGCGCTGGCCGAGACGCGCCGGCCCGAGGCGATCAGCGTGCTCCAGCAACTCGTCGTCGAACTCGGCGGCACGACGGAGCTGGGCATGAGCGCGCGGCGCGCGATCGGTTATTTGGAAAATCGCCGCAACGGCTTGCCCGATAATGCCGCGGCGGTCGGCTTGGAGTTCAAGCTCTCGCAAAGCGAGACGCGCTGATCCAGTTGCGCTGCTCCTCACGCCTCGCCGGCGGCGACGTTGCCGACGGCGGGCGCGGGGCGTCGTGGTGCGGGGACGGCGCGCGGACGCCACCAGTTGCGGCCATTCCAACGCACCGGCCACGGCAGCCAGCAGGCCAGCCAGCCGGCGGCGCGCAGACAGCTCCAGCCGAGCAGCACGCGCCAGTGCCGCCGCAGCGAGATCGCGCAGCCCGCCCGTCGGCAGATGCCGCGCGCAAAGAACGTTTCCATTCCCAAAGTCAGACCCGCGCCCAGCGCCGCCGCGCCTGTGTGCGGCCAGTGCGTCGCAAGGAGCAACAGCCAGCCGAGCAAGGGAAACACGAGCAACTGCGCGAGGAAACCGGCTGGGCGGCACCAGCGCACGGTTTTTTGCCAGCGCAAGTAGTGCAGCGCGGCGCCGCGCCACGACGTTTGTTCGGCGATGGTTTCGAGCGTGCCGACGCCGAGCCGGGTGAGGTGAAATTTTCGCGCCAGCGCGTAATCATCCGCGAGGCACGCACCGAGGTCGTCCCAATCGACGCGCCGTCGGAATTCTGCGGCGGGGAACACGAGGCTGGCGCCGAGGCCGAGCTTGGGATTGGCGTCCGGCCCGCGCCGGCCGAGCAGGAGCACGCCGGGCAGCAGCTCGACGTTGACAAAGAGCGCGTCCAGCAAGCCGGCGGGATGCGGCGCCCGGCGCACCGCGTAGGGATGCGTGAGCACGACGCTGGTGGCGTCGTCGCCTTGCGCGGCGTGCTCGGCGCGGGCGGCGCGCAAAAAACCGGCCGGTGCGACGATGTCGGCGTCGCTCCACATCCAGAGTTCGCCGCTGGCGAGCGGCGCGAGTTCGCGTTGCCAGGCGACCTTGGGATTCGCGTGCCGCTCGCTCACCGTCAAGCCTGGCCGATAGACGACTCGCCACGCGGCGTCGGGATAATCAACGCGCCAGCGGCGGACGAGCGGCTCCCACGCGGCGCGGTCTTCGGCGTTGATGCCGAGCAGCAGTTCGCAACCGGCGTCGAGTTGACCAAAAAAAGATTCCAGCGCGCGGATTAATCCGGCGCCAACCTGCCTGCTGCCCAGCGGCGGGCAGGGCTTGAAAATCGTCAATCGGACAGACGCGTGCTTTTCCCGACTCCCCGTTGCGGCAACGCGATCCACGGCGCCCTGGCGTGCCACGAGCCGCCACGCCCAGCACCACCAGAGTGCTGCCGCCAGCGTCCAAACCAGGATGAGCGCGGCTTCAAGAAGCGCCATGCACTTCGGCTCCGGCCTCCGCGGCCAATTCGGCGGCGGCAGCGGCAGACACGCAACCGCCTTGAGGATGATGATGATGTGGTGAAGTGGCGGCGGCGGCCCTCGCCGGGCGTGACTGCGCCGCGGCTGCCGGGAGTCGCGCCTGGAACCACGCGACCGCCTCGGCCACGCTGTCGCGCAAGGGTCGGCGCGGCTGCCAGCCGAGCTCCCAGCGCGCCTTGTCGCAGTCGAAAAATTGCACGCAGCGCGCCTTCAGCGCCGTCTCCAGACAGATGCGGCATTCGGCGGCGCGATCTTCGCCAGGCCGGTGCCAGCCCAGCCGACCCGCGGCTTCGCCGAACACACCAGCCAGGGCGATGACCGGCCACGGCAGTTGCACGCGCGGCGGCGGCCGGCCGGTCAGTTCGGAGAGCAGCGCGAGAAATTCATCCAGCCACAGATTTTCCTGCCCGAGCAAGTAGCGCTCGCCCGGGCGACCCTGGCGCGCGACGGCGAGCAGGCCCCCGACCAGATCGGAGACGCCGATGAAATTCAATCCCGTGCGGGCGGAAAACGGAAACCGGCCGGCGATGAAATCGAGCACCATGCGGCCCGTCGGCGTCGGTCCCTCGTCGCCGGGTCCGACTGGACAGGGCGGGCAGGCGATGACGACGGGCAGACCGCGCGCGGCCCAGTCGAGCGCGCGGCGTTCGGCTTCCCACTTGCTCGCGCGATATGGCGACCAGCGCGGACGGTGGCTGGGAAAGTCGCGCTCGGTCAGCGGCTTCCGCGAGCCGCCGCTGAGCACGCCGGTGGAGGAGACGTGAACAACCCGCCCGACGCGCGCCCGCCACGCCGCCGCCAGGACGTGCTCGGTGCCTTCGACGTTCACCCGCCACATCTCGCGCGCGTGGCGCGGACCAAACTTGTAAAGGCCGCCGACGTGAAAAACTGTCTCGACATCGGCACACGCTTTGGCCACGTTTTCCGCCGACAGCAAGTCCCCTTCGCAGACTTCCACGCCGTCGTGTCCGTCTCCCTCGGCAAACAAGCGTTCGACTGCCTCCGGCGCACGCGTCAGCACGCGCACCCGCGCGCCCGTGGCTCGGAGCGCGCCCACGAGGTGGCGGCCGATAAAGCCGCTCCCGCCGGTGACCAAAACGGACTGCCCTGCCTGCAAAGTCGTCATCGCGCGAGCACTCTAAACGCGTCCCCCCTTTGAGAGAAATTCTTTTCATCGCCGATGATTTCGGCCTTTCCCCGGAGATCAACGCGGCCATCGTCCACGCGCACCGGCACGGCGTGCTCGACGGCGCTTCGCTGATGTTTGGCCAGCCGGGCACCGCCGACGCCGTGCGGCTGGCGCGCGAGCACCCGGCGCTGCTCATCGGCTGGCATTTGCACTTGAATGACTCGACTCCGGTGACAGTGCCGGCTTGGCCGTGGGGGCGTTCGCCGGCCCGCGCCGGCTGGGCGCTCGGGCTGTCGGGCGCGGCGCGCGAATTGATGCGCCGCGAGGTGAACGCGCAATGGCGGATGTTTTGCAAAACGGGATTGCGCTGCGCATTTTTCAATTCCCACCATCACCTGCACTCGCACCCGTTGGTGTATCCACAGGTGTTGCGCGCGCTCGGCGGCGGGTTCAAAGGCTGGCTGCGCCTCGGGCGGCCCATGAGTTTTGATCGCCGCCGCCGCGCTTTGGCGCTCGGCTCGGGACTGCTCGGCTGGCTCGGCGAGCGGCGGCGGCGGCGCTGTCCGTTTCGCACCAGCCGCACGCTCTGGGGACTTGACCGGCTCGAGCGGATGGATGCCGCCGAGATCGCCGCCATCCTGCCGCGCTTGCCGCGCGGGTTGCACGAGTTCATGTTCCACCCCCGCGCGCCCGACGACGGCGACCGCGACACCGCGGCGCTGCTGCGGCTGCACGAATTGTTGCCCGAGCTGAGGCGAAGAAAATGACGAATGACAAATGACGAATGCCTGAAGGCGCTTTCCTTAAACAGCTTCTCAGTTTCCAAGTGGATTAAAAACTTCCCCTTCTTCCGGTCTCTCAACGCTCAACGCTCGACTCTCCACTTCCCGCCATTCGTCATTCGTCATTCTGCATTCGTCTTTTTTCTTCTGCTGCCTCTCTGCGCCCGCGCGCGGCCGTTCGATTATCGCCGCGACAGCCTGGCGTTTCCGAACGAAACGGTCTTTGAATACCGCGGCGGGCAGGTGCTTTCCCGCCATCGGCAGAAGCCGAAAAAAGAGCGCGAATATTCGCGGCGCTGCTTTGTGGTCGCGCGGGCAGCGGTGCAATTTTGGAAATTCGCCCGCTTCGATCCGGCCGCGCCGCCGCTCGCGGATGACGACGCCCTGGCAGCGCGGGTGCGCGCGGTGACGCGCCGTTCCGTCTGGCGCGCGGCGTTGCCCGAGCGCGAGCGCGTCGTGTTTCCGGGCTACCGCGATTTACGCGAGCTGAGCAAGGCGCGCGTCGGCGTGTTGCAGGAAAATCTCGGCCTCGGCTGGCCGACGTATTTCCGCTTTGGCAACTTCGGCATCCTCTGGTCGCCGACGGGTGAGCGGCAGGCGCGCACGGCGGCGGAGATCGACGCGGCCTTGGCGCGCGGCGAGCCGACGATCCTGTGGCTCATCAATTTCCCGAGCCTGTCGATGAACCATTCCGTCGTTGTCCTCGCGCGCGAACCCGCGTCGTCCGCCACGCGCCAGACGATCTACCGCGTCTATGATCCGAACTACACGGATGCGCCGCGCCGGCTGACTTATCGCACCGACTCGCACGCATTTTTCTACGACAAGACGTTTTACTTCGGAGGCGGCGAAGTTCACGTCAAACCGATCTATCGCGACGTGTGGAAATAGAAAAACTCCCCGCGTGCGCGCGCCGCCGCGTCGCTGTTGCGTCCGCGCATTTCGAAAATCCCAACCCCCATGTTCTCCCTGCCAAAAATCTGCTGCCTGCTGCTCACCACATTCCTTGCCGCCGCGCTGCCGTCATCGCGCGCGGACGAACCGACCACGGCCGACGCGCGTTTTGAAAAAATCGCGCGCGATTGCATCGAGCAATACCTCGCCCTGAAACCCGAGTGGGCGACCACGCTCGGCGAGCACCGCTTCGACGCGCGGCTGAACGACCGCACGCACGCCGGCATCGACGCCGAGGTCGCCCTGGCCGAGCGCGCGCTGCAAGCGCTCGCCGCCGTGCCGACCGCGGAATTGAGCGCCGTCAACCGCGTCGATGCGGAGATTCTCAAGAATAATTTGGAGTCCACCGTCTTCGAGTTGCGCACCGTGCGCGAGTGGCAGTGGAACCCGCTGCAATACAACGTCGGCAACGCCATTTACCTGCTCCTCAGCCGCGAGTTTGCGCCGCTGCCAGAGCGGTTGCGCAACGTGAAAGGTCGCTTGGAAGCGGTGCCCGCAGCGGTCGCGGCGGCGAAGGCGAACTTGCAAAATCCGCCGGTCGTTCACACCGAAACCGCCATCGTGCAAAACGCCGGCACGCTGCGGCTCGTGCGCGAGGAATTGAACGCATTTCTCGAAAAAGCGCCGGAGTTGAAAACCGCCATCGCGCCCGTGCAAGCGGCGGCGGTCGCGGCGCTCGAAGATTACGGCAAGTGGCTGAAGGAAGACCTGCTGCCGCGCTCGAAAGGCGACTTCCGGCTCGGCGACGAAAAGTTCCGCCAACGGCTGCGCTATTCGCTCGAATCGGATTTGAGCAAGGAGGAAATCCTGCGCCGCGCGGAAGCGGAATTAAAAAAAGCGCAGGCCGAAATGTATGCGACCGCGCGCCCGCTTTACCGGAAATATTTTCCCGACCGCGATGATCCCGGCGCGACTCCGTATCCGGAATCGCTGAAAGCCGTTTGCAAAGCCGTGCTCGACAAGCTGGCCGAGACACGTCCTGACAACGACACCATCGTTGGGCTGGCCAAAACGGACTTGAAAGCGACGACCGATTTCGTGCGCGCGCACCGGCTCGTGAGCGTGCCCGACGAGCCGGTGGAGGTCGTCGTGATGCCCGAGTTTCAGCGCGGCTTCGCGGTGGCGTATTGCGACGCGCCGGGCGCGCTGGCGAAAAACGAGGCGACCTTTTACGCCATCTCGCCCACGCCCGCCGACTGGCCGCCCGCGCGCCGCACGTCGTTTTTCAAAGAATACAACGATTACATGCTCCAAGATCTGACCATCCACGAAGCGATGCCGGGTCATTACTTGCAACTGACGCTGGCGAACCGTTTCCAAGCGCCGACGCTCGTGCGCGGCGTCTGGACGAGCGGCATGTTCATGGAAGGCTGGGCGACGTATGCCGAGCAGTTCATGGCCGCCGCAGGCTACGGCGGGCCGGAGGTGAAAATGGAGCAGCTCAAAATGCGCCTGCGCCTGATCCTCAACGCGATCCTCGACCAGAAAATCCACACGGCCGGCATGACGGAAAAAGAAGCCATCGACTTGATGATGAACGAGGGCTTTCAGGAAGAAGGCGAAGCCTTCGGCAAATGGCGGCGGGCGAACCTGTCGGCCACGCAGCTCTCGACGTATTTCGTCGGCAACGCCGAGGTCAACGATCTCGTGCGCGATTACCGCGCGAAACACGGCGGCGACCAAGCGGACGTGCAAGCGATGCACGACCGCATCCTGAGCTTCGGCTCCGCCGCGCCGCGCTATCTGCGCGCCTTGTTGGGAATGTGACGGGCGGCAGATGCCTCACGCAAAGTCTGCAAAGCCGCAAAGGGAGAAGAAGATTAAAAAGCCTTTTCCCTCGTTCCTAAACTCTGTTTGGGAATGCTCGCCTCAACGTCGCGGCGGGCCGCCGCCGGGGCGACCGCCGCCGTCGGGCGGTGGAGGTGGTGGCGGGGGCGGTGGGAACATCATTGGCATGCCGCCAGCATTCATGGGCGGCAATGGCGGGGGCGTTTGCTGTTGTGGCGGCGGCTGTGGCTGCGGCGGTTGCAAATAGAAAGGCAACGGCGTCGGCTGCGATGATAGCTGCTGCGAGCGCGGCGCGGCGTTGATCGAAGCCACCGACGCGGGCGTCGGCGTGGCGATGGCGCGCGGCGTAGGGGTGGCGGCGGCAACAACGTTGCGCGCGGCGGGCGTCGGCGTCGGCGCAGCGGCGACGACGGACGGCGCGGCGGTCGCGCGCGGGGAGTTTGCCGCGGCGCGTTTTTCATTCAAATAATCCGCGATCGGTTTGCGCCAGACGTAACCGCCGATGGCCAATCCGAGGAACAGCAAAAACGCGCAGATCGACAGCGCGGCGGACGACGAGGAGGAAGCCGGCTCCGCGGGCACGAAATACGGCAAGGATTCTTCCCCCGGCGGCTTGGGCGTCAGCGGTGTCAACAGCATTTTCGGCAGCGGCGCTTCGATGAGCGTCGAGGCGCCGCTGCGCGTCGTGGCTTCGCTCAAGGCCGCGATGAAAACGGCGGCGGACGGGAAGGCGCGCGCCGCTTTGCTGCCGCCGTGCAGACATTCGCGCAGCAAATAATTTCCTTGCTCCGACAGCGCGCTGATCGGCACAAATCCCAAGGGGCCGGGCGGCGCGCCGTTGAGCAATTCGTAGGCGAGCGCGCCGAGCTGGCGCAACGGGTGGGCGCGCATCCCGCCGCGCGCGAGATGGGCTGCGGCGGGCAGCAGGGTGCGGTCGAGGTCCACGGCAGCGGAAGCGGCATTCGCCGAATTTTCTCCGACCGCCGTTGCCGCGGCAAAGCGCACGGTGAACGCGGGCCAGACATCGACCGCGCGCGCGGGCAGGTCGCGCAAGTTGGCCGGCGGCTCGGCAAATTCCACGCGCAGATTTTCCGTCGTGAGCGCGGCCGGCAGCGATGCCGCGGCTGCCGCGACGCCATCCACCAAACCGGCGACGGGCCGCAGCAGCAGGAACGCCTCGCGCGGCGGCAGCGCGCCGCGGCGGCGCAAGATTTCGACCAACGCGAAGCTAGCCGTCGGCACCGCCGATGCCGACGCGGTTTTGGATTCAAAAGAAAACGTTCCCGCCGACGAAACGGTCTCGCGCGCGCCCGGCGACTCGGCTTCGCGCAGCAAGCGCTTCAACGCACCGGTCAGCACGCGATAGCTGGCGGGCCGATCCTCCGGCTCCTTGGCCAGCATGGAATCCACGAGTGACACGATGCCGGGCGCGATGCCGGCTTCTGTCAACCGTTCGAGCGGCGGCGGCTTGCTCATGTGCTGGCTGAAGACCTGGAACTGCGTGCCTTGAAACGGCGGCTTGCCTACGAGCAGATACCACAGCGTCACGCCGAGGCTGTAGATGTCCGTGCGCGCGTCGAGCGCCGCGGCGCCGGCCGGGTCGATCTGCTCGGGACTCATGAAATACGGCGTGCCGACGGGTCCGCCGCCCGTGAGCGAAGCGGCGAGCCGCGGCGCGGCGTTGTCGTCGGCTTCGGTGGCGGCTTTGTCATCTTTCACCAGACTTTTCGCCAGGCCGAAGTCGATGACTTTGACGTGTAATTCATCTTCCTCTTCCTCAATGCCGTCCGCTGCCGTGCGCGCGTGCGCCAGCATGAGATTGGCCGGCTTGATATCGCGATGGATCAAGCCGCGGTCGTTCGCGGCAGCCAGTCCTTGCGCGGCTTGCAGGATGATCTGCAACGCCTGTCGCGGCGGCAGCGGACCGCGGCGTTTGACGAACGATTCGACCGTCTCGCCCTCGACGAATTGCATCGCGTAAAACACCGTGTCGTTGTCGCTGCCGAGATGGAACACACTGGCGACGTTGGGATGATTCAGGTGCGCCGCGGCGCGCGCTTCGCGCAAAAAACGCTCCCGCGCGGCGCCGTCGTGCAGGTAGTGCGGGCTGATGACCTTCAGCGCGACGTGGCTGCCGAGCTGCGTGTCAAACGCCTTGTAAGTCACGCCCATCGCGCCGCGGCCGAGTTCGTGCAGCGAGCCATCTTCGCGCCGGGCGATGGCGAAATGCTGGAAGCTGACGGCGGCCGACCCGGCATCCGTCGGCGATGAAAAATCTACCGGGCGCAATGCCGTGGCGACGGCGGATTCGCTTAACGTTTGGTCGGGGCTGCTGGACATGGAACGACGAATAAAAAATGTGAGCCGGCCGCCGACCTTCGCGGGCACGGCGGATCGCGCTGCTGATGAGCTAAATCTGTGCCGTTGCGCGCTTGCGGGTGGACGTTGCGCTTGAGATCGTGGAGCCTGCTTTTTTCTCCCCCAACCCATGAGCCTGTCCGACAACCGCAATGGCGAGCGCGATGCTGCGTCCGCCGCGCCGCCCGAGTTTTTCAACTTCACCCGCGACGTGATTGGCCGCTGGGCGCGGGAGCGGCCGCACGCGACGGCGCTCTGGTGGGTCGATGCAAGCGGGCGCGAGAGCGAGCGGCAATACACCTGGCACGACCTCGCCGACGAAGCCACGCTGACGGCGTCATTTTTCCACGCGCTCGGGCTGCGCCGCGGTGACCGCGTGCTCGTCGTGTTGCCGCGCGTGCCGGAATGGTGGCTCGCCGTGCTCGGCTTGATCGAACTCGGCGCGGTGCCGATCCCCGGCACGACGTTGTTGACGGAAAAAGACCTCGCCTATCGCATCGGCGCCGCCGAGGTGCGCGGCATCGTCGCGGATCAGGAAATTGCGCGGCGCGTGCCGCAAGATTTCGCCGGCGTGCGCGTCGCGGCGTGTTCAACCGAGAGCACGCCGCCAGGTTGGCACAATCTCGCCGAAGCCGCCGTGCGCGGCCGGCTCGACTTCGACGCCGGGCCGCCGACGCGCGCGGACGACGACGGCATTCTTTATTTCACCAGCGGCACGACCGGCCCGCCGAAAATGGTGCTGCACACGCAAGCCTCTTGCGCGCTCGGCCACCGCGTCACCGGCGCGCTCTGGCTCGATCTGAAACCGGACGACGTGCATTGGAATCTCGCCGACAACGGCTGGGCCAAGGCGGCGTGGTCGAGCTTGTTCGGGCCGTGGCATCAGGGCGCGTGTTTGTTCGTGTGGGATACGCGCGGGAAGTTCGATCCGGCGGCGACGCTGCGCACGCTCGCGGCGTATCCGATCACGACTTGGTGCGCGCCGCCGACGGCGCTGCGGCTCATCGTGCGCGAAGACCTCGGCGCGTATGTTTTTCCAAACTTGCGGCACTGCGTCAGCGCCGGCGAGCCGCTCAATCCCGAGGTCATCGAACTCTGGCGCGCGGCGACCGGACTCACGATTCACGACGGCTACGGCCAGACGGAAACCGTCGTGCTCGTGGCAAATTTCCCCGCCTCCGGCAAACCGATCCGCCCCGGCGCGATGGGCTGGCCGACGCCGGGCTACGACGTGCGCGTGCTCGACGCCCATTTGCGGGAATGCCCGCCCGGCCAGACGGGCGAAGTCGCGGTGCGCGTGCAGCCGCAGCGGCCGGTCGGCATCTTCAAGGAATACTGGAAAAATCCCCAGGAAAACGCCGCGCGTTTCCAAGGCGACTGGTATCTCACGGGCGACGTGGCGTTGCGCGATGCGGACGGCTGGTTCTGGTTCGTCGGGCGCGGCGATGATGTCATCAAGAGCAGCGGCTACCGCATCGGGCCGTTCGAGGTCGAGAGCGCGCTCATCGAGCATCCCGCCGTGCTGGAAGCCGCCGTCGTCGGCCGGCCGGATGCGGAACGCGGCGCGCTGGTGGTGGCTTTTGTCGTCCTGCGCCGGGGCCACGCCGGCAGCCCGGCACTCGCGGCGGAATTGCAGGCGCACTGCAAGCAGGTGACGGCACCTTACAAATATCCGCGCGAGATCGTCTTCGTCGAGGCACTGCCGAAGACCATCAGCGGCAAAATCCGCCGGGTCGAATTGCGCGAGCAGGCTGCGAAGCGTGTGTAATTTAACACCGAGGCAGAAGAGGCGGAGGCACAGAGAGACACGGAGAATGGAACCTTTGTTTTTCTGAAAAACTCCTGCCTTCTTCTCTTCGGTCTCTGTGCCGCTGCCTCCGTGTCCTCGGTGTTAAAATCAGCCCTTCGCTACGCCCCAGATTTACCCCCCCGCCGCCGCCAGCGCGACGAAGGGCTCGAGCGCAGCGGGGTTGGCCACGGCTTCGCGGCTGACGGCTTTTTCCAAGGGCATCCCGGCGAGGATGCGTTTCACCGGCACCTCGAGTTTTTTGCCGTTGAGCGTGTGCGGGATTTCCGCCACGGCGAAGATCGCGTCGGGCACATGGCGCGGGGAGATTTCGGCGCGCAGCTTCGCGTTGATCTTCGCCCGCGTCGCGTCGTCGAGCGCGCAGCCGGCGCGCAGCACGACGAAGAGCAAAAGCTTGTCCTCGCGCCCGAGGCCGCCGGTGTCGATGACGAGCGCTTCCTGCACTTCGGCGAGGTCTTCGACCACGCGATAAAACTCGCTCGTGCCCATGCGCACGCCGCCGCGGTTGAGCGTGGAATCCGAGCGGCCGTAGATGACGCACGCGCCGGTGTTTTTTTTAATCTCAATCCAATCGCCGTGCCGCCAGATGCCGGGGAAGGTGTCGAAATAGCTCGCCCGCAGCCGACGGCCGTCCGGGTCGTTCCAAAAGAACACCGGCATCGAGGGAAAGGGCGCGGTGAGCACGAGTTCGCCGACTTGATCGAAGTGCGGCCGGCCGTGCTCGTCCCACGATTCGATGCGCGCGCCGAGGCCGCGGCAGGGGAGTTCGCCGGCGCGCACCGGCAGCCACGGGCAGGCGAGGACGAACGCCGTGCAAACGTCCGTGCCGCCGCTCGCGCTGCCGAGCAAGAGGTCGCGCTTCACTTGGTCATAGACCCAGCGGAATCCCTCCGGCGGCAATGGCGCGCCGGTCGAGCCGATGGCGCGCAGCGCGCGCAAGTCGCAGTCCGCGCCCGGCGTGAGATTTTCCTTCATGCACGCGAGCAAGAACGGCGCGCTCGTGCCGAAGAACGTCACGCCCGCCGCGGCGACGAATCGCCACAGCGCGCCGAGGTCCGGCTGCTTCGGGCTGCCGTCGTAGAGCACGACCGTCACGCCCGGCAGGAGCAAGCCGGAGACGAGCATGTTCCACATCATCCAGCCCGCCGTGGTGAACCACAGGAACCGGTCGCCGGCCCGCAGGTCGAGGTGCAGCGAGAGGGCCTTGAGATGTTCGAGCAAGATGCCGCCGTGGCCTTGCACGATGGCCTTCGGCTGGCCGGTGGTGCCGGAGGAATAGAGAATCCACAGCGGATGCTCGAAGGCCACCGGCTCGAAGCGCAACGGCGGCGGTTCGTGGACGAAGCGATCATCCCAGAGCGTCACCGGCACCGGGCTTTGTTTTAATACTTCATCCCGCGCGGTCGCGGCGTCGCGCAGCCAGGGCACGAGCACGACGGCACGCAGCGTCGGCAACCCCGCGACGATCTCGGCGAGCGCCGCCGCGCGGTCGTGCGACTTGCCGCCGTAGCGATAGCCATCGACCGCGAACAGCACGGTCGGCTCGATTTGCGCGAAGCGATCCAGCACGCCGCGCGCGCTCAATTCCGGCGGGCAGCCGCTCCAGACCGCGCCCAGGCTGGCGGCGGCGAGGAAGGCGACAACGGTCTGCGGGATGTTTGGCAGATAACCAACGACCCGGTCGCCTTTTTGCACGCCCAGTCGCCGGAGGGCGTCGGCCACGGCGGCGACTTCGCGCCGGAGTTCCGCTCGCGAGAGCGTGCGCTCGCGCCACGGCGTGCGGCCGTCGTCGCCCGGCTCGGTGGCAAAGAGCAGGGCGGGATTTTTCTCCGTATCCCCGTCGGCAGCGCCGGCGGTGGCGAGCAGCGCGTGTTCCGCGTAGTTGAGCGTCGCGCCGGGAAACCAACGCGCGCCGGGCATCTGCGCGCCGTCGCGCAAGATGACCGTGGCTGGTTGGTGGAAGCGCACGCCGAAGAAGTCGGCAATCGAACTCCAGAAACCGGCGAGGTCGTTGACCGACCACTCCCAGAGCGCCGCGTAATCGCCGTCGTCAAACTGCCGGCCGGTTTTCTGCGCGAGCCAGCGGGTGTAGCGCGTGAGGTTCGCGTCGGCGAGGAGGGCGGGTGACGGTTGCCAGAGGATTTCGTGGGCGGGCGGGGAGGGGGGAGAAGAAGCGGCGACAGGGGGAAAAGTAGCGTCTGTGGCGGCCATAGGTGTCGTTGCGGAGGAGTGAAACGAGCCTCCCTGCGAGCTTGGCAGAAACGGGCGGAGCCGCAAGGGGCGAGGGGAGTTGGGAATTAGGAGGAAGAAAGGGGAGCGCAGGCTTCCAGCCTGCATCCGTCCGGCATCCTTGCCGGATGGCTCTCTTCTTTGTCATCCCGAGCGAAGTCGAGGGACCTCTTGCTATTTGCCTTGGCTCGCAGCGCGCACTGAGAGCGGTTCGGGCATCCACCGAGCCAGACATTCAGTTAGAGGTCCCTCGACTTCGCTCGGGATGACAAAAGGCGGTAGCAGCAGCTTGCCGGCAGGGATGCCGGCAAGAGCGGGCAGGATGCCCGCGCTCCCCAGCAGGAGACGCCGGTGCGGCGGCTTTTTGCCTCAAAAACCCTTGCACCAAGCCTCCCGGGCCACGGCCCGCGCGGCGCGGGACGCGAACCACCGACCTCGGGACGCGAACCGCGCTCCCTGAAACGCGAACCGCCGACCTCGGTTCGTGGACCGCGCTGCTCGGGACGCGAACCAAGCTCTTCGGCCCGCGGGCGCTCTGGCGCGGGACGCGGACGGCTAAGGCTCGGGACGTGGGCGCTCTGCATCCGCCCAAGGATTTTCGCCCTCCGCCCTTGGGCGCTCGTCGGGAATCCTCGGGCGCGGAAGCTCCGCCCTTGGGCGGAAGGTGAAAATTCCAAGGCGTTGAGGCTCCGCCCACGGGCGCTCGTCGGGAATCGTGGGGTTTAAAAGCCGAAAAATCCGGTGCCGCGGCGGGCGGGGCGTCAGATTTTCCCAAAAACCAGGCACGAATTGATGCCGCCGAAGCCGAAGGAATTGCTCAGCACGCGGCGCAGATGCGGATACTCGCGGCCCTCGTTGGGCACGATGTCGAGGTCGCAGGGGGGATCGGGCGCTTCGTAGTGCAAGGTCGGCGGCACCCAGCCGTGCGCGAGGGCGAGGGCGCAGATGGCCGCCTCGATGGCGCCGGTCGCGCCGAGGGCGTGGGCGTGGTAGGGCTTGGTGCCGGAGACGGGGATGCGCCGGGCGTGGGCTTCGCCGAGGGCGGCTTTGATGGCCAGCGTCTCGGCGGCGTCGTTGAGCGGCGAGGAGCTGGCGTGGGCGTTGACGTAGCCGATCTCCTCGGACGGCACGCGCGCGTCGGCCAGCGCGGCGCGGATGGCGGCAATGGCGCTCGCGCCGTCGGGCAGCGGGCTGGTCATGTGGTAGGCGTCGTTGTTCAACGAATAGCCGAGCACTTCGCAGTAGATGCGGGCGCCGCGCGCGCGGGCGTGCTCGTATTCCTCGACGATGAGCGCGCAGGCGCCTTCGCCCATGACGAAGCCGTCGCGCGTGGCGTCAAACGGCCGGCAGGCGCGCGCGGGCGGTTCGCCCTGCCATTGGCTCATGGATTTGATGAAGGCAAAGGCGCCGAAGGTCAGCGGCGAGAGCGGCGCTTCGGCCCCGCCGGCGACGATGACATCGGCGAGGCCGTCGCGGATGTAGCGCAACGCTTCGCCGACGGCGACGGTGCCGCTGGCGCAGGAGTTCGAGTTCGTCGTGCCGGGCCCGCGGAAGCCGCACTCGATGGCGATGTTCGCGTGGGCGCTGCCGCCGAAGACTTGCACGGCGAGGGTGGGATTCACCCCGCGCGCGCCTTTCTTCACGAAATGCCCGTGCTGATGCTCCGCGCCGGCGATGCCGCCGAGGGCGGTGCCAAAGGAGACGCCGACGCGCGGGCGCGGCTCGGGGTTCTCGGCGTCGTAGGCGAGGCCGGCGTCTGCGAGCGCAAGCCGGGCGCTGGCGACGGCGAATTGCGCGTAGCGATCGAGGCGCTTGAGCCGGTGCGGCGGGAAAAACGCGCGCGGGTCCCAGTCGCGCAGTTCGCCGGCGTGGTGGGCGTTGAGGCCGGTCTCGAAGGTGTCGAACGCCGTGACCCGCGCGATGGCGCTCTGCTGCGCGCGGAGTCCCTGCCAGAAGGCGGCGCGGCCGACGCCGATGGGAGTGACGGGGCCAAGTCCGGTGATGACGGCGCGCTTCATAGTTGAAGAAGTTCTAAGTTCCAAGCTCGAAGCTCGAAACAAGGTCAAAATTCCAAGTTCAATAAACGGCGGGCAACGCGGTGAGTCGGGGCAAAACTTGAGCTTGAAACTTTGAGCTTGTTTCGAGCTTAGAGCTTCGGGTTTTGAGCTTCCCGCGCAGCGGGCTTGGCGTGCTGTGCGGGTTCCAAATACTCTTTGAAGCGGCGCAGCGTTTTGTTGGCGATGTTTTCGATGAAGTAGGAGCCGATGATGCGGTCGGCGAGCGGTTGCAGCGGTGGGAAGCGGAATTTCAAATCGTGGACGATCTCGACCCGCACGCCGCTGCCGTCGGGTAGGTCGGTGTAGGTCCAGACGACGTGCATGCCTTTGGTGAACGCCTTCAGGTGGGTGAAGCGCACTTCCTGGCGCGCGCGGTCGATGACTTGTTCGCTCGTCCACGCAATCGGGATGCCGTCGCGCGTGGCGGCCATCTTGACGATGTGCCGCTCGGTCGCGCCGCCGCTCAGGCCGCGTTCGAGATAATGGATGTAGCGGTAGTGCGGCAGGATGCGCGTCCAGTTCTCCAGATCCGCGGTGACCTCAAAGATCCGGTCGCGCGGGGCGCGGATGATGATGGCGGTGGCGGTGTGCATGAGGAGGTGCGGCGGGCGGGTCAGCGGCGGCGGGCGCCGCGCAGCACACGGTAGCGCAAGAGGCAGGTTTGGCCGGTGGTTTTTGCGGACAACAGCCGGCAGGGCACGGACCGGGGGAAAAGCGGGTCGCGTCCAGCGGGCGCGAAGGCAAACGGCGGCGGGCCGGTCAAGGTCAGCGCCGCGGGGCCGCCGACAATTCGCGGCTGGAGGCGGACGTGGATTTCATCGACCGCGCCGGCTGCGAGCAGCGCGTGCGCGGCGAAGGAGCCGCCGGTGGCGGTGAATTGCCGGAGGCGCGGATAATGCCGCGCCAGACGCGTCAGCAAGCCGGCGAGCAGGCGCGGGTCGAGGAGCGCCGCGTCGTCATGGTTGACGCCGGGAGGATCGAGCACCCGGCCATCCCAACTCAACGTGGCGCAAACGATCACGCGCGGCGTTGGGCTTCTTTTCATCCGACCGGACTCTCACGCGTGCGGCAGGCCGGCGGTGACACTTTCGCCCAGCGCGGCTTCCGGCGAGGCGGTGCCGACGGTCTCGTCCTCAAGCGTGGCGGCGGGCGGCGTGCCGTGGCTGGAACGGTAGAAAAGATAAACGACGCCGCCGATCAGGCAGTAAAAGGTGTTGCAAAGGAATTGCACCTCGGCCAGCAGCGTCGCATTCACCTCCGAGACGCCGCAGAGGTCGCCGAGCAACTGGCGGAAAATGCCCTCGCGCACGCCCATGCCGGAGACGCTGACGGGCACGGAGATGATCGTGTTCGCAATCGGCATGAGCGTGCAAAGGTCGAGGAGCGACGGCGCCGTGAGATGGAACGCGCGGGCGCCGTAATAGACCGTGCCAAAGAGCGCCGTGTGTCCCGGCAGGGAGATCGCGAGGCAGCACAGCGTGGTGCGCCACGCGCGGCCGTATTGGCGCAAGGCCGTGGACATCTGCACGATGCCGGCGCGACCGGGCAGGCGGGCGGGCAGCCGGTCGGCGAGATTGAAATACGCGACGACCGCCGTGACCACGATGCCGCCGATGGCGCTGGCAAGGATGAGCAGGAACGCCGACAGCCAGCCGGCGGAAGTCTTCGTTTGCGTGAGCCAGGAAAAACGGAGCGGGATGAAAACGCACGCGATGATGACCAGCCCGAGCAGCCCGAGCAGGCGGTCCATCACGACCGTAAGCAGCGCCGTCGTCTTGCGCCCGGCGGCGGCTGGCTCGCGCAGGAGATAAAAGATTTTGACCACGTCGCCGCCCGTCGCGCCGAGGCCGAAGAGATTGAAGAAGTTGCCGACGAAGAAAATTTCCAGGACGCGCAGCCACGGGAGCACGATGTTTTGCGCCCGCAGCAGCAGGCCCCAGCGCAAGGTGGCGCAGACCGGCGCGGACGCCGTGACCGCCAGCGCGGCCAGGAGCCAGCGCGCGTCGGCCAGACGCAGCGCCTGGAGCATCTCGGCGTTTTTCCGCGGATCACGGAAAACCCAGGCGAGAATGGAAATGGAGACGAGGATTTGGAGCGTCGTGATGAGCGCTTTTTTCATGGGAAAATGGGCAGTCCGCGCGCGAACCGCACGGACGGTCGCAGAAAAACGCGGTTTCGCTGCGGAGAAAAGCAAATTATAAGCCGGTGTCCGGGGCGCGGGCGCCTGGCATCGACGCAAACCCACTCGTTCATCCTGTTATGGAAACTCCCGTGCCCGCCACGAACGTGGCGCATCCCGCCACCGGCGAGCCAACCTCGCCCGCGCTCTCGGCGCTCGCGCGGCGCTGGGCGCTGCTGGGCGCGCTGGTGAACGTCCTCTTCGCCGCCGTGAAGATCGCCGCCGGCGCCGTGGGCAATTCCTACGCGCTCATCGCCGACGGCGTCGAGAGCGGCCTCGATGTCGCCGGCTCGCTCGTCATCTGGTTCGGCTTGAAATATTCCGAGCGCCAGCCCGACGAGAATCACCCCTTTGGCCACGGCAAAGCCGAGCCGATGGCCGCGCTCGTCGTCGCCGCCGGCGTGCTCACCGCCGCCGTCGTGCTCGCCGCGCAGAGCGTGCGCGAGATTTTCTTCGTCGCCAAAAGCCGGCCCGCGCCGACGGCCTGGACGCTGGCCGTGCTCGTCGTCGTCATTTTAATAAAAGAAGCGCTCTTCCGTCGCGTCGTCCATCTCGGCGAAGAACTCGGCAGTTCCGCCGCCCGCGCCGACGCCTGGCACCACCGCAGCGACGCGCTGACCTCGGTCGCCGCCTTTGTCGGCATCGTCATCGCCATCCTCGGCGGCCCCGCCTGGGCGGGCGCGGATGCCTGGGCCGCGCTGGTCGCGTGCGCGTTCATCGCTTTCAACGGCGTGCGCATGTTGCTGCCCGCCGTCGGCGAAATCATGGATGTGGCCCCGCCGCCGGAGATCGAGCAAAAGGTGCGCGCCGCCGCCGCGGCGGTGCCCGGCGTGCTGACACCCGAGAAGTGCCGCGTGCGCAAGATGGGCCTGGAATTCTACGTCGATCTGCACATCGCCGTCGATGGCGCGATCAGCGTCGATGCCGGCCACAACATCGCGCACCGGGTCAAAGACGCCATCCGCGCCGCCGACGCCCGCATCGCCGACGTGCTCGTGCACGTCGAGCCGGCGTGAGCGCGTGGCAGCAGCGACTTGTCATCTGAATTGCAATTCGCTAGCTAGCAAGCATGGCGCGGCGGTTGCATAGAACCAAGCGCATTAGCTTATGTCTCTCCGTATTCGCACGATGTTGCGGCGAATCCTGCATCCGTGGCAGTTCCGGCGTGCGGTTCAACGGCGCGGGCGTATTCCTGACGCTACGCGTCAGCGCATCGTCAATGTTGAACGCGGCTACCGGCTGCACCGCCTCGCGATCTTGGGCCACCCTCACCGTTTTCGTCGCGGCGGCTGGCACCATCTCGACTTCAGCGATACCGACTGGAGCGGCGAAGACTTTTCCCACGCCGACCTGCGCGAATGTGACTTCTCTCGCTGCAAATTCGTTGACGCTGACCTCACCGACACCCGCTTCTGGAACGCCACTCTCATCGAGGCCGATTTCTCACAAGCCCGCGGACTCATCCCCGGCCACCTCGCCGGGGCCGACCTAGCCTTCGCCAAGTTGCCTAAAGACCTAGAGAAGTTCGCTGCGCTTGACTACGTGAAGAGCATCTCCGAGAACGCCGCGAAGGTCTTTCTCACTCTGCTCGCCCTCGCCGCCTTCATCATCCTCACCATCGCCAGCGCACAAGACTCCCAGCTCTTCCTCAACACCGCCAGCACCAAGTTGCCTGTCATCGGCATCGACATCCCAATCCTTGGCTTCTATGTCGCCGCGCCCATGCTGCTGCTGCTCCTGCACCTCTACCTCCAAATTTATTTGCAACGCCTTTGGGACGCCCTCGCCGCCCTGCCCGCCGTCTTCCCCGATGGTCGACGGCTGGACGAATCCACCTTCCCTTGGCTAATTAACGACCTCTGCCGCGACCGCCATCCCGTGCTGCGTAAGAACCGCCCACGCGCGGCGCGGATGCAAAGTTTTATCTCTACGCTGCTCGTTTGGATCATGGTGCCCTTTACCTTATGGCTGATCTGGGCTAACGGCCTGCGCGCACAAATCCGGCAGCTTACGGCACTTCATGTTGTGCTATTTGGAGCCGGCCTAGGCTCTTCGCTATGGTTCTGGCAGTTAATGAATCGCACATTTTGGGCGCGCAATTTTCAGGATGCAAAGATACCCTCTAGTCATCTACACAGACCACAACTGTTTGGTGTATTGATACCGATAGTTGTCAGCGTTGTTCTAGGATGCTGGTCTAACGGAGTATTTACCACAAATATAAGAGATGCGCCTTTTGATCGCTTCAGAGACTCTCTAATTCATAGCCATTTAACAATAGCCTCTCGTCAGACTGATAAGTTTATCCCGGGCACATTTTGGCAGCGCTGGGGGCCACATTTACTGCACGTGCTAGGACTCAAACCTTATGCAGTAGTTGATGAAGTGGATTTTTCATCAAAACCTCCTACCTGGACAGGCGAGCGTGATAAAGTGGAACAGGAATTTTCCTTGGTTAAGGGGTTTATCTTAAAAAATCGCCTTTTGCGCCATGTCTCCGCGCGTAAATGTTTTCTAGTCAAGGCACAGTTTGTAAATGTCGACATTGAGGGAGCGGATTTTTCCTATTCTGATTTGCGTCGATGCGTCTTCGATCAAGTGGAAGCTCAGGGAGCAGACTTCTCCAATGTAGAATTCTCCGAAACAAGCTTGCCGGCGGAGAAAATGAGCAGCAACGAAGCGTCAGCTGATATTTTCGATACCAATTTTGCGGACGCTGATCTGAGCCACGTCAAGATGGAAGCAATGCACCTTTCACTATGTGAATTCCGACATACTAATTTTATCTTTTCACAGCTGAGTCAAAGCTCATTTACCCTGTGCTCGTTCGGAAATAATGATTTCATGGCGGCAGACCTTCGGGGAGTCACATTTAACGCGAATATTGTTAAGGCCTCATTCCCCGCTTATGAAGAACTCGGTGCCTCCTTAGACATGGCACGAGTATTGCCGCGCCTCACTGATTTTACAGGTGTTCAATTTATGTTTGTTCATGCGCGAGATGTAGACTTTGGGCCATGCAGTATGGTAGGAACACTCTTTGTAGGAGCTGAGTTAGAAGGAGCCAATCTTTCAAACGCTGAAGGGCTAACTGTCCAGCAACTAAGCATGGCAAAAACACTGCGTAACGCGAAATTTCCGGCATATCTTGGTGATGCGTTAGCAGATCGGATTAAGAATGATCCTAGCTGCTTTCCTGAGTCCCATCTTTCGTTTGTGCCACGAAGAGAGTCTGTAACTCGTTAGAGGGCGCGATAAATTATAAAACGATTACAAAAAAATTCTAACCCTGCAGATTTCAGCAGAGATTAAAACAACGACAACTGCGGCCGATCCGCTTCGCTCGCTGCGCGCTTTTCCGCCGCGGCGGCGGCTTTGCGGCGGCGGACTTCGGCGGGAGTAAGGCGCGGGATGTTTTCGGACGGCAGATCGCTGGCTTCGAGACGCTGGAGGATTTCCCGCGCGCGGTCGAGCACGGGCGCGGGCATGCCGGCGAGGCGGGCGACGTGGATGCCGTAACTCTTGTCCGCCGCGCCGGGCATGATGCGGTGCAGGAAGACGATCTCGTCGTTCCATTCGCGCACGGCGACGGTGAAATTTTTCGCTGCGGCGTGCGTTTTCGCCAGTTCGGTGAGTTCGTGATAATGCGTCGCAAAGAGCGTCAGCGCACCGACTTTGTCATGCAGATATTCCGCGACGCTCCACGCAATCGACAAGCCGTCATACGTGCTCGTGCCGCGGCCGATTTCGTCGAGGATGACCAACGAACGCGGCGTGGCGTGGTGCAGGATGCGCGCGGTTTCGTTCATCTCGACGAGGAACGTCGATTGCCCGCGCGCGAGGTCGTCGCTCGCGCCGACGCGGGTGAAGATGCGGTCCACCAAGCCAATCTCGGCTTCCCTCGCGGGAATGAACGACCCGATCTGCGCGAGCAACACCAACAGCGCGGTCTGGCGCAAATACGTCGATTTGCCGGCCATGTTCGGGCCGGTGAGAATGAGCAAGCGGTTTTCCGCCGCGTCGAGCCGCACGTCGTTCGGCACGAATTTCCCACCGCCGGCGTTCTCCGCGAGCTGCTGATCGAGCACGGGATGACGGCCTTCGGCAATGGCGATGCCGCCTTCTTCGCGCAACGTCGGCCGGCAGTAACCGTGCAACCGCGCCGTTTCCGCGAGACCGGCGAGCGCGTCGAGCGTGCCGAGCGCGTCGGCCGTTTCCTGCAACGCGCGGACGTGCGCGAGCGCCTCGTCGCGCAGTTGCACGAATAGCTCGGCTTCCAGCGTCCGCGCGCGTTCCTCCGCGCCGAGCAAGCGCGTTTCCACGTCTTTCAATTCCGGCGTGATGAAGCGCTCGCCGTTGGCCGTGGTTTGCTTGCGATGATAGTCAGCCGGCACACGGGCGAGGTTTGCTTTCGTGATCTCGATGAAATAGCCGAAGACCGAGTTGTAACGGATTTTCAGAGAACTGATGCCCGTGCGCGCGATCTCTTTTTCCTGCAATGCCGCAATCCAATCCTTGCCTTCGCGCGTGGCGCGGCGGAGTTCGTCGAGATCAACGTTCCAGCCGTCGCGGAAAATGCCGCCGTCGCGCAAGGACGCCGGCGGCTCGGGCATGAGCGCCTTGTGCAATGTCTGCACGAGTTCCGGCAATGGATGAAGCCGCGCGCCGAGCCTTTGTGCAAGCGGTGCCGTAGAATACAGTGTCGCGAGCTGCGCTTGCAACGCGGGCACGGTGGCGAGCGATTCGTGCAACACGAGCAGATCGCGCGCGTTGCCCGCCGCCTGGCTCAAGCGTCCGACGGTGCGTTCCAAATCGCGCACGCCGCGCAAGGTTTCGCGCACCGCGCCGAGCGCGCCGGGTCGCGCGAGAAATGCAGCGATGAGCGCTTGGCGCGCGTTGAGTCGGACGAGGTCGCGCAAGGGATAGAGCAGCCATTGGCGCAGCCGGCGCGCGCCGAGCGGCGTGACCGTGCGGTCGATGGCGGCGAGCAGGCTCGTGCCGCCCTCGGCGCGGGGACGGACGATTTCCAAGTGCATTTGCGAAACTGCGTCGAGCGCGAGAAAACCGTCCGCGCGATACGATTTCAGCGCGACGACATGCCCGAGCGGGCGGCGCATGACGTGTTGCAAATAGTGCAGCAGCGCGCCGGCGGCCGTCACCGCGTGGGGCAGGTCGCCGCAGCCGAAGCCGTCGAGCGATTGCACGCCGAAATGCTCGCGCAAAGCATGATCCGCCGCGACGGGATTGAAGGCGCCAGCGTCGTAGGCGCGCGTGTCGGCGAAGTTGGCAAACGCCGCGCTCTGCGCCGGGTCGTCGGCGATGAGAAATTCGGCGGGCGCGACGCGGGCCAACTCATCGAGCAACGCCGCCGGGCTGGCGAGTTCGGTGAGGTGAAAGGCACCGGTCGTGAGGTCGAGATACGCAAAGCCGCGAGTGGCGAGCTTGCCGCCGTGCGTCGGCGGCACCCAGGCGGCGGCGAGGTAGTTGTTGCGCCCGGCGTCGAGCAAGCGGGCATCGGTGACGGTGCCGGCGGACAGAACTTGCGTGACTTCGCGCTCGACGAGCTGGCCCGGTTTGACTTCGCCTTTTTGATCGCAAATTGCGACCCGCCGGCCGGCGCGGATGAGCTTGCCGAGATACGCGTCGAGCGCGTGATAGGGCACGCCGCACATCGGCAATTCATGGCGTTTGGTCAGCGCGACGTTGAGGATTGGCGCGGCGGTTTTGGCGTCGTCGCCGAAGAGTTCGTAAAAATCGCCGAGGCGGAAAAAGAGTAATACGTCCGTCGGCAGTTCCGCACGGATGCGCCGGTATTGCCGGAACATCGGCGTGTTCAAGCTGGCAGCGGAGGTTTCGGCGACGATGACAGGGTCCAAGGCGAAACCCAGCGTAGCAGGCGGGCTGGGGCGTTCAAGCCGGCGCCATGTGCGGATGGTGAAGGGGCCTCACGCCAAGGACGCAACGCCGCAAAGGAAGAGAAAAAGACCAGGAGAACGGTGAACACCGAGCGTCCGAGGACTTGGAAGCTCCGCAGGGATGCGGTGTTCGATGTTCTTCTATTCTGACCCTTTGCGGCTTTGCGTTCTTGGCGTGAGGCCCGTTCCAGCCGTGTCCGCGCTAGCGCAGAAACCGCTCCAGATTCGCCTTTTCCCAACGCCGGGCGCGGCGGTAGTGGGCAAAGCGTTTCTCGCGCCGCTGAAACTCCTCCGTGTGCACTCGACGCCGACCGCCCAGTCCGAGCGGCTCGTCGGGCACCACGGAGTGCAACATTTCGTGATAGACCACAAATTCCAGGAACCAACGCGGCACCCAGGGAGCGTCCAGCAGCGGGTGGATGCGGATGACGCGTTCCTGTTCCTGAATGGTGCCGAAGACGAAATATTCCTTTGGCAATTGTCGCCGCCGACGGCCCCAAGTGATTTTGTAGCGACGCAGCGGGCTTCCCCGGAAATACGTCGTGTTCAGGCGGTTAAAGATCGACTGGAGGTTGTGAAACTCGCCGAGATGGCGAAAGAAAAACTGCCGCTGCGCGGGCGGCGCGGAGTGCAAAAGTTTTCGTTTGGCCTGAGCCATGGCAGCCGGTGGGACTTACCGCGCGGATGTCCCAAGCGGCGTCGCCAATATAGCGCGTCGGCTGCCCCATTTTCCACAAAAAGCGGCGGGAAACGCGGAAACCTTCGACCCAAATCCGAGAGAGTAGAATTTACTCCTCCGGCTGCTGATACCGCCCGAGCTGTGCCTCGAGGTATTTGGCCAGCACGTCGAATTCCAAATTCACCCAGTCGCCGTTTTGCAACCCCCTGAGATTCGTGAGCTTGCGCGTCCCCGGGATGATCCAGCAGACAAAGCTCCCGACGTGCTTTTCGGCCACCGTGAGGCTGACGCCGTTGACGGTGATGGAGCCTTTGAAGGCGATGTAGTGCGCGAATTCGCCCGGAAGCGTAATTTCCAGCCGATAATCGTCGCCGATTTTTTCGTAAGCGGCGACGGTGGCCGCGCAATCGACGTGGCCTTGCACGAAGTGCCCGCCGAGACGGCCGTTGGCGGGCAGGGCGCGTTCGAGGTTGACCGGCGCGCCGGGGCGGAGTTTGCCCAAGTTCGTGCAATCGAGCGTCTCCCGGAGCAGGTCAAAGGTGATCTGGTCGCCGCGGTGGGCCGAGACCGTCAGCCAGCAGCCGTTGACGGCGATGCTGTCGCCGCTGTGCAGTCCGCGGGCGATGCCAGGCGCCTCGATTTGCAACTGCAATCCTTTCTGCTTGCTCTGCCGCAGCCAGATGACCTGGCCGGCTTCTTCGACGAGTCCGGTGAACATAACGTTGTCGGGAGACATAACCGGCATTGCCGCGCGCGTCACTTACATCCCACGCATTTATTTTTCAAAAAATCAACGCGGTCGTCGTAACTTTCCTGCGGCAGGGCAGCGTCGCGGGCATGGCGTTCAGCAATAATCGCGGATGCCCGCCGCGCACAAAACACGCAGATTCCAAAAGAAAAGATTTTTTCCAAAACCTGCGCTGGCGTCGCGCGCAACCCCGGCTATTGCTCTGACAACTCGATGCCCGCCGTGCCGCCGACGCCGTCATCCGCCGATTTTCTCTGGGGCGTGGCGACCTCGGCGTTTCAATCCGAGGGCGGCTACGACGGCCCCGGCGAGCCGCAGACGAATTGGGCCGAGACGCAGCGGCACGGCGACGTGGCGACGGTCGGCGCGGCGGCCGATTTCTGGCACCGCTGGCGGGAGGATTTGGCGCGTTGCCGCGCGCTCGGGCTGAACGCCTTCCGGCTCGGCATCGAGTGGAGCCGCGTGCAGCCGGCCACGGATTCAGCGGCTCAAGCGGGAGACGCGAAAACACCGCCGGCGTTCGATTTTTCTGCGCTCGACCGCTACGCGGAAATGGTCGCCGAAGCGCGCCGGCAACAGTTGGAGCCGATTGTCTCGCTGCACCATTTCGTGCATCCCGCGTGGCTCGGGCCGGACCCGTGGCTGGGCGCGGATGGCGGGGCGTGGGCGGTCGGGCACTTTGAAAATTTCGTGCGCGTCGCCGTGGCGCACGTCAACTCGCGGCTGGTCGAGGCGCACGGCGTCGCGCCGTTGAAATGGTATCTGACGATCAACGAGCCGAACATGTTGGTGTTCAACACCTACATCGGCCGTTTGTTCCCGACCCAGGCGCCCGTGACCGATGGCTATCGCCAGGTCGTGCGGGCTTACAATGGCCTGCTCAGCGCGCACGTCGCCGCCTACAACGCCGTGCACGATGTCCACGCGCGGCACGGCTGGCCGGAGCCGGCGGTGTCGATGAACACGTTTTGCTCTGACTTGTATTGGGGCGATAAAATCCTGCTCGACCTGCTCGCCGCGCGCGACTTCGGCGTGCCGCGCGAAGACATCGGCCGGCACCTGCGCGCGAAGGCCGAGGAGTTCCGCACGAAGCTGCGCGCGGCGCGGCTGCCGTTGCGCAAAGACCTGCCGTTCGTCATCGGCAGCGTGGTGAAAAAAATTCTCACCTGGATTGCCCGGCGCGAATTTCGCACGGCGCGATTTCGCGCGCTGCTCGACCGCATTTACGCCTCGCCGCGCACGCGCTTGCTCGACTTTCTGGCGGTCGATTATTACGACCCGTTCGTCGCGCACCTGTTCCGGCTGCCGCACTGGGGCGACCTGGAGTTCAAGAGCAAATCCATCCACGCGTGGCTGATGAACACCGTGACCAGCAAATGGTGGGATTGGCGCGTGCTGCCGGCGGGGTTGAGTTTTTTCTGCCGCTATTATTCGGAGGACTTGGGCCGGTTGCCGGTGCTCATCGCGGAGAACGGTCTCGCCTTGCGCTGCCCGCGCGACGGCAGCGATTGCGCGCGCCGGCGGGACCAGATGACGCGCAGCGATTTTCTGCGGGTGCACGTCCGCGAAGTGATGCGGCTGACGGCGGACGGCGTGCCGATTTTCGGCTATCTGCACTGGAGCTTGTTCGACAACTACGAATGGGGCAGCTACACGCCGCGGTTCGGCTTGTTTTTCCTCAACTACCGCGCCGGCACCGAACGGCTGGTCGCCGACCCGGCGGGTGACCGGCCGAGCGAGACTTACGCGGCGCTGGTGCGCGAAGCGCGCGGACAGATTGACTTCATCGCCAAGGCGGCAAGATGAAGTTGAGAGTTGTTGGTTGAGAATCGGAGCGTAGCGGAGATGGCCGCAGGCAATTGAGAGCCTGAGAATTTCAGATTGAGCGCGAGGCAATTTTCTTACCTTTCCGAAGCTCTCAACTCTCAACTAACAACTCTCAACTTCATCGCTACTGAAAAATCGGCTCGCTCAGCCAGAAGGGCAGCGCGACGCCGCGGCGATATGCGGCGAGCGCGGCGGGCGAGGAAGTCACCCGCAGGTTGGAATAAAGTCCGCGCGCGCCGCCGCCGCTGTTTTGCCAGCGTTCGTGCCAGTAAACCGCCGCGCGCAGCCGCGGGCAATCGAGACGCATCGTGTTGAACGCATCGTTCAGCCACTGCGCCTTGTCGCCGCCGCCGCCCGGCCGGTCGCCGTGTTTGGGAAACTCGCCGACGCCCCATTCCGCGACGATGATCGGCTTGGCTGGATCGAGCTTGGCCAGCTCGTCGTAGGCCGGGCGCAGCAAGCCCTCGAAGTCCTTCCAATCGCGCGGATCGGTGCTCGGAAATTGCTGGCCATAGACGCTGACGCCGAGCCAGTCGATGCAGTCCGAGCCAGGATAATAATTCGCGAGCCGATTCCACGGCGCGACCGGCTCGGAGAAGTTGTTGACGTGAAAAACCCAGAGCACGTTGCGCGCGCCGCGGGCGCGCACGCGGTTGACGACGTAGCGATAGGTGCGCTTGAAAAATTCCGGTCCCGCGGCGAGCGGCGGCTGCGGCGGAGGAGTCGCCGCCGCGGGATGAGCCGACGCATCGGCGGCTGCGGCGGGCGGCGGTGACGTGGCGGCGTCGGATTTGCCGTCGCCGCGCACCGGATCGCCAGCGCCGTAGAACGTGCCGCTCCACGGAAACCAGTCGCCGTTCATCTCGTTGCAAAACGAAACCAAAATCGGCGTGCCGAGCGCGCGCGCGGCGTCCGCCCATTGGTCGATGTAGGCGTCCCATTTGCCCGCCAGGATCGCGTCGAGGCGAAAGCGGTCGGGGCCTTTGTTTTCCAAATACGGGTAGTCCCACGGCGACCAGAAGATCAACGGCACCGACCCGTGGCGGATGACGACGTTGGCCGCGGCGGTCGGGAATGTTTGCTGACCCCAATACGAAGAAAATGCGAGGATCGCCTGGTGTTTGCCGACGTCGGACTCGAAGGCTTCGATGTTCTCCAGTTGCACGTCATCCTCGGTGATCGTCGCCTCGTCGCCCGCGATGAACGCACCGGTGTAGGCGCCCGTGGCTGGGACAACGAGCGTGGAAGGTCGGCGCGGGCTGCCGTCCGTTTTTGCCGCGCTCTGCCGGCCGCAGCCGTTCAAGAAAAAAATGCACAGTAGCCCGCTGACCAGCCAGCGCACGGCCGTCAGGCGTCGTCGCCAGCCAGCGAGCGCGTCGGAGAAAACCTCGCTCATTTATTTCGGAATCAATTCCCGCACCGCGGCCGCGGCGGCCGATTCCGCCGCCGGCGAATAATCGCCGCCCGCCGCGTCGCCACCGTTGTCGTCCGCGTCGCCGCGGCCGAGTCGCGCGGAAGGCGGCACGCTGGCGCTGGCGGTGCGTTCCAGTTTTCCCCAGCCGACGAGGATGCCGCGGAAGGCCGCGTGGATCGAGCGCCACACGACCCAGCTCAGCAACGGCCGATAAATGAGCCGCATCGGGATCATGATCCAGCTCCGGCGTAGCGGCTCGTTTTCCAACGCGCACGCGAGCACCGCGAGCACCTGGTCGAGCAACAGGAAGACGATGATATACGGCAGGATGACCAGAGCATTACCCGTCAGCAGTCCGGCGATCAAAATGAGATCGACCAGCGGCGTGACGGCGACGAGTCCGATCTGGAAAAACCAGATGCTCGGCAGCGAGAAAAATCCGAGCGTGCGGAACTTCGGATTGAAGAGCATGTCGCGGTGTTTCCACAGGCATTGCATCGTGCCGTAGCACCAGCGGAACCGCTGCCGGGCCAGCGCGCGGATCGTCTCGGGCGACTCGGTGTAGGCGATGGCGTTCGCCGCGTAGGCGACCCGCCAGCCGCGCCGGTGCAGGCTCAGCGTCAAGTCGGTGTCCTCGGCCAGCGTGTCGGTGCGGAAACCGCCCACCTGCCGCAACGCCGAACGCCGCAGCGCCGAGATCGCGCCGGGGGCGACGGTGATGCAATTCCAGCGGTCATACGCGCGCCGATCGAGGTTGAAGCCGCAGATGTATTCGAGCGCCTGGCAGCGGGAAATGAAGGCGCGCAGATTGCCGACCCGCGCGTGGCCGCTGACGGCGCCCACCTTCGGATCGGCGAATGGCGCCGCCAGTTCGCGCAACGTGTCGCGTTGGAAGAGCGTGTCGGCGTCGAGAAACACGAGCAGCTCGTGCCGCGCCGCCTGCACGCCAGCCGAGAGCGCCGCCGATTTGCCGCCGTTCGGCTGGCGCAACAAGCGCACGCGGCCCGCGCCTTCCGCGGCAACAAAACGTTCAATCGCTGCCGCGGTGCCATCCTTCGAGCCGTCGTCCACGACGACGAGTTCCACCAAGCCGTCGTAGTCATAGTCGAGCACGCTGCGCAGCGTGGCGGTGATGACTTTTTCCTCGTTGAACGCCGCGATGACGACGCTCAGCGGCGCGGTCGGCCGCGGCAGCTTGAGCGAGGCGGCACGGCGCTTTTGCCGCAGCGCCAGCGCGATCACCAGCGCGCCGCGCAGCACGATGAGCAGCGTGGCCACGACCATGAACGCCCACAGAAAACTGAAGACGAGGTGCGCGCTGCGAAAGACGAAGTTGGAAATCCAGCGCGCCAGCGGCTGGCTGCCCGCTTTCACGACCGGATTCACGTCGTCGCGGTCCAGTTCGAGCAGCTTCGAGAGCGGCACGATGGTGTCGCCGCGCGCGCGCAGGTAGTCGATGATTTTTGGCAGCGCCTCGACCGTCTGGCTGCGGTCGCCGCCGGCGTCGTGGAGCAGGACGATGGAGCCGTTGCGCCGCTGTTGCTTGACGCGCTGAAAGATCACGTCGGCGCCCGGCCGCGCCCAATCTTCCGGGTCGATGGATTCGAGCACGGTGAGGTAGTGCAAGTCCTGCGCGATGGTCAACGGGTGCAACTCGGCGATGTCGTTCGGACGTTCGTCGGCGTTGTAGGGCGGCCGGAAAAACGTGGTCGAACGGCCCGTCACGTCCTCGATCACGCGCTGCGTGGCGTTCAGCTCCGTGCGCGTCTGCCAGTCGGCGGTCAGCGCGAGGTTGGTGTGAAAATACGTGTGGTTGCCCAGCTCGTGGCCCGCGTCGGCCACGCGGCGCGCGAGGCCGGGATTGGACTCGACCTGCTTGCCGACGAAGAAGAACGCCGCCGGCACATTCTTTTGTCGCAAAATCTCCAGAATCTTCGGCGTCCAGTCCGGGTCCGGCCCGTCGTCAAACGTGATCGCGACCAGGTGCTCGCCGCCCGAGCCTTGGTGATACAAGCTCGGATATTGCGGGAATTTTTCATACACCGCCGAGACGCGGCCATCGTCTTCGACGCTCAATTTGCGGTGGCCCTCCTCGGGCGAATTGTCCACCGTGACGATCTCGCCCTGGCCGATGTTCGTGATCTGTTTGCCCGGCTGCAACGGCTGCAAGCCGGCTAGGTCGTCGGCGCTCAGCGTGGGATAGTTGACGAGTTCAAGCGCGTCCCACAGGTGTGGGTCTTCCGTGCCCAGCCGGGTCAGCGCCACGCCGGTGAAGCCGTGCTCGCGCGCCGTGCGGGCTTCGTTCAAAAACGTGATCGCGTCGAGGAACCAGACCGTGTGGTTCACGCCGGCCAGCGTGTAGGCAAAGGTCGGGTTGTAACTCGGCGCCGCGCTCTCGCCCGCGTCCTCGCCCGCGTAGGCGGCGCGGCTCATCGCGTCGGGAAACGAAATCTGGTCGGCGTGCTTGGAGCCTTCCGCCCAGTCGTAACCATAGTTGCCGAGCGCGACGATCCATTGCTCGGGGTTGCGGTAGCTGGCCAGCGTGTTGAGCCAGCCGTTGAACCAATCCTGCCCCGCGATCGGTCCCGCCGGATCGCTGTCGCTCGTCTGGTCGTGCAGGAGCGCGACGAAGAAATCGACATCGTCGGCGAGCGTTTCCAAGTCGTAAGCCAGCAGTTCGTCGCCCATCTGCACCTGGACCCAGAGTTGCAAGCCGTGGTCGTGCAAACCCTGCGCGAGCCGCTGGAGAAACGCCGTCAGCTCCGGCTGATAGGCAGGGTCGATGCCCTCCCAGTCGATCACCACGCCGCCGGCCTTCAGGTCGAGCAGCCGCTTGCGCAGGTCGGCGATGAATTTGTCCTGCACGTCGGTCGCGCCGTGGACGAGATTTTCCACCGGCTCCGGCTGCCGGGCGTCGCCGCTCAAGTTCGTGAGCAGCGGCATCAGGGTCAGGTTTTTGTTGCCGTTGAGAATGGCAAGCAACTGCGTGTCGTTCTCCGCCGTCAGCGTGCCGTCGGCCTTTGTGAGCGTGAACCATTCGGGGCAAACGTGCGTCAGCTTATCGGCGTGGGCCAGGAGCGAGTCCACGCTATCCGGGTCCCAGCCGACGTAATAGCCGAGGCGGATCTCGCCGGCCGCGCGCGCCGGGCGCGGGTGGAGTTGTTGTTGAAGAATCTGCTGCTGGCGCTGGCCGGCCGCGGTGTTGCGCTCGTATTTCGCCCAAGTGCGCGGAGCCTGGGTTTTCGCGGCGGCTTTCTGGAGCTTGGAGATGTTTGGCTTCAGCGAGCGCAGGCCGGAAATCGGCAGTTGCGGCGCGAGAAAAATCGACTGCGTGAAGAGCACCGTCGCGATGAACGCCAGCAACGTGCCCAGCACCAGCAGCCGGCGGGCGCGCGGCCAGCGTTTGCCGCCGAGGTCGTGAAAGACAAACTTGGAATCGTGCGATCTTTCGCCGTTGGGAAGAGGCGTCATGCGGCAGCAGCCGGACTGGCGGTGATGGGGAAAAATTGAAGACGAAACTGGGGACGGCGTTATTTAATCAACCAAAGCCGCCTGCCGACCCGTCCCGGGCAGAAAATCGAAAAAACAGGCGGGCGCGGAGAATAGCGCGCCACGCGGCGTTTGCCAATTCTAGAACACGGCCAGCAGTGGATCGCCGCCGCCCGTGGGTCGGCGCGCCGCGTCGGCCGCCGCCGCCGCCGCCAGCGCCGCGCGTCCGGAGAGCCGCACCGGCCGGGCGCCGGCCACCTTGGGTCGCGGCGTCAGCACCCGCAGCCGGCCCGGCGTGACGCGGAAGGTCACCGGGGCGTGCCCGACCAATTCGCCGTCGGCCTCGAATGGCACCCGCTCGTTTTCCTCGGCCGGGCGCACGACGAGCTTGCGCGCCTGGAAGTGCTCCACGTCGGGCAATTCCAAGTGTGTGCCGAACAGGACGTTTTGCACGTAGCGGATGAGGTCGAGGTGGCCGACGTTCTTGCAAATGATCACGTCGAGCTTGCCGTCGTCGAGCGTGGCATTTTTGAAAACCTCGAACTTTCCGCCGTAAAAACGCCCGTTGCCCACGAGCACGAAACAGCCCTCGCGCGCCGGCGCGTGCTCGGTCTCGACGATGAGCCGCGGCGGCCGGCGCGCCGCCACCCGCGCCGCGGAAATGACGTAGGAAAGCGGGCCGAAATTATTTTTGAATCCCTGATCGACGCCCTCGACCGCCTGCGCGTCGAAGCCGATGCCGGCGAGTTGCACGAAGTAATGGTCGTTCGCGCGCGCCAGGTCGATCCGCCGCACGTGCCCGGCTTCGATGATGTCCCAGCACTTGCGCGGCTCGTTGCCCGGCACGCCCAGCTCGGCGGCAAAGACATTCATCGTGCCCAGCGGCAGCAGCCCGAGCGTCACGCTGCTGCCGGCGAGGCCGTTGACGACTTCGTTGACCGTGCCGTCGCCGCCCGCCGCCACCACCGTGCGGAAGCCTTGCGCCACGGCGCGTTCCGCCTGCGCCTCGGCGTCGCCCGGCCCCTCCGTCAGACGCACCACGGCGGCGTGCTCCGCGCAGAGTTGCGCGATGGTCTCGCGCAGCCGCCCCGCACGCTTGCTGCGGGCCATGGGATTGAGGATGACACAGATGCGGTCTTGCAAGGAGGGGAGATTTTGTGAGACGTGAACTTTTGCAGGTGCGGGCTGGCCTTGCGCTGGTGAGCGGGCAGCACGCGGACCACGCTGCCATTGCTGCGTTTAGGGAAGTGTAAACCGCTCCCAGCGCAAAGCCCAGCGGGGAATCCACATTGGCAGGATGCGCGCCGCGGCCAGCGTCCGCATTCCCACTTCCCTTTCTCCGCAGGAGAGTTAGGCTGGCCGGCGTGAAGCGTCTCGCGTGGCTGGCCGGCACGGCGGCCGTAGTCCTGCTCATCGCCGCCGGGGTTTTGCTCCTGCTGGGCAACCTCTACGTGCAAAGCCCCGCCGTGCAGACGCGCATCCGCCGGGAATTGAGCGTGCAACTCAAGATGCCCGCCGACGCGCGCAAGACCACCCTCACGCCGTGGGACGGCCTGCGCATCGACGGCGTCATGGCACCGACCGACGACCCCGGCAACAACAACGGAGCTGCCGCCGTCCCCACCCGCCCGCACCTGGTGGCCAAGAGTTTCCGTGCCCGGCTCGCCCTCGGCCCGCTCATCCTGCACCGTCATCTCGTGGTCCGCGACCTGTTGCTCGACACGCCCGAGCTTTCCTGGGCGCAAACCGCCGATGGCCGCTGGCGCTGGCCTCGAGGTGAGTCGCCGCCAGCGTCCGCCGCGGACCGGGAACGCAATCGTCCGGAAAAGGAAAAACCCGAACGTCCGGCTGCGACGCCCACCGCCAGCGCCAGTGCTGGCACCGCCGCTGCCGCCACGCCGTCGCCGACTGTTGCCAGCCAGCAGCAGGAGGAGACGCCGACGCCAGCGCCATCCGTCGTCGCCGTCAACCGCGGCAGCAGCAACGCGCCGGTGATGATCGATGTGGCCATCGAATCCTTTCGCCTCCGGCACGGTTCCGCCCAATTCCTCGACGCCCACGGTGACGTGCTCAGCCGGCTGGAGAATGTGAGCCTCGACGGCCGGGTCGATCCCTTGCCCGCGCCGTCGGTCGCCGGCACCACTCCGCCGCCGCAGGGCGACGCCGCCACGGCCGCGGAAAAAAACACCTCGCGCGGCGGCAGCGGCCGGCTGGGCTGCGAACGCGCGACCCTGCGCGACTGGCCGGCGATCGTGCTGACAAAATTCGAGAGCGCCTTCACCTTTCGCGACCGCGTGCTCGACCTTGCCGACGGCCGCGCCGAACTGGCTGGCGGCGTCGCGCACGGCGATTTTCATCTGCAAACCGACGAGCCGGGTTCGCCCTTCAGCGCCCATGGCCGGCTGGAAAACGTCAGCCTCGGGCAGCTTTGCAAAGACCTCACGCTGCCCGGCCTGCCGCGCTTCGTCGCGGGCCGGCTCAACGGGACGATGGAAGCCACCGGCGGCTCCGCCGGTCGCACGGGCAAGGGCCAGTTCCGCATGGCCGACATCCAGCTGCAAAACCTGCCACTGCTCCAGAGCGTCGGCGACGTGCTGCGCATCGAGGAACTCAGCCAGTTGCGCTTCAAAACCGCGCAGTTCGATTGCCGGGTGGAAGGCGACACGCTGGTCATCGAGGCGCTGTCTTTTGTGGCAAGCCACTTGCGGATGGAGGCCCACGGCTCCTGCCAGATGCTCGGCGGCGCCTTGGCCGACAACGTGATCGACCTGCAAGCGCGCCTCATCGTGGACCCCTCCGTCAGCAAGCAGTTGCCGGCGTTCGTCGAGGATATTTTTATTCCTTTGGAAAATTCGACCGACGGCCTGCGCTACCTCGATTTCCGCATCAGCGGTCCGCTCGGCAATCCGCGCAACGACCTGCGCGACCGCGTCATCAACCGGCTGCCGTTGCAAGAACTGCTCGGTGGCGGCAGCAACAATCGGGAGTCGAACAACCGGCGCGCCCGCGGCGGCGCCACGCCCACGCCCAGCCCGTCCCCGACCAGCGGCCGGCGCGGCGGAGGCAATGGCAATAACAACAACCGCGGCGGCAGACCGACGCCTCCTACGCCGCCGACACCAACGCCAACGCCCGCTGCCGCGGCGGCATCGCCCAAGGCCAATTGAAAACCGCCTCCTCTCGCCGGCGGCGACGCCGACTGCTCACAGCTTTCTTCTTTTCCCGATGCGCGTGATTGCCGGCCGCGCGGGCGGTGTGCCGCTGCTGGTCCCGCGCACCGATTTGCGGCCCACGATGGACCAAGTGCGGGCGGCGATTTTTTCCAGCCTCGCCGACCGCGTGCCGGGCGCGCGCGTGCTCGATCTTTTTGCCGGCAGCGGCGCGCTCGGCATCGAGGCGCTCAGCCGCGGCGCCGCCAGCGCGGTCTTCGTGGAATGCGACCGCCGCGCGGCCGATTGCATCGCGCGGAATTTGGGAAAAACGAAACTCGTCTCGCCGGCGGCGCGCGTGTTGCGCCAGGAAGTCTTTGCGTTTCTCGACCGCAGCTCGCCGGGCGAAGCGTTCGACCTCATCTTCGCCGACCCGCCTTACGCGAAAACGCCGGGCGCGGAGGATTTCGCCGCCCGGCTTTTGGAAAACGACGCACTCCGCGAAAATCTCCGCGCGAGCGGCGGGCTGTTCGTTTTGGAAAAAGCACCCCGCCAGCCCTTGCCCGCGCCCGCCCTCGCGCAACGCTGGCAGGTCTTGCGCGAAAAACGCTACGGCGGGACCGAGGTCGTGTTTCTCCAGCCGCTCTGGTAAAAAAGTTCCTACTCCGCCGTGCCCTTGCTGCTGCTGCTCTACAATCTCCTGTTCGCCCCGGTTTTCCTGCTGCTGTTGCCGGGTTATCTGGCGCGCATGATCCGCCGCGGCGGCTGGCGGGCGGGCTTCGGCCAGCGCTTCGGGTTTTATCCGAAAACATGGCGCGCCCGGCTCGCCGCCGAACCGACTCCCCGGCTCTGGATTCAGGCCGTGAGCGTGGGCGAAATGTTCATCGCGCTGAAGCTCGTCGCCGCCTTGCGCCAGCGCGCGCCGGAGCTGCGGCTGCTGCTCTCCACCACCACGACGACCGGCTTTGCCTTGGCGCAAGAGCGGGTCGCCTCCGCCGGCTGGGACGACGAGGGGACCGTGGCCGTGCTCTACACGCCGCTCGATTTCCTGCCGTGCGCCGCACTGGCGTGGCGCGCGCTCGCGCGGCCCGCCGGCGTCGTCGTGGTCGAAGGCGGGCTGTGGCCAAATCTCCTCGCGCTCGCCCGGCGCGACGGCCGGCCCGCGGCGCTGGTCAATGCCCGGCTGTCGCCGCGTTCCGAACGCCGGTTCCGCCGCGCGCGCGCTCTGACGGCGCCACTGCTGTTCCGCCCGCTCTCGCTGCTCACCGCGCCCGAGCCGGCCGACCGCGCCCGCTGGACCGCGCTCGGCGCCGACCCCGAGTGCATCCAGATCACCGGCAGCATGAAATTTGACGACAGCGGCGTCGCGGAGTCAGCCGGCTCCTCCGCCGCGGCGGCTGACGAGCGCCGCGAGCGTCTGCGCGCGGAGTTGGCGGCGCACGGCCTCCAACTCGACCCCGCGCGGCCCGTGCTCCTCGCGGGCAGCACGCACGCCGGCGAGGAATTGCTCGTTGCCCAGCAATGGCGGCGGCTGCGCCAACGCGACGCGCGGCTGGCCGACCTCGGTCTGGTCATCGCGCCGCGTCACGTCGAACGCACCGGCGCAGTGCGCGCGCAGTTGGAAGCGGCGCTCGGATTGCGCGGAATTGCCCGCAGTGAGCTGGGGAAAAAATCATTCGACGAAGTGGCCGGCGCCGACTTCGTCCTGCTCGATACGACCGGCGAATTGCGTGATTGGTTCGCACTGGCGACCGTGGTTTTCATCGGCAAAAGTCTGGCGACGCATGTGAGCGGCGGTCAAAATCCCGTCGAACCGCTCGCCGCCGGCCGTCCGGTGATTTTCGGGCCGCGGATGGAAAATTTTGCCGACATCGTCGCGCAACTCCTCGCCGTCGGCGGCGCCGTGCAGGTGCCCGAAGCAGCCGACGCGCTCGGCGACGCCTGCGCGCACCTGCTGGTCAACGCGGACGCACGCGCGCAACTCGTCGCGCGCGGCCAGACCGTGCTGGCATCGCACCACGGCGCCGCCGCGCGCACCGCTGCCGCCGTGCTGGCTCTGCTGGCGCGGTAGAGGGTCTCCTGATCCTGGAAAACGCCCGGTTTCGCATTCCAGTCGGCCTGCGCGCCACGGGAACGCGTGGAACCGCAAAGAGGCTCGCGGAGAAGAGCGTCAAGCCGCGGTGGACCTGACCCGAAAATTGATGATCGACGAACATCTACGAAGTTGTTCTACCCTCAGAGCGGCGTGTCGGCAGCATCCAGGGATGGGAACGCGGGTTTCAGAGGCGGCCCTGCCAGGCGCACGCCTGCGGCTTAATAATCCAGCGACGGAGAGGCTCGCCACGCCAGGATCAAGGCGGCAAGGACGGGGAGGCACAGGAGCGTGGTGCGAAGGGCGAAGGCGCGCCGCGGGGTTAGGTTCCCGGTGGGAAAGAGGACGGGCACAGGAGCAAAGGCCAGGAGCAGGGCACTCCAGCCCGGTAATTCCGCGAAAAAATAGCCGCTGATCAGCAGGGCGGAGAGCAACAGGCTAAAAACCGGCACAACGCCACGGCTAGAGGAACTACTCTGCCGCCAAGAGGCGGTGACCACGAGGTTACCCCCAACCGCTGCGGCCAGCACGCTGGCAAGCTGCCCCAGCAAGAGGCTGCCCGAGAGCATCAGCGCTCCGAACGCGCCTCCGCACATCAGGAGCAAGCAGACCGGCCACGCCCAAGGAGTCGGCCTGCAGCGTTGGCCAAGAAGATCAAGCATAGCGCCGACCAGCGTCATCAACACAGCCAGCCCCATCACCCATATCCAACCCTGCCCATGCTCCCAACTATATTGGAACTTGGGCTGGAGCAAAAGCCGCAACGCGCCCACGGCAAACACAGCGAAGCCAGGCAAACCAATCCACGCGGCCGGGGCCCACGCGCTATAGACCATTCCGAGCATCCCGGCGGCCAAGGCAAAATAGAACAGCCAATTTGTCGTGTCTGCCGGTGGAAATCCCATCCAGCCAGTGACCATCAGATGCCCGCCAGCATAGCCGAGACCCACGGCGCAGGCGGCCAGCAGGTTATTTACCCACTCGCCCCCTGCAAACCGTCGCCGCAGCCTCACGCTCAAACCACCCACAGCCACCGCCACCAGCACGGCCGTGATGACCGCAGGCAGAATCTGTTTGAGCAAGAACATCCCTCGCAAGCGACGGGCGCCACTCTATTGCTTAACGCCCTCCAAGCTCAGCGAGATCGTGATCTCGTCGCCCACGGCGCCTTGCATAAAATTCATGCCGAAGTCACTGCGTTTAATGGTGAAATGCGTCTCCCCACCAGCGCGCACCTCGCCTTGCATGCCTTTGCCTTCCCCGCCTTTTTTGAACTCCACCGTCAAAGGTTTGGTGATTCCGTGCAGAGTGAAGTCCCCGGTGACTTTGTAGCTCCCGTCACTGCCCGCCTCGACTTTGTTGCTCTTGAAGGTGAGCGCAGGGAACTGCTTGGCGTTGAAGAAGTCCGGGCTTTTGAGGTGTTGGTCTCGCTTGGGATTGTGAGTGTCCACACTTTCCACGGGCACCGAGAGCTCGACCGAGCTTTTCGAGGGGTCTGCCTGATCAAAGACAATCGTGCCGGAGATGTCGTTGAATCGACCATAGAAATTGGTGACTCCCAAGTGCATGGCGCTGAAGCCAACGGAGGAATGCACGGGATCAATCTTGAAGGTATCTGCGGCTTGCGTTGCCGCCGCCGCGAGGCACAGGAAAAGAGTAGCGAGGAGTAGCGATTTGGAGGATTTCATGGGGAATGGAGTATATATTGTGGGGAGTTGCAAAGAATACCGCTCCTGCCTGCACGCGCGGCGGAACGGTTGCTGTCAAGTTATATTAGGCCGGCAGAGTGGGTAAAGCTTAACGCCGCTTGAGGCCATCGGGCGAGAAGAATATTGTTTCATTGAGCTTTGCGACGCGTCCGAAGCGGCCTCCGAAATTGAGCCGAGGCGTCGCGGCAAGTTAGCGTGCCGTCTCAGCCAGTTCGCGTGTCATCTCGCCTACGGCCATAATGCGATGGAAGCCCAGACTGGCAAAGGAGCCGGCCTCAAGCGTGAGCGTGCAGGGCAGCAGGTTCCTTTTGTCACGATGCCCTCGCGGGAACGCCTGGTGATCGGCAAAGGGATTATCTACGAACAGGTGCAAGGCGCCGTGGTTGTTGTGCAGGAGATCCCAGAGGAAGTGAAGCGTCCACGACGGGTGTTCGGCCGGGCTGCCCATCGCGGCAAACCACGGCTGCCAAGGCGCGTCCCTGCCACGGAAAAGTGCGAGGTTTTCAGAGATTTCCAAACCTCTTTGCCGTCGCGGAAAAGACGTGCATAGTAGCGGCCGGATTGGCTGTTGCGGACGAGATTTTGAAGCCTCGTTGCTTCCCGCCTTTTTTACTGGTAAAATCTCTGTTTGCATCAGTGACCGTAGAAAAGTTAAATTTCAAAGCCTCTTCTCGCCGGCGTAGCTCAGTGGTAGAGCAACGGTTTCGTAAACCGTAGGTCGCGGGTTCAATCCCCGCCGCCGGCTTTCCCTCTAAGGCAGTGGGGTTTTCGAGGAAAATAGGAGAGGAAAGGGCAGCAAAAAAAGCGCTCTGATGTGTCCCGCTGTTATCAGGCGTAATTGGTTTTGGCTTGCGGATGTGGCGCCAAAATGGCAATACGGCTGAGTGTTGCGGAAGTCCGGATCGTGCCGATCATCAAGCGCGGAGCGCAGCGCTACCAGATGAACAAGCCCGCGAGATTGGCCATGCGGTGCAGATGAGCTTGTCACCCAAACATCAACAATCGCGCCTGCCAAATTTTGCGGAAGTGACATTGGATAGAACTGCGGCCATTCGCGGCGAAATGGAGGAGGTTATGAATCGCGAAAACAGCCGGTTGGATTGCTAGGCGGTCTGCGCCTACGACGTCGATAGATCAATGAGTTCAACTTTGAAGGCAGCATAAAGAATAGTGTCCCGCTACTTGGCAAAGTCTGGCGGTAGTCCAAAATTATACTATGAAGCCTGAAGTCCTCATCATAGTCGGAGTCATGATGGGCGGTGTGTCCGTTATTTCCGCTGAAACTAACAAGCCACTGGCCTTTGCGGGCGCGGAAGGTTTTGGCCAGTTTGCCAGCGGCGGCAACAACGGCGAACTCTTCCACGTTACCACGCTCGATGATTCCGCTCCCGGTTCTTTTCGGAACGCGGTCAGCAAGCCGGGCCGTCTCGTGGTCTTCGATGTCAGCGGCATCATTCGCCTAAAATCCAACGTTGCGGTGAGCAGCGACATCACGCTGGCCGGACAAACGGCGCCTGGCGATGGCATCATGCTCTACGGACGCTCGGTTTCTTTCAGCGGCCAGAGTAACATCATCGTCCGTTACTTGCGGTTTCGGCAGGGCGTCGAAGGCGACAAGGGGAAATGTTCCGTCAATCTTTCAAGCGGCAGCAACATGATCTTCGATCACTGCTCGATTGAATGGGGCCGGTGGGATTGCCTCGGCCTCACTGTCGGCAGCCACGACATTACGTTTCAGCATTGCCTCATCGGCGAGGGCGTCGATCCCCAGCGATTCGGCTCGCTCTCCGATTCCGTGGAGAACATTACCTACAGTCACAACCTTTGGATTAACAACAAAAGCCGCAATCC
>JAFAXH010000081.1 GCA_019241085.1 Verrucomicrobiota bacterium | reverse complement strand
GCGAACTGCTGGAGTTCCAATCGGCGTTCGTCGTTGAGCGATTCCTGTTTGTCGATGAGCGCCAGTTCGGCAGCGACGGTAGCGAGCGGCGGGATGAGTCCGGCTTGCGCTTGTTCGCGCGCGACCTGGTAATTTTTTTCGGCCAAGGCCGCGTCGCTTTCAAACGCGGCGGTCTGGGCTTGGATGACGATCAGCGCGCGGTAGGCGTCGAGGATGGAATTGCGAATGTCGTCGCGGACTTTTTCGAGCCGGATTTTCTCCGCCTGATATTTATCCGCGGCGGCGCGCTTGCTGGCGGCCAGCGCGCCGAAGTCGAAGATCGGCACGCTCAACGTGACGCCGCCAGTGTAAAGATGCCGCTCCGCGGAGCCAGTTAGATTTTCGCCTTGGGTGAAATTCGAGTTGGCCGTGACTTGCGGAAAGGTCTGCGCGCGGGCGAGGCGGAAGGCGTTGAACTGCTGCCCGATCACCGCGTTTTGCACGCCGACGCTGGGATGTTTCGCCGCCGCGTCGGCAAGGAATTTCTCCGCGGGAGGCAGCGCCGGCCGGGTGGGCCAGCGACTGGAAACAACCGTCTGTTCCGGCTTCCGATCCAGCAATCCCGCGAGGTGCAGCCGGGCCGAAGTATCCTGCGCGCGGGAGAGCAGGAGCACTTGCCGGCTCGACAGGAGTTGCGCGCGGGCGGCGGCGGCATCGGCGGGCAATTTCAAGCCGAGCCGCACTTGCTCTTCAATCGTCTCCAACTGCTGCTCGCACAACGCAACCCGCCGCGTGTCGAGCCGCAGCCGTTCGGCGCGCGTCGCGGCGTCGAAGAACGCGGTCGCGACGACGAGGATGATCTGTTCGCGCTTGAGCGCCTTCGTCCAGGTCAGCTCGGTGCGCTTGGCCTTCGCGGCTTCGACCGCTGGCGCGTCGTTGAGGCCGAAGATGCTGCCGTCTTTGAACAAATTGTAATTCACCGAGGCCGAGCCGTAACCGAGCAATCCGGTGCGCGATTGGTTGGTGAGCAGGCCGCCTCTGTTTTCCACATCGACCTCGTTGAGCAGCGAGAAATTATTCACCGGCTGGCCCGAGATTCCTTGCAGGCTCAACGCGCCGGAAACCGCCGGCAGCAAGCCCGCGCGCGTCGCGGTGACGGTCTCGCGGGCGGAGGCGATGTCGAAGTCGGCGGCGCGCAAATCGGGGCTGCGACCGAGCGCGAGATCGACGCAATTTTCCAAAGTCAACGGCCGCGTCGTCTGCGCGCGCGCGAGCGTCGGCGCGCAGAGCAGCATCGCCCCCACGGCGAAAAGCCGCAGCCGCCGGGCAAAATCAGCGCGGCGCATTCGCGGCATTGACGCGGACTTCATCGTTTTCCAAAACATACATCTGGCCGGTGACCACAATCGTCTCGCCTTCCTGCAAGCCATCAAGAATTTCCGTGAGCGCGCCGGAGATTTTGCCGATGCGCACGGCGCGCTGGTGGGCGCGTTTCGCCGAGTCGATCACGAACACGCTTGGGTGATCGCCCACCGGATTCAGCACCGCCGTGCTTGGCACGGTCAGCGCGCGGCGCGAGAGGCCGAGGCGCGCGAAGCCGGTCAACCCTGGTTTGAGTCGCCAGTCGGGGTTGGGGATTTTGAGGTAGGTGGCGAAGGAATGCGTGAGCGGATTGGTCTGCGGATCGATCTTTTCAACGGTGCCTTTGAAGACCTCGCCGGGATAGGCGTCGAAGCTCGCCTCCGCGGCCATGTTCAAGTTGATCGAACCGATCTTTTCTTCGCCGATGATGGCTTTCAAATAGACGTTGTCGATCTCGCCGATGACGGCGATTTCCTCATCGAGCTTCGCGGTTTCGCCGAGGTTCGCAGGGCGGTCGATGACGAGGCCGTTGACCGGAGATTTCAGCACGGTGTATTCGAGATCGACCTCGGCTTGCGCGAGCGCCTGCTGCGCGGCGGCGATGGTTTGTTTCGCGGTGGCGAGATTGCTCTCGGCCGTCTCGACATCGTAGTCGGCCGCCATGTGTCGCTCCTGCAACGCGGTGAGGCGCTTGAGTTGGGTCTCGTAGTTTTTCGCCTTGGTCCGGCTGGCTTCCAGCAATTCGCGGTTCGCGGCGACGGTCGCCTTCGGCACGCGGTCGTCGAAGCGCGCGATGAGATCGCCCGCTTTCACGAACACGCCAATGTTCACGGGCAGTTCGACAATGCGCGCCGGGAGCCGCGCAGTGACGTTGACCGTCGTGTATTGCACGATCTGGCCGCTGCCGCCGACGACTTCTTCGATGGCCGCGATCCGCGCCGGCGCGACTTCAACGGGAATCGGTCCGCGCAACGTGCGCGCCTTTTGCTGGTCGGTGTTGCGTTCGTGGACGATGACTTTGAACCCGAGCACGCCGAGCACGACGCAGCCGAGCGCGACAAGAATCCACGGCAGGATTCTGACGCGCGGCGGCGGGGTTGGCTTGAGGGGCTGATGCACAGGGAAAATGACGATTCACGCGTGAGCCGCTTCCGAAGGTTGTCGCAGGAAAAGGTTCCGCCGCAAACAGGTTTGAATGATGACCTCGCGCTGTTAGCGGCCGGAACTTCGGGCGCGAATCGCTGCGGCTACAAAGCGGCGGCTTTTTTCGCCGCCGGTTCTTCGGGCGTGAGCAAGCGGTCGTAAATCGTTTCGATTTTCGCGCACAGCGATTTCCAATCGAAATCGCGCAGCACGGTTTCGCGTGCGTTCGCGCCGATGCGCGCGCGTAACGACTCGTCGCCTAGCAATGTCACGATGGCATCGCCCATCGCGCGCCAATCGCGGTCGGGCGCGATGAGCACGTCGTGCAAATGCCGCACGCCTTTCGCGCCGCCGGCGAAGCAAACCGTCGGTTTCGACATCGTCATGTAATTCATGAGCTTGATCGGCTGGCCGGGGCAGTCGGGGCGCGAGACGACGCAAACGGTGGCGAGCGCCAGATAATTTTTCAAATTGGCAAGCGAATGTGGACCGATGAAGCGCGTGTCGGCGGCGATGCCGAGTTCGCGCGCGAGCGCCTCGTTTTTCGGCCGGTCCGGTTCGTCGTCGAGCGGGCTGAGAATGACGAGCAACGCGTCGGGGGTTTTTTCGCGCACGACGGTGAAGGCGCGCAGCAAATAATCGACGCGCTGCAACTCGCTGTTGATGCCCGTATACATCACAGCCGGCCGCGAGCCGATGTCGTATTGCGCGCGGAATTTCTCGACCACTGCCGGCTCGACGCCATCGAGCAATGAAGGCGTGACGCCGGCGGAGACGAGCGTCACACGCTCGGGCTTCACGCCGCGTTTCAAAAATCCATCGACCAGTTCCGGCGTGAGCGCGACGATGTGGTCGGGAAAAATCGGCACGAACCAGTCGAGCACGCGTGCGAGAATTTTCGCGATGAATTCCGGCATCACGCGATACGTGTGCAATTCGTCGGACATCAAATTCACCGCATTGTAAATCAGCGGCCGGCCGGTGAGCAGCTTGGCGACGACGCCGATGAGGCAGCCTTCGTAATTGTGCGCGTGAATGATCTCGCAATCCTGGCGGCGGATGACGCGCACCGTTTCGATGAGCATTAAAAAATCCCACCACAATTTGATGAGCGTCGGGCCAACGCGCACCGTTTTCGGCGCGCGCGCGCGGCCGACGCGGTGCAGGTGCGCGGAGCCGACAGACAAATTTTCGCCTTCGGGATACGTGACGACGTGGACCTCGTGGCCGAGGTTCGAGAGCGTTTCGGTCAGCTCGCGGATCGCGGCCGGCGAGCCGTAATTCGCGGGAAACTGACACGCCGCGAGCATCGCGATGCGGTGGCGTCGGGCCATGAGCGTCAATCGATGTAGCCGAGCGCCTTCAGCCGCTCCTCAACCTGCGCGGCTTCTTCCTCGGAATACGGCGTCGCCGGCGCGGCGTCGGCGTTCACGATGGACTCAGCCGCGCCGCCTTCGACGGACACCGGATGCGCGGCGAGAAATTCCGGCTTGAACAAATCCGTGAGCACCCGTCCGTCCATGCCGGCGGGAATTTTTTGTTCCATCAAATGCAGCACCGTCGGCGCCATGTCCATGAGCCGCGCGCCTTGGATTGATGCGCCTTGGCGCGCCGCAGGGCCGGAGTAAATCACGACGCCGTCGAGCCGATGCGTGCCGCTCCATTCCGGCTCGGTCATCGGCGCGCGCGGACGGATTTCCGTGACCGGTTTGTCGGTGTCTTCGGGCAGGCTCGGCGCGGTTTGAAACGCGTGGTCGCTCCACCAATCGAGGATGAGATCGGGCGCTTCGCTGGCGAACGGGCCTTGGAAAAGTTCCTCGCGTTTGTAAACGCGCGGGATCATCGCCGAGCCGTCGCGCGGGTCGCGCAGTTCGGCGATTTTTTTGATCAACAATTCGCGCAACGCTTCGTAGTCGCTCGGCTCGACGATGCCGTTCGGGCGCGTGCCTTTGAGATTAATCCAGATGCTCGGCGGCGAGGCGAGCACTTCGCTGCAATACGCTTGCGTGCGCGACCAGTCGATGTTCGCAAACGAAGTCGCCGCGACTTCAAACTTTTCGCGCAACGCCGGCAGCAGGCTCGCCAGCTTTTTCTTTTGCGCCGAAGTCAGCGCGCCGCGGATCGACTGGAACAACGAGCGGATGAACCGCTGCTTCATTTTTCCAAACGCGCTCGTCGTGCCTTCCTTGTAGTGGAGCAGGCCGAGCTGCGCGAGGTAGCGGTTGAGATAAACCGTGCGTTCCGAAGTCGGCCCGCCGCCGTGATCGGAGACGACGAAAACGTGCGTGTCGGGCGCGAGTTTCTCCAAGAATTTGCCGACCGACGCGTCGAGCCGGCGATAGACTTTCAGGATGGCGTCGCCGTATTTGGCGGCGCGCGACGCGTCATGCTGGAAGTGCTGCGCGTCCATGTAATGCCAGAAATAATGCTGCACCGTGTCGATGGACATGAAGGTGAGCATCATCACGTCGGCGGGCCGTTTTTCGAGCAAGTGCAGGCCGACCTTGGTCCACTGTTCGTCCAGCCGCGCCATGCCAGCGAGGACCGCGTCGCGCCGCTCATCGGTGGACATGAAACCGAGGTAGCGGATTTCGAGATCAAGCTTCGCGCCGAGCGCGCGTTCGAGTTCTTCGCGCAATTTCGGCGGATGGATGAACGCGCTTTTCTCGCTCGGCGTGTCCATGCCGGAAATCTGGAACGCCGCGCATTTCTCCGGCGGAAACGTGAACGGCACATTCACCGAGCCGACGCTGACGCCGGCTTCGCTGAGGATTTGCCAGATCGTGCGCGAACGGCGCGAGCCGGCATTCGAGTAGCGCATCGCGTAGGAGCCGGGCTGTGGTTCGAGAAAATGGAAGATGCCGTGCTTGCCGGGATTCATGCCCGTCATGAACGACGTCCACGCTGGCGGCGTGAGCGGCGGCAGCGCCGATTGGAGCGGGCCGGACGCGCCCGCGCCGACGAGCTTGGCAAGGTTGGGCAAGTCGCCTTTGGCGATGGCCGGGCGCAGGAGCGTCCAGGTCGCCGAGTCGAGACCGATGATGAAAAGCTTTGGAGAACTCAAGAAGCCGACTAGAAGCAGGATTCCCGCCACTTCAAGCGGGGAGTTCCAGAAGCCGCGCGGCATTGCAGCGTTTTGGGGAGCGCAGGCTTCCAGCCTGCACCGTCCGGCATCCTGCCGGACGGCTTTGTAAAATGAAGTGCCGCCACAGGCGGCCATATGATTCAACGAGCTTGCCGGCAGGGATGCCGGCAAGAGCGGGCAGGATGCCCGCGCTCCCCAAAGCCGGAGCGGAACTCTATCCCCCAACTGAAAGCCGCGCCGCTTCTGGACGGAAAAGGAGTTTGCGCGTAACTACCTTCCGTCGGGCGTGAGGATTGCTCCTCATTTTCACCAACAAAAATTTTCCCCTCCCCGTGCGCACCATCATCATCGGCCTCGATTGTTTTGAACCCAGCCTCGTCGATCGCTGGATCAACGACCTGCCCACGTTTGCCCGCTTGCGCGCGCTCGGCGTCTGGGGGCGCATGCGCTCCTGCGTGCCGCCGATCACCGTGCCCGCGTGGTCGGTCATGACCTCCAGCCGCGATCCCGGCACGCTCGGCATTTACGGCTTCCGCAACCGCACGAAACACACCTACACCGACCTCGGTTTCGCGACGAGCGATTGGGTGCGCGTCGAGCGGCTCTGGGACGTGCTCGCGCGCGCCGGCAAAAAATGCGGCGTGCTCGGCGTGCCCGGCACGTTTCCTGTGCGGCCGGTGCCTGGCGGCGCGCTGGTGAGTTGTTTTCTCACGCCGAACGACCAGGTGCAATGGACCTCGCCGCCGGAATTCAAAAACGAAATCGTCGACTGGCTCGGCGGCGAAAAATACATTTTCGACGTGGTCGAATTCCGCACGATCGACAAGGCGCGCGTCCTCGCCGACATCCACGAAATGACGCGCCGCCGCTTCACCGTCGCGCGCGAATGGCTAGCGAAACACGCGCCCGATTTTTTCATGATGGTCGAGATGGGCAGCGACCGCATTCACCATTCGTTCTGGCACTACATGGACCCGCAGCATCGCAAATACGAACCCGGCCATCCGCTCGCTTCGGCGATCCACGACTACTACGTGCAACTCGACGGCGAGATCGCGCGTTTGTTGGAACTTATCGATCTGCGCGACACCTCGCTCCTGCTCATCAGCGACCACGGCGCGAAGCGGCTCGACGGCGGCATTTGCGTCAATGAATGGCTGCGCCGCGAAGGCTGGCTCGTGTTGAAAAACGACGCCGTCCCGCGCGGCACGCCGCTGGCGAAGTGCGACGTGGATTGGTCGCGCACCCGTGCCTGGGGCGACGGCGGCTATTACGCGCGCATTTGTTTCAACGTCAAAGGCCGCGAGCCGCAGGGCGTCGTCGAGCCGGCGGATTTTGAAAAAACGCGCGACGAACTTGCGGCCAAACTCTGCGCGATCCCCGACGACCGCGGCCGGCCGATGCGCACGGTCGCGCACAAGCCGCAGGAACTGTATTCCCAAGTCACCGGCATCGCGCCCGATCTCATCGTCATCTTCGACGATCTCCACTGGCGCTCGGTCGGCACGCTCGGTTACGACTCAATTTACACGCTCGACAACGATACCGGCCCCGACGAGGCGAACCACGCGCAGCACGGTTTTTTCAACTGGATCGCGCCGACGATTGCCCCGCGCGCCGAGCCGCTCGACATCGACATCCTCGACGTCGCCCCGACCGTGCTGGCGCACTGGGGCCGACCAGTCGAACCGGGCATGTTGGGCAAGCCACTGACTTTCTAGTTTAACAACGACGCGCCGCGCGGCCGCGCGATGACTGCCAAACCTGTGCGAAACTGCCGCCGAAAGAAAATGAGCATCCTCAGAAAGACACTGCCTTTTCCCGGAAGATGTGTTGTTACTCCTCAAGGCAGCTGCCCGGCTTCGCGCTCAGTTCTTAGAAATTCACCGGGAGTCAACACGCGCAAGCCATAGATCGTTTTGCCGAGCAGGTCGCGGAAGTCGCGCCGGTCCAGCGTCAGCAACACATCGGCGCAGGCAAGCGCGGTGAAGAGCACCGGTTTATCTTTTGCAGTTTCAAAGGTAATCGGCCAATCGAAAGTCAATTCATCATCTTCCACGCGGAGTAGCGTGCGCAACGCGATCCATGTGCGCACCGCTTGAGGAGATTTGTTCGCAAGATTATCCCGCGTTTCCCGCAACACCCACGGCGAGACGAGCAGATGCCAGCCTTGACCTGCCGCCAAGCGAAAGACTTCACGCGAAGCGCCAGTCCCCGACATGCTCGCGGCAAGCGCCACGCTGCTGTCGAGAAAAATCCTCATTTCCTCGCCCGAAGACGCTCGCCATCTGCCTCGTCTTCCGCGAGCATCGCCGCGACTTCCTCATCGCTGTAGAGACGCGTAGGCGGCAAGATGCGCTCTTTGCGCAGCCGGATGGCGAGAAAGCGGAGCAATGCCTCCTTCTCCTTGCTGGGAAGTGCATCGGCCGCAGCTTCGATTTCAGCGAGCGTGCTCATGGGCCGTAAGATAACACGAATTTCACGATTCACTGATTGACCCTATTTTTCGACTACACGCTGCTCGCTGCCTAGCGCCGCGCTTCTTACACCACACGCAACCAGTCGCGCGTTTTGCCTTCGTCTAAATCGAGCTTCGCCTGCAAACGCTCAAACGCGGCGAATCGCGGATTCTCGTTGCGCAATGCACTGCCAAGATCAGTTTCGTTCGTCCATCCGCGCAACGCCTGTGCGATCTGCGCCCGCTCGGCAATCGAAAGCCCAACCAATCAGCTGAATTTTCAAACTATACCACTGCCCCAATCTTGGTGTCTTGGCGTCTTGGTGGTTTGTTTTAGGCTCGCTCGTTCGCTTGGGCGGCGATTGCGCAAGGGCGACGGGCGGATTAGTAAGAGCGGCGCGCGATGAAAACGGTGCTCGAAGTCATCCAGGCGACGACGGCGTTTTTTGAAAAAAATGGCGTCGAAAGCGCGCGGCTGAACATCGAGCACCTGCTGGCGCACGTCTTGAAAAAGAAGCGGCGGGTCGATCTCTATCTGGAGTTCGACCGCGGGCTGAGCGAGGCGGAATTGGAGCCGTTGCGGGTCTTGGTGAAGCGCCGCGCGCGCGGGGAGCCGTTGCAGCATTTGCTGGGGACGGTGGAGTTTTTTGGACGCGAGTTTCGCTGCGACGGACGCGCCCTCGTGCCACGGCCGGAGACGGAGCATTTGGTGGAATTGATCCTGCAAAATCTGCTGCCGGTGACGCGCGCGCCGAAGCCGCGTTGGGCCGAATTGGCGGCAGCCGCGGCGGCGCGGGAGGAAGCGGCGGCGGACGGTGCAGCATCGGAATCCGAAGCGACGACACCTCTGGCGGCGGCGGGCGTTGTTTCCGAAAAAATTGAGACGACAACGGCTGCCATCTCGCCGCTGCCGGCGGACGCGCGGGTGCTGGACGTGGGCACGGGCAGCGGCATCATTGCGCTGACCTTGGCGGCGGAACGGCCGGCACTGCGGGTGGCGGCGGTGGATGCGTCACGCGCGGCGCTGGCGCTGGCGCGGGAGAATGCAGAGGCATTGGGGCTGGCGCAGCGGGTGGAATTTTCCCGAGGCGATTTGTTTCAAGGCGCGCCGACGGGACCCTTCGATCTCGTGGTGGCCAACCTGCCTTACGTGCCGGCGGGCGAGATTGCCAACCTGGCGCCGGAGGTGCGCGACTTCGATCCACGCGAGGCGCTGGATGGCGGCGCGGACGGGCTGACGCTCGTGGCGCGCTTGATCGCGGAAGCGCCCGCGCACGCACCGCCGGCGACGGCGGCGGGAAGCGCGTTGCACCTCGCGCTGGAGATCGGTCACGCGCAGGCGGCGGAAGTGGTGAATCTGCTCATCGAAGCCGGCTACGAGGACGTGCGCACGGAGCGGGATTTTCAGGGCGTCGCGCGGTTTGTGTTTGCGAAGATCAGGGGTGGATAGGGGAAGCTATTTTTAACACAGAGGCAGAAGAGGCCGAGGCACAGAGACCACAGAGGACGGAAGCTTTTGTTTTTCCGAAAAACTCACCTGCCTTTCCCTCTTCCGCCTCTGTGCCTCAGCCTCGGTGTCCTCGGTGTTAAAAACACCGACTCACCACCTCCCACACCGCGCTTCCGTCATGCCGCTGGCTGTGCTAAGACTCCCCTCCCCGCTCACTTTTGCTTTTTCATGTCACTCGATAAAATTCTCGTTCACGGCGGCACCGGCTTGGAGGGCACGGTGCGCGTCTCGGGTTCCAAAAACTCCGCGCTGCCGATTCTCGCCGCGGCGCTGCTCACGCGCGAAGCCTGCACGATCCATCGCGTGCCCGACCTGAGCGACATCCATTACATGCTCCAGATCCTGAGCACGCTCGGCGCCGAAGTCGAACGGGCCAGCGGCACGGTGACGATCAAGGCCGAGACGCTCAAGGGCACCAGCGCGCCGTATGACATCGTGCGGAAAATGCGCGCGTCGGTCTGCGTGCTCGGGCCGTTGCTCGGGCGGGAAAAGGAGGCGAGCGCGGCGCTGCCGGGCGGCTGCGTCATCGGCGACCGGCCGATTGATTTGCACCTGAAAGGCTTTCAGGCGCTCGGCGCCGCGGTGCGCGTCGTCGGCGGCGACGTGAAGATTTTCGCGCCGGAACTGCGCGGCGGCAGCATCAATCTCAGCGGCAAATTCGGCCCGACCGTGCTCGGCACCGACAATGTGATGATGGCCGCCGTGCTCGGCGAAGGCACGACGGTGATCGAAGGCGCCGCGGCCGAGCCGGAGGTCGTTGACCTGGCGAATTTTCTCAACGCGATGGGCGCGAAGATCGAGGGCGCGGGCACCCGGCGCATCATCATCGAAGGCGTCAGCGAACTGCACGGTTGCGAACACGAAGTCATCCCGGATCGCATCGAGGCTGGCACGTTCCTCGTCGCCGGCGCGATCTGCGGCACCGGGCGCGGCGTGACATTGAACAAAGTCAACACCGAGCATTTGCAACCGGTGATCGACCGGCTCAGCGAAGCGGGCTTTCAGTTCGAGAACGAACCGAAGAAACGCGCGCTCACCATCAAGCCGAACGGCCAGGCGAAGCCGTTGGAAATTTCGACGGAACCTTACCCCGGTTTCCCGACCGACATGCAGGCGCAGATGTGCGCGCTGCTCGCCACGAGCGACGGCATCAGCACGGTGACGGAAAATATTTTCCCGCAACGCTTCATGCACCTCAGCGAGATGAAGCGCATGGGCGCCGACATCAAAATCGAGGAGCACACCGCGATTATTCAAGGCGTGGAAAAACTCTCCGCCGCACCCGTGATGGCCAGCGACCTGCGCGCCTCGGCGGCGCTCGTGCTGGCGGGATTGAAGGCCGACGGCGTGACCGAGATCAACCGCGTCTATCACATCGACCGCGGCTACGAACACATCGACGACAAGCTCGCGCAACTAGGTGCGACCATCGAGCGGCTCAAGGTGTAGTTCGTTTGTAAGCTGCTGGCATACGCGCGCTTCGGTGCGTTGGCGCGAAGTCTCTAACGCCGCCAGTCCTGGCTCGCAGCGCAAATGCCTGGGCGGGCTTGTGGCAATTCACAAAAGGAGCTGCCGCGCCATGAATGATTCTGCCCCCACCTCGCCGCAGTCGTCCGCGCTCGACATGCAGAAGGCGACGCAATTCGCCCTGAAAGTCCTCGGTGATGTCACCGCCTGCCAGATGGGCACGCTCACGCTCGTCGCCGACCGGCTCGGGCTGTTCCCCGCGCTCGCGCATGCTGGCGCGGTCACGGTGGAAGAGTTCGCCAAGCGCGCCGGCATCCACCCGCGCTACGCCCGCGAATGGCTCTCGGCGATGGCTTGCCACGGCTATGTCGCCTATGACGATGCGACGAAAAAATTTCACCTGCCGCCCGAGCACGCGCTCGCTCTCGCCGACCCCGACAGTCCGCTTTATCTGACCAGCCTGTTCGCGATGCCGACGGCGTATTGGGCGAATGTCGATCGGCTCACCGACGCCTTTCGCCACGGCGGCGGCGTGCCGCAGGAATGTTATGGCGAAGGCTTCTGGTGCGGCTTCGAGCGGTTCACGCGCACGGCGTTTCGCAACAATCTCGCGCAGGATTGGATTCCCGCGCTGCCGGAGGTTCACGCGCGCCTGCAAGCCGGCGGCAGCGTGGCCGATGTCGGTTGCGGCAACGGGCAGGCGTTGATTTTTCTCGCGCAAGCTTTCCCAAACGCCGTGTGCGTCGGCTTCGACAATTACGCGCCGGCCATCGAGTCCGCGAACGCCAACGCCCGCGCCGCCGGCATTCCACCGGAGCGGCTGCGCTACGAAGTTTGCGACGTGGTCAACGGCCTGCCGGGCAGCTACGATTTCATCACCTGCTTCGATGTCGTCCACGACATGCCGCGTCCGCGGCCCGCGCTGCAAACCATCCGGCAAGCGCTCAAGCCCGGCGGCACGTATTTCGTGCTGGAGTTTAATTTCTCCAGCGAACTTCAGGAAAACATCCACCATCCGTTTGGCATCGGCGCGTTTGGCTATTCGGCGAGCGTGAATTATTGCATGACGCAAGCCCTCGCTGCCGGCGGCGAAGGCACGGGCACCTGCATGGGCGAGAAGAAAATGCGCGAATTCGCGCAAGACGCCGGCTTCACCCATTGCCGCCGGCTCGATTTTCCGAACAACCCGTTCAATCTCTTTTACGAATTGCGTGCGTGAGTCGAGCTGCCATCCGTTCGCGCGGCGACTTGCGTGCGCGGGAAAATCAACGCAGCATCGCCGGCGTGGAAAAGAGCGACTCTCTCGCCGGCCTGGCGCCGCGCTTCGCCGTGCTGGTGTCGAGTTGCGATGCGTTTTTCGACGCGTGGCGGCCATTCGCGTTTTTCTTTCGCAAATTCTGGCCGGATTGTCCGTGGCGCGTGTTTTTGATCGTCAATGAACTCGACGTGCGTTCGGATTTTATCACGCCGATCCGGGTCGGACGCGACCGCGGCTGGGCCGATAATTTGCGGCTGGCGCTCGGCCAGATCGACGCCGATTGCCTGCTCTATTTTCAGGAGGATTATTTTCTTAACGCGCCGGTGGCCGCCGCGCGGCTGGCGGAGGACTGCGCGCAATTTGTGACGCGCGGCGTCGATCATTTCTGCCTGCACCCGCTGGCGTTGCCGGAGGTCGCCGCGTGGGAGCGGGCGGACTCGGAACGTGACAAGAGCATCGCCATCATCCCGCCGGACGCACCGTGGCGCACGCGGCTGCAAGCGGCGCTCTGGCGGCGCGAGACGCTGCTCGACGCCTTGCGGCCGGGCGAGAGCGCGTGGGATTTCGAGGCGCGCGGTAGCGAGCGCACGCGCGGGCGCGTGGCGTGGACTTACACGGCGCCCGCGGGCCGTTCGCCGGTGCCGTATCTCGCGTCAGCCATCGTGCGCGGGCTTTGGACGCCGGCGGCGCTGCGGCTTTGCGCAGAGCAGGGGGTGCAGATCGCGCCGCGCTTTCGCGGCGAATACGCGGCCAACAATCCGCGCGCTTGCAAATGGCGTCGCGCGCTTGACCGCGCGCGCTATCCGTTCGCCCGCTGGCGGCAGGGCGCGCAGCCGGTGAGTTTGTTGTAACAACACCGCGCCGCGCAAAAAGAAAACGCGGGCGCCAGTCACCCGGCGCCCGCGTTTTCTTCTTTAGTTAATGGCTGGTCGGAGGAATCTCCGAGCCGCCAGCGGCTGCGACTAGGACGTCGGAGCGAGCGGGCCAATGATTTTGAAGTTGGTGCCGTCGATCCAATTGTCGTCGGTATCAAAGATCGACTTCTTCGTGCCGCCCGCCGTGCTCGTGCGCTGCGGCGCGTAATTGGTGGCATTGCCGGCGACTGGCGTGCAGGTCTCCACGCCGCCGTGGCCGTCCACGTAAACGACAATGGCTTTGCGACCGCCCCAAACACCGCCCGGTTTCGTCTTGTCGGTGACGTAATAAGGCGAGGTGCCGTCGCCAGCGAGACCGTTAAAGACCACCGGCAAGTTTGGATCGGAAGTCGTGTTGAGACCACGCACGTAGCTGTAATCATTTTCGCCAGCCTTCAAACATTGTTCGACCGTGGTGAAGTTTTCATCGGGCGCGCTGGTGTTGCACCATTTGGATTTGCCGACGTAAAAGAGCTTTTCCTGCTTTGCATAAGCCGGGAACAGCGTCTTGAAGGCATCGTTGGAGCTGGAGGCAGGGCTGGCGTCCTTCGGGGTGAAATCGCTGCCGCCATTCGCCGCGTTCACCGGGAAATTGCCGTCGTGATCGTCGGCGAACAGGCGCAAGGCGAGGTTCACCTGCCGGGCGTTGGACAAGCACTGCACTTGGTTGGCTTTTTCCAGGGCTTGCGGGACGACGCCGACGGCGAGGCCGGCGAGCAGGATGATGATCGTGATGACGACCAGCAATTCGATGAGCGTGAAACCGGCGGCGGTGGAACGCGCGGCGGAAGGGAGGCGTGTTTTCATAAACAAGGGAGAACAAACAAACAAATGAAGGAAGGATTGGAGTGGACTGCCGACTTTGAGTGGCGGGCGGACTTTATGGCTTTTGCGGGGTCGCTGTCAATCAGTCTTCGGCAAACTTTATCGACGTTGTGGCGCGGCGCTTTTCAGGGCGCGGCGGCCAGCCGTTTGAAACCGATGATGGCGAGCGGTGGCAGGCGCAGGCAGAGCGAGTGGCTGCGGCCGTGCATGGAGTGCTCGGCGGCGTGCTGGCCGCCAAAGTTCCCGACGTTGGAGCCGCCGTAGTCCGCGCCGTCGCTATTGAGGACTTCCTGATACCAGCCTGGCCCGGGCGCGCCGATCCGGTAGCTCTCGCGCGGGACGGGCGTGGCGTTGACGACAAAGAGCAGCGTGTCGCCGGCGCGTGATTTGCGGGTAAAGGCGATGACGGAGTTGTCGGAATCGGAGAAGTCGATCCACTCAAAACCCTCGTAGGTGTCGTCCAGTTCCCAGAGCGCCGGCTCGCTTTTGTAGAGATAATTCAAGTGCTGGAGAAGTTTTTGCACGCCGGCGTGCAGCGGTTCATGGACGAGATGCCAATCGAGGCTCTGCGCGTGGCTCCACTCGTGCCACTGGGCGAACTCGCCGCCCTGGAAGAGCAGCTTTTTGCCGGGGTGCGCCCACATCCAGCCGTAGAACATGCGCAGGTTGGCAAATTTTTGCCACACGTCGCCGGGCATCTTGTCGAGCAAGGAGCCTTTGCCGTGCACCACTTCGTCGTGGGAGAGCACGAGGACGAAGTGCTCGGAAAACGCGTAGATGAGCGAGAAGGTCACGTCGCCCTGGTGGTAACGGCGATAGGCCGGATCGAGGGAAATGTAGCGCAGGCTGTCGTTCATCCAGCCCATGTTCCATTTGAACCCAAAGCCGAGGCCGCCGAGATACACGGGCCGCGACACGCCGGGCCACGCGGTCGATTCCTCGGCGATGGTCATCACGCCGGGATGATTGCCGTAGGCGAGGGTGTTGAAATGCTTCATGAACTCGATGGCTTCGAGGTTCTCGCGGCCACCGTGCCGGTTGGGAATCCACTCACCCTCTTTGCGGGAATAATCGAGGTAGAGCATCGAGGCGACGGCATCGACGCGCAGGCCGTCGATGTGGTATTGCTCCAGCCAGAAAAGGCCGTTGGCGACGAGAAAATTGCGCACTTCGTTGCGGCCGTAATTGAAAATGAGCGTGCCCCAGTCGGCGTGCTCGCCCTGGCGCGGATCGGCGTGTTCGTAGAGGTCCGTGCCGTCAAATTCCGCCAACCCGTGCGCGTCCTTCGGGAAGTGGCCGGGCACCCAGTCGAGGATCACGCCGATGTTGGCCTGATGACAGCGATCGACGAAGTAACGGAACTCGTCCGGATTCCCAAAGCGGCTGGTCGGCGCGAAGTAGCCGGTGACTTGATAGCCCCACGAGCCATCGAAGGGATGCTCCGCCACGGGCATCAATTCGATGTGCGTGAAGCCCATTTCCTGCACGTAAGGAATGAGCCGGTCGGCCAGCTCGCGGTAACTGAACGCCCGGCCGCCCTCCTCTGGCACGCGCTGCCAGGAGCCGAGGTGGACTTCATAAACGCTGACGGCGGATTTTTGCCAGTCCGTCTGCGCGCGTTTTTCCATCCACGCCGCGTCGCCCTCGCTCCAATGGTAGCGGTGCAGGTCAAAGACCATCGACGAAGTCTGCACGCCGTGCTGCGCGTAGAAGGCGAACGGGTCAGTCTTCAAAAGCAGCCCGCCGTGGCCCGCGAGGATTTCAAATTTATAGTGCGCCCCTTCCTCCACCCCGGGCAGGAAAATATCCCACACGCCGTTTGGCAGCAGCTTGCGCATGGGATGCACCCGGCCGTCCCATTGGTTCCAGTCGCCGACGACGGAAACGCGCCGGGCGTTCGGCGCCCAGACGGAAAATGCGCAGCCGCGCACGCCGTCGATCTCTTTCAGGTGCGCGCCGAGTTTTTCGTAGATGCGCTGGTGGTTGCCCTCGGCAAAAAGGTGCAGGTCCAGCTCGCCCAAGACCGGGGAAAATGAATAAGGGTCCGCCGTCGTGTAAGGCTCGCCGACGTGGGGCGTGATGCGCAGTTGGTAATCCGGCCGCTCCTCCCCGGCGGCAAACACCGCTTCAAAAAAACCGTCTGGATGCACCTTGGGCGCTTCGATCACGCGCGCCTGGGAGCGTGGCGCGCGGCGCGCATCGATGATGGCCACCTCCCGGGCATGTGGAGCAAAGACGCGGATCGCCCATTTTTCCCCCGCAATCTGGTGCGGACCGAGGAAGGCAAACGGATTGCCGTGCGTGGCGTGGAGCAAACTTTCGAGTTCCGCGGGGGAGAAGGTAAGGTCGAGAATCTTCATGAAATGAGGGTTACTGCTTTAAAAAAACCGCGCCGGCGTGGGATACGCCTCTCGGTCGGGGCGCGCAGTCTGCCACAAGAACGCGCGCAGACGCAAGCGGCGCGGAAGCCGGCTTGGCCCCGCGCATTCAACGAGCGACCGCGCAACCACTTGGCATACCAATAGCTATATCGCAGCGGATGCGCTCGCTGCCCCGTATCTTTCTGCTGCTGGCATTACTTTTTGCCTACGCGCGGTTTTTCCAAAGCCGCGACGCCACCCCCGCACGCCCTGCCGCGACCGTTGAAAATCGTTCCAACGCGCAATTGCCGCCGGAGCCGATCTTCGCGGGAGTGCAGTATTGAGTCCGCGGAAAAAACCGTCGCGCCGCTTGCGCTTCGCTGCCTTCAAAAAGACGCGCCCCCGCCACAGCCGCGCATTAGCAGCAACAGCAGCAGGGTGCCTAAAATCGAGACGATGATCGACCCAACGCAACCGAGTCGATTGGAAAAAAAGGCGAACATTTAAGTTGGCATCATCGCCCCGGCGACAACCGCCACTGCTTCCCGCCTTCCCGGCTTTCGCACAAGAAGCCGGACGCTGTCGCCGCCGGGGGAGTTAAGTTCACAAAACACCACGCAGCTCGATCAAACCCGCCACGCGGCCTGCGTATTCTGCACCGCCTGCGGAGCCACGGCAGCATTTGCCCCCGGCTCATCGCGCAATTCGGAGGCGACCACATTCGGCACGATCTCATTAATGCGAATGATGAGCGGCGCTAATTCTTTGAGGTGCTGCAGCGTGAGATTCGCCAGCGGTGAATCGCCGAAGGCCAGCGCCGTCGTGTGCAGCATCGTGTAGGAAACCGACGCCATGTTGAACGCCACGTAGTCGTCGCGCAACATGCGTGAAACCGGGTCCTGCCGCACCTTGTCGTAGAGTCCGGCAAAAACGCCGAGCACGCCGGTGATCGCTTCCTTCACCGCCGAGCCGACGGTGCCGCCGAGCCGTTCCGCTTCGCTGTGCATCGCGTCGTGGTGCCGCTGAAAAAGCGCCGTGGCTTGGGCAATGAGTTCACGCGCCTGCGGGTCAGCTTTCACCCGCTCGTCGTCGCGCTGGCGTTCGAGCGCTTCAAGGATGTGTTTGTCGAGCGCATGCATGTCGTTGACGTATTGCCGCAAGGCGGAGGGTTCGGGATTTTGTGCCATAAGTCTGGCGTAATCGGACGGCTTCCGGCGGCTGGATGTTGCTTGAAAACAAGCGCTCAGCGCGCGCTCGACGCCGGTGCCGCCGGCTCCAGTCCGCGGCGCTTGAGCAACGGCGCGAGGTCCGGCTCGCCGCCGGTGAAATCGCGGAACAACCCGAGCGCGTCCGCGCTGCCGCCGCGCGAGAGCAGCGTCTGGCGGAAGCGGTCGCCGTTGGCGCGCGTCAAGCCGCCGTGCGCCTTGATCCATTCCACGCTGTCCGCGTCGAGCACCTCGCTCCAAAGATACGAATAATAACCCGCCGCGTAGCCGCCCGAAAACGCGTGCGAAAAATACGCGCTGCGATAGCGCGGCGGCACGAGCGGCAGGTCCACGCCGGCCCGCTTCAGCGCCTCGGCCTCGAACGCCAGCATGTCCGTGGGAACTTCCGCCGGCTTGAGCTGATGCCACGCCTGATCGAGCAGCGTGGCGGCGAGATACTCGGTCGTTTTATAGCCTTGGTTGAACTTGTCCGCCGCAAGCACCTTGTCGAGCAACGCCGCCGGCATCGGCTCGCCGGTTTGATAATGCCGCGCGTAATGCTTCAACACCTCCGGCCAGCTCATCCACATCTCGTTCACCTGCGACGGATATTCGACGAAATCCCGCGGCACGTTCGTCCCGCTGAAGCGCGGATACTTCACGCTCGAAAACATCCCGTGCAGCGCGTGGCCAAACTCGTGAAAGCAGGTGCGCACTTCGTCCAGCGTCAGCAACGTCGGTTCGCCCGCCGGCGGTTTCGGGATGTTCAAATGATTCGCCACGACCGGCTGCGTGCCGAGCAGCGCGCTTTGGTTGACGTAGGCGTTCATCCACGCGCCGCCGCGTTTCGACGGCCGCGCGTAATAGTCGCCGAGAAAAATCGCGAGCGGCTTGCCGTCCGCGTCGAACACATCGAACACGCGCACGTCCGGCTGATACACCGGCAGGTCGTGGCGTTCCTTGAACGTCAAGCCGTAAAATTTATTCGCGGCAAAAAACACGCCGTCCTGCAAGACATGGTTCAGCTCAAAATACGGCTTGAGCTGCGCCGCGTCGAAAGCATAGCGCGCCCGGCGGACCTTCTCGGAATAAAAATCCCAATCCCACGCCGCCGCCTGGAAGCCAGCGTGTTCCTGGTCAATCTCCGCCTGGATGTCGCCGGCCTCGCGCTTCGCATTCGCCACGGCCGGCGGCGCGAGTTCAGCGAGCAGCTTGTTCACCGTCGGCACGTTGCCGGCGGTCTGGTCGTCGAGTTGATACGCGGCAAAATTCTCGTAGCCGAGCAGCGCCGCTTTTTCCGCCCGCAACCGCGCGATGCGCAGGACAATCTCGCGGTTATCCCATTCGCCGCCGTGCGCATTGCGCGCGAGCGAAGTCTCCAGCAGCCGCTCGCGCAAGCCGCGATTTTCCAGCGAGGTCAATTGCGGTTGCCCGCTCGTGTTCAGCAGCGGCAATAAAAATTTTCCCTCCTTGCCGTCCGCCTTCGCCGCCGCCGCGGCAGCCGCGATTTCTGGCTCCGCCAAACCAGCCAGCTCGGCGCGATCTTCCACCACGAGCGACGCCGCGTTTTTTTCTTTTAAAACATTTTGCGTGAACTGCGTCTGCAACGCCGCCAGCTCGGCATTCATCGCCTTGAGCCGCGTTTTGTCCGCGTCGGAAAGCTTCGCGCCGGCGCGCACGAAATCTTTTTCGTAACGTTCCAGCAGCCACTCCGATTCCGGATCGAGCCCGAGCTGATCGCGCTGGGCAAACAGTCTGTCGATGCGGCTGAACAACGCGCCGTTGAGCCGGATCGCGTCGTTGTGCGCGGCGAGTTTCGGCGCGAGGGCGCTCTCGATTTTTTGCCGCGCGGGATTCGTGTCGGCGCTGACGAGATTGGAGAAAATGCGGTTCGCGCGCGTCAGCGTCTGGCCCGATTTTTCGAGTGCAACGACCGTGTTCTCGAACGTCGGCGGATTGCGGTCGCCAACGATGGCGTCCACTTCTTTGAGTTGCTCCGCCATGCCCGCGTCGATGGCCGGCAGAAAGTCGTCGTCCTTGATGAGGTCAAAGCGCGGATAGTGCAACGGCAGCGCGCTCTCGTGGAGCAAAGGATTTTCCGCGGGTTGGGTCGTCGTCATGGGCGCAGTGGAATCAGCGGCGGCGTCGGCAGCGCACAACTTTGGCGCCGCGCAACCGAGCAAGATCATCACGAGCGGCGCCAGGATGGATGAGCGAACGGAGCGGGGGCGAAGCATCATAAAGCGGCATTCCAAATTCGGCTGCCGCCGGCATCCGGCCGGTGACAACCTGCCGCGGATGCTCTCTGCGCCGCGCGCTGGTGAGCGGCCGTAAAAATAGAAAACGGTGCGCCCAAGTTCGAGCGCACCGTTTTTTCTCACAGCTTTTTTTGGTGAAACAGGAACCGGCGCCCTGTTTCGTCCCATAGGATCAAGGCTGCGGCGTCGGCTTGGCCTTGCTCTCTT
>JAFAXH010000153.1 GCA_019241085.1 Verrucomicrobiota bacterium | reverse complement strand
CGATTGGAGAGACGGGCCGCAGACTCGGCGGCGCTGCAAGAGTTCTGTGAGCGGCAAAAGGAAAACCTCGACAAAACACTCGCTTCTACAGAGCCGGTGAAACGCTGTTGGGGCTGCCACGAGACAAAGCCGGCGGGAGAGTTTGCTTTTCTATCCGGGCACACCAAAAAGGAAACTGGACGAGTCGGCTGCAATAATTACTGCCATGCTTGCCGCCATCGCCAGTCTAAAAAGCGCGTTTGGCTGCTGTCAAAATATGGGATCAGCGTTTCCGACTACGAAACGTTGCTCGAACTACAGCAGGGCAGATGCGCCATCTGCGGCACGGACAAGCCGCCAGTGAATGCAAGAGGTATCTCTTGGCACTTGGATCATTGCCACACAAATGGGCATGTGCGCGGCATTCTTTGCTATTTGTGCAACTATGCTCTGGGTTACTTCAAGGACGACGCACAACGGCTCGAAAACGCGGCGAAATACCTGAAACAGCCGCCAGCCCGCGCAATTTATCTTGCCAACGATTCCTCACATCAAAACTAGCTGGTTGCAGAGGTCGTGCAAACGCACGATTAGGCGTCGCCGGCTACCTTGACACCCTCCGGCCAACAAAATGCGTCCTAGGGCATTTTAGAGGCTCGGTGGAAACCATGCCTTTGCAAAACGACGCAAGGCCGGCGCTCGGGGTATGGAGAGGGGGCAAATCGTCCTGGGGCATTTTCGGCGGGTCAAAGGGCTTGCGTTCCGCGCCGGGAGAAAATAGGTTGGCCCTGGCTTCCGCTCCCATCGCCGGACGGCTACCAAAGGCCGGCGATGCATAGGGCCGCTGGTTGGTAGATACCGCGGCATCATCGGAAGCCTTTTTTATTGGAGGAGTGGTGAACGGCTGGTTCATGGCTTCTCGTAATCCAAGCCTGTGAGCAGCCAGGTTTGCCGGCTGCCGAAGTGATGCAGGGAAAGCACCGCGGTGTAACCTTGGTGGACGATGTTGATGCGTTGACCGCCGGGAGGCCCGTAGAGGTTGCCGCGCTGACCGAGCGCGATGACTTCCGGCATCCGGCGCGCGATGGCCGCGCCATCCTTCTTTTCCGCGTTGCGCGCGGCGATGAGGTGACTCACGCCGCCGCCGTCGTGAAAGCCTTTGCCCGGTTGCCCCGCGCGGGGCGAAATAAACGCCACGGTGCCCAGGTCGGGAGTTTCCATCGCCGACCACATGTCATGGCCCGCGATCGCCGCTTCCATCGCGCCTCGGCCGCGGGCGATTTGCGCCGCGGTATCATGCGGATCGGCAGAGCCGCCGCCCCCACCCGCACCATCGGCGCTGGTGAACTGGCCTCCGTGCTCACCGGGGCCGAGATGATATGGATTATCGTTGCTGGCCAGCGTGCCCGGCGGCGCTTGGTGATGGCTCACGGAGCCTTCGATGATGCCATTGAAGAATCCCGCCGAGAGCGTGTCGCTGAGCACGCGGCCAGCCGCCGGATCGGCGTTGACCTGGGCGAGCAGCGCCGGCCAGTCGCGCTGGAGCTTCAGCAAGCCCGCACGGAAAATCGTGGGATCGGTGTCGCTGGCGGCATTGAGCGCCAGCAAAGCATCGAGCCGCTCGCGCACAGGCGCTCGATCTTTCGCCGCCGCCCTGGCCAGCGCGAGCCGCCCAACGGTGCCGAGCGCGGCGCGCGCCGTGTCCGCGCGCTGTTGCAGATGCGCCGGCAGCGGGGCGACGTTGACGGCCGCGGCGACATTGTCCGGCGTCGGATTCACCGGCGCGGCCGGCGCCGTGAACACTTCCTCGTCGTTTTCCGCGATCGGCACGGACAAGCGTTTCGCCACGGGCCGGATGGGCACCTTGGCGCCGAGCGACACGAGCTGCTGCACGAGGTTGCTCAGCAGCGACCGGTCTTCGTTGATCGGGCTTTCCAGCGTCGTGCGCGCCAGGATCGGCGCGTCGGGACCGAAGAACCAACGGATCACGAGCGGGTCGATCTGCGCTTGCAACGTCTCCGAAATCCGCACGCAATCCGCCTGCTCGCGACGCTCCTGCTCGGATGCCTGGAGACTCGCGCCGACGCCGCGCTGACTGCCGCCGCGGCTCATCGTCGAGAGATCGGCGCCAAGCCAGAGGATCGCCAGCTCGCGCTTCACATCGTCTCGGATCGTGTGCATCGGCAGGTTTTGCGCGCCGCCGCTGCCGCCGCTGGGCCACAGGAACTCGACCTTGTTCTCCACCGCGCCGTAGAGCACGCCGCGATAGTTGCCAGCCATCGAGCGCGCGGCGGTTTCGGCGGCGGCGGCTTCCGGCGTGCCTTGTTGCGCCGTGGTGTGGACGACGATGCCGGGCGTGCCGAATTTTTCCGAAAAATTGATGAGGTCCTGCGTGGCGAGCCGCTTGTAATAATGCAGGATGCTCGCGGCGCGCATGAGGCACGGTCCGGTCGTGATGAGCCAGTCGCCCGGCGTCAACGGCTGGCCGACGTAGCCTTGGAGCGGACCGAGGAAACGGAGCACGCCGGTGCGGGCTTCAAAGAATTCCAGCGGCACCTGCTCGAAGGTCGCCGCCAGGCTCGGCACCACGCGGCCGCTCGGCAGCTTGAAGGTCCGCGCGGCGTTCGGCTGCCAGATGAGGTGATGCGCCGCGGTGCCGTAGGGCACGTTGTCCATCATCTGCGTGATGAGCATCGGCAACCCGCCGCTCACCATTGGCCTGAGTGCCTCGGTCGCGCGGAGGTTCTCATAAAACCAGCGCAAGGCCGCCGCCTGGTCCTCGGCGTCGGTCGATTCATCGAGCTGCTGGTAGCTCACGTCGCGCAACGCGACGGCTTCCTCGCGCTTGGCTTTCACGCTGGCGAGCGTCTCGTCGCGCCGGAGGATTTCTTCGCAAAGAATTGCGAACGGCCGCAGATCGCCGGCGGTGAACGCATCGAGCGCATACGAGAGCGACGAGGCGGTGAGCGCCGCCAGCGGATTGAACCGCCGGTAGGTGAGCAGCTCGATGTCTAGCGGCGAAAAAATCGGCGCGGTGCTCGTGCCCGCGGTGGTCGTATTGCCGCCGATGGCGAGATCGACGGCCTGGCCGTTGAGCCGGTTGGCGCCGTTCAACTGCGGCGGCATGTTCGTGGCGGTCGCGCTGCTCATCATGCGAGGGCGAGCCTCCTTCCCGCGTCTTCGGCAATTTCATCGACGACCCGGCGGCCGATGCTGCCGCGATCGAGGTCGGCTTCGGACAAGTTGGAAAAACCGAACGGCGCGCCACCGCCGCCGACGGCGTATTCCGCGAGCTTGCCGCTGTCGAACGTGTCGCCGTGCGCGCCGGTCTGCGGATCGGGATCGGCGACGTAACGGCCGGCATCCTTCACGGGGATGCGGTGATCCAGTTTCAAATACTCCGCCGACGGCAACGCGTAGCGATTATCGTTGACGGCTGCGGAGTAGAGATCGCCGAGATAAGTTTTGTAATTCACCGCTTCGCGGTAGCCCGGCGGCAGCGGCTCGACGCTCAAGCTGCTGATGACCAACTCGACCGGGACAACGCCAGCCAGCGCTGTCTTCGTGTCCTCGGCGAAGTAGCGCTCGTTCGTCGCATCAATGCAGAGCCGGCGCGGCGCTTTGCCGCGCGCCTCGCGCACGACGCGCACTACGTCTTTGAGCCGCTCGCGCACGACGGCCGGGTTGCGTTCCTTCCACACGGCGACCAACCGTTGCAGTCGTTCGACGCCGCGTTTCTCGGTCACGGTCAGGCTCGATGGATTGCTCGTCTCGCGCGTGGTGGTCGCCACGTCGAAGCCGAGGCCGACTTCGCCGTCGCCGAGGTGCGCGCGCAGCAGATCGAGCGAGTGCCGCCAGCTCCGCTCGTCATCCACATACACAAACGCGCCCTGCGCCGCGCCGCGCTGCTGGGCCGTGAGCAGCGCGAGCAGATCGATCGCCGCCGTGCCGCCGGCGGTGTGGATGAGATCGTAGTTATACGGAAGCTGCGCTTTGTTCGCCGGATCGGAGCGGAATTGCTCCAGCGTCATCGGCCGGCCTTTGTTGTCGAACAGCACGTGCCCCGCGGCGTAGGCGTCGGCGAGCGCGACGCGATGGATGAGCACGCCGTTTTCGCCGCGGTAAAAATGCCCCTGCGGATTTGCCGCAAAATCCATCTCCGGCGGCGGCAGCGTCATCGTGAAAAACGGGTGCCGATCGTCGCGGCCCAGGTTGCTCGCGTAGATCATTTTCAGATCGGGCACGTCGCGGAAAATCGGATCGACGGCTTCGCGCAACGCCGTTTCCAAAGCGACGCCGGTGAAGCCGGCCTCGTCGCGCAGCACGGTGCCGCGCCAGCCGCGCGCCGTCGCCGGCACGGGCGCGATGATGAGTTCGCGCGAGTAAGTCGTTTTGTCGTGATAGAGCCGCATCTCCAGCCGCTTCGACTGGTAGAGATGGGCGAAGTCGTCGCGCGTGAGTCCGCCCTCGTAGATTTTTCCCGTCTCGCTGTTGGCGACACGGAAATCGAGATTCTGCGCTTCCGCGTTGTCTTCAAAAACCGCGCGCACCGCGGCGGCTTCGTTGGCGACGATGATCGCCTGCTCGGTCGCCGAGACCGTCATGTTCACCAGCTCGCTGCCGAGCAGCAGCGACGCGCTCGCGGCGATGACCGTGCGTCCAGGTTCCTTCGACATTTCGTCGAACGCGATCGCGCCCAGCGTCGTGCTCTTGCGCCCGCGCCGCGTCCAGAACAGCGTGATGACGCGTTCCTGCCGCACGGCGACGAGCGCGACTTTTTCATACGCCCGGCGCTCAAATTTTTTGCGCTTGGAAGTGATGGCAGGAGTGCTCATGCCGGCAACTGCACCTCCCCGCTTTTCTCCAGTGCGTCGATGTCCGCGAAATACTGCTGCCGCAGTTGCGCGATCTTCTCCGCGTTGGAAATGCCCGTGTGCTCCGCGATGGCGCGCATCTTCTGGTCGGCCATCCATTTCAGGAACAGCTCGCAAGTCTGCCGGGCGAATTTTTCCACCTGGAACCGCTGCTCCTTCCGCTTCAGTCGCGTGCGGATGCTGATCTCCTGCCGGCGCGTCCGCAGCTTGTTGCGCTCCAGTTCCCCGCGCTCGATCGCGGAGATCATCTCCGCGAAAAGCGCGAGTTCCTTGGGTGACGTGTGCCGGGCGGCGACCAGCTCGAAAAACTTCTGCCGCACCATCGCCTTGCTCGGCTCCGACCAGTCGGCTGCCAGGCCGCCCGCTTCCGAAACAAACCCGTCGGCCGCATCCGCCGAGTGCCGCAAGACTCGCGGCGCAACATATCGCTGCCAAAAGCCAGCGAGCGCCTTGGTGTGCGTGTCGATGTTGTAATCCAAGTGCAGCCGCTCGACCGCGTCCTCGTAGCCGATGTTCTCCACCAGCAGCCAGGTGATGAGCTGCTGGCGGATGTGAAGCGGCAACTTCCCCAGCTCGGCGTCGGATCGTAGCTTCCTCATTCATCGAGTCCCTCCGCTTCCGCGTAATCGCGGCCTTCCGCGGTGATCTTCCACGCCTTCAGCACGGGGCTGATTTTTTTGTCCACCGGCGCGATGAAACTTTTGCCGACGAGGTAATCGACGTGCTCCTCGATCTCCGCGACGCCTGGCTTGCCGGCGGGCGTGCGCGTGTATTCGCGGAGCAGCTCGACCGTCAGCCCGTTGCCTCCGGCGAGGTAGCACGCGCGCACGATGCGCCGGCGCAATAGCTCGCGCTCTTCGTGGCGGCGGGAGGAAGACTCACTCACAAAGGCACCCCCGTTCTGGTGGCGCTTCGCGGCAATCGGCTCAGGATGCTGCTCAACTGGCCGCGCAGTTCCGTGGCGAGCTGGTCGTTGATCTTGTTCGAGCCTTTGATCTCGCTGATGGACGCCTTGATCTCGGACATCTCGGACTGGATTTTTTCCCGCTGCCCGTCGGCGTGCCCACGATGTTCCTCCACGCGCAATTCCGACGCTTGCAGGAGTCCGCGGATGTCGTGCATCCCGTTGTGGATGTAGCCGCGGATCTCGACGAGCTGGTTGTGCGTGTCCTGTTTCAGCTCTTCGATGCGCTCCTGGTTGTCCGCGGCGCGCTTCCGGCTTTCCTGGTCGAGAATCTCGTGCTGCGAGCGCGACACGCAGCTGTCGTCGAGCCGCTTCAGCGTCGCCTCGATGGAGTCGATGCGGCCGAGCACCTGCACGGCCGGGATGGAGCCGCGCATGAGCATGCCCCAGACCTCCAGCGCGGTCTTGATGATGACGAGCACGCCCGCCAGCGTGAGCACGATCCAGCCGACCGATTGCGTCGAGTTCGGACTCGGCAGCTCGATCTGCGCGAGGTGCGCGACGCCCAGCGCGCCGATGCCGGCCAGCGAGGTCGTATCCAGATCGCGCGGGAGGAAACTGCTCATCAGCGTCACGCGACAGCCGCTCCTTTCCGCAAAAATTTCGCGCCTCCGATGATGCGCCAGCTCACCGTCAATTCGCCGACGCGCAGATTGCCACCGAGCTGCTCGAAGGCCGCGACGGTGAGATCGATGCCGGCGTGCGCGTTGGGCGGCGCGCTCGGACCGAGGTCGATGAGCTTTACCTGCACCGTGCCGCCGCCGTGCAGATTCGTGACGGCCACCGGCGTGAACCACGGGATGATCCCGAGCGGACTGCCGGCGCACGGATTGTTGCGCGGACGATTGAAATCAAGCGGCAGCGCACAGCCAAAGCAGCCCGGATTTTTCTTCGTCGAAAATCCGCTCGCCGTGTCGCCCGAGTCGTCGGGATCGTGCCCGCCGCCAAACCACGTCGCGCGCGTCGCAGCGCACACGAGATCGGCGCCCTCGACGCGGACTTGGAAGATGCTGGCGTAGGGATTGCTCATCCGGTTTGGTGCGCCGCGTTTAGGCAGTGGGCGCGAGTGCCGCCAACTCCGTGTTGGTCAAATCAGCGGGCGAGAAATCGAGGTAGTAATCCCGTCCGGGAACGAAGAATCCCTGGGCGGCCGGATTGTCGATGGTGATCTCCAGCGTGGCGCTCGGAGTCGCCTTGGCGAAGCTATGGTTCTCGCTCGCTGGATCGGGATCATAGACGGCCCAGAGCTTCACTCGTTCCTGGTTGTCGGCCGTCTTTGTGACTTCGTGACATTTGAGTTTTGCGCGGATGGTTGATTCGTTCATAAAGCTGTCGCCCGCAGAAGCGGTTCACTTGGAAAATTTCGTCCGCCGTGTGCGCGTGGTGTCGAACTTGATCGTGTCGCTCACGGCCACCGTTTGATCGCCCGTCGTGGGATTGTTGGTGAAGCTCGCGCTCACCGTGTTCTCCGCGACCGGCGCAAGGGCGCACGTCCGCAAGCAGCACACGAGCGGCAGCGCGATCACGGAGAGGAGTCGGATCGAGCAGTGCATGACTTGGGGAAAATTCCTCAGTCTTGGCGATACCCCGCGCCGCCGCACGAACAGTCGCTGAGCACGAGCAACGCGAACCCAACGCCCAGCGCGATGAGCACGAGGATGAAAACGACGGTGCCTGGTTTCATTGCAGCATCAAAAAAAATGGCCTTCTTCCTCTGCGCCTCTGCGTCTCTGCGTCTCTGCGTGCGGATCAAATCAGGGCGCCGCAGCCGGCGCCGGCGTCGGCGTTGGCACCGGCACGGGCACGGCAACGACCTGGCGCATCTTGCCGCTCTTCGAGAGCGACTTCGCCGCGGCGTAATCCATCAGCACGCCGCCCACCACCGTCTGGCCGGTGGCGGCATACTGCGCGAGCTGCTCGGGCGTCGGCGGCACCGTGGCCGTCGTCGTCCTGGTGGTGCCGTCGGCCGCTTTCGTGGTCGTCGTCGTGCTCCCGCAGCCGCTCGTCGTCAGAGCGATGAGGACGGCCGCGAAAAACGCGAGCAGCATCAGGTTCGCCCCGGCGCTCTTGGTCAGCCCGCGCGAGACGGCATACAATCCGGCCGCCACCGCGCCGGCGCCGACGGCGTAATGCGGCGGCAGCTTGTCACCCGCCGCCGCGAAAAATGTGGCCGCCAGCGTGACGATGGTGAGCCAGAATTCCGTCGTGTAAACCCCACTCTTAATTGGCGGCGCAATTACTTGGCTGGATTGATTTGCGGGTGCCTGAGACGACTCGCTTGCGCTAGTGGATTCGCTCATTGATTTTGTTTGAAAAGTGGCTGCGAGGGATTTCTTGCATGGTTCGCTTTGTGGCGTCCAACGGTCGGGCGGCTCAGGCGGCTCGGGCGGCGAAAAATGTGCGCCGCGGCCCTCTCCGGCCTCGGGCTAGATAAATGCGCATCCCCATACACGAGGGCGATGTTTGCACGCCGAATGGAGCCGCGTCCAAGACGCCGATCTTCTCGATCTCCTCAATCCAGCGAAATTTGTGCGACGCCCGCTGACTCTTTGATTGCAACGAGCTAGCACGGGCGAAATCAATGGGTCTAATCGCCGCTTGCTTCCATTGCTTCCATTGCGGATTTTTTTTGCTTACGCAAGACACACCGCCTACGCAATTAGGCGGCTAGGGCGCGGAAAATCCGGTTCAAGCCGCTTCGGCCCCTCGCCAATGCGCGGGTTCAGGTAGCAGAGGCAAAAAAACATAATGCTCCGATCCTCTTTTGTTCAGTTCCCTCATCTTGAGAAAATACCCGCGACGCAGGCTGAGGATTTCCTCCCGCTTTTCGGGAAACTTATGGAACTGGTGCCCGCGTGGCATTATAAACTCACTAGAGAATAGCTTGCGAAATTCGATGCCCAACCGAGCGCGCTCTCGCTTAACAATCAAGTGAGGTTCAATAATCCGGAGAAAGGCTTCTGCCTGCCAGCAATCAGTTTTCCAATAATAAACATGCCTGCTCTTTTCATAGCGTTTATACGGCCCAAGCACCTTTCCGCCAAATTGTTGCTTGAAAAGGTCAAGTGGAGCACGGTCGGTCTGTGAAACCGAGCAAGTAAGCATGTAATACGAAGTTCCGTGACCGGTGGTAATCGACACCGAACCTTCGCCATCAAAAAAGCCAGCGAACCACCCCAAATGAGCGGGCGAAATAGGCTTCTTGAAGGAATCGAGTCGTTTTGTGCGTCGTTCGTCGCTTTTCTTACTTAGAGCCTTGGACATGCAGTCGATACATCGCGCGTGGCGTGTGCCGGCGATACGCGACCTAACCCAAAACTCTTCCAGTGGCTTTGTTTCGTGGCAGTGATTGCACGTTTTCAAGCGGCCACCTCCATTTCCAAGGCCGCGTATTTGCGGTGCAGCGTGGGGAGCACTTCCCGAGCGAGCCACTTTCGCAGCGGCATCGGATCGGGCTTATCCGAGTCGCGCCCGCAGAGCGTGAAGGCTCCAACAAGCGCGAGGATGGCCGACGCGCTCAGCAGATAGACGAGCCGCAACGCTTTGGTCGCGGGATCGAACACGGAGAGTTCGCAAATCTCCTCATAATCCAAGTGCCGCAAGACGGTGGCGGAAACGTCCAGCGCACTCAGCACGTCTTGCCGCAGAAACCACGGGCTGCCGTCGGCGAAGACGACGACGCGCAAGCGGATGTTCAGCCCTTCGTGCGTGAAGACTTCGACGCTGTAGTGGCGGGTTGCTGGGCGAGGATTTCCCTGAGTTTCGTCAAGGCTAAGCCTCGGGGCAGATTCCTGCCCTGCTCCCAATTTTGCAATGTGCGGGGATTGATTCCCCATGCTTTCGCGGCTGCGACACCGGATAACCCGAGCTTCTTCCGGGTAGCCGTGATTTCCGTTGCCAAATTCATTATCGTTGCTAGGATGCATACGGATCGATTCCTTTCATTTTGTCGTGACGGGTTTTGGTTCACCTGCCCGGTTGGCGCCTCTAACGCTGGCCGGGCATTCGTTTGTCCTTATAATTACGC
>JAFAXH010000112.1 GCA_019241085.1 Verrucomicrobiota bacterium | reverse complement strand
GTCCACTATGCACCGCCGGTGGTGCAGATCCCAACCGACGATCCTGAAAGTGAAAATCAGTATCGTTTGGCGGCCTAGTTCACCGCGCTGGGCGTGATCGTGACCACCACCGACTTGCTTGCCGGAGTCAGGCTGACGTCAGCCGTGTGGTTGACCGGGACCAACACGTTGGCTTCCGGGAAATAGGTCGCGGCGCACCCGCGCGGGATGCTGTAAGGCACGACGATGAAACGACGCGCCGTTCTCTCTTCGCCCGCAAAGTGGCTGACGAGATCGACGACCTGTCCGGCGGCGAGCCCCTGTGCTTCGATGTCGTCGGCGTTGAGCAGGACGACGCGGCGTTCGTTGCGGATGCCGCGATAACGGTCGTCGAGGCCGTAGATGGTCGTGTTGAATTGATCGTGGCTGCGGATGGTCGTCAGCAAAAACTGTCCGGGCGCGAGCGCACTACTGCGCGGCAGCGCGTGAACGGTAAAATGGGCTTTGCCCGAAGCCGTTTTGAAGACGCCTTCACGCGCGCCGTTCGGCAGGTAGAAGCCGCCGGGCTGGAGGACGCGGCGATTGTATTCGTCGAAGCCGGGCACGACGCGCTCGATGCGTTCGCGGATGCGGTCGTAATCAGCGATCAGCCCTTCCCAATCAACCGTGCTGCGTTCGCCGAGAGTCGCGCCGGCCAGCCGCGCGACGATGGCCGCTTCGCTCAAGAGATGCGTTGACGCAGGCTCAAGCGTGCCGCGCGAAGTCTGGACCACTCCCATCGAATTTTCACAACTGACGAACTGTGGACCACTCGCTTGCATGTCAACTTCCGTGCGTCCGAGGCAAGGCAGGATCAAAGCCTGCGCGCCCGTGATGAGATGCGCGCGATTGAGCTTGGTCGAGACGTGGACGGTGAGACGGCAGCGCCGCAGGGCTTCGGCCGTGTATTCTGTGTCGGGCGTCGCGGAGAGAAAATTTCCGCCGAGCGCGAAGAAGACGCGCGCGCGGCCATCGTGCATCGCCTTGATCGATTCGACCGTGTCGTAGCCGTGATGACGCGGCGGCTCGAACTGAAATTCACGGGCGAGGCTGTTCAGGAAATTTTCGGTCGGGCGTTCCCAGATGCCGACGGTGCGGTCGCCCTGCACATTGGAATGGCCGCGCACGGGGCACGCGCCCGCCCCCGGCTTGCCGATCTGCCCGCGCAGCAAGAGCAGGTTGACGATCTCTTGAATGTTGGCGACGGCGTTCTTGTGCTGCGTAAGTCCCATCGCCCAGCAACAGATGGTGCGCTCGGATTCGACCATCACGGAAGCGGCGGTGCGTATCTCCGCGCGCGCGATGCCGCTCTCGCTTTCGATCTCGTCCCAGCCCGTCTGTCTCAGACCTTCGGCGAACGCCGCGAAGCCCAGCGTTTTCTCGGCGATGAACTGGTGGTCCAAAACTTCGCCGGGGCGTCGCGCTTCCTCTTCGAGCATCTCTTTCATGATGCCCTTCAAGAGCGGCACGTCGCCGTTGATCTTCACTTGCAGAAAAATATCCGTCAGGGCTGTTCCGTGGCCGAGCATCCCGGCGATATCCTGCGGGTGCTTGAAGCGGATGAGGCCGGGTTCGGGCAGCGGGTTGATGGTCACGATCTTGCAGCCGTTCTGTTTCGCGCGCTGCAAGGCAGTCAACATGCGCGGGTGATTCGTGCCCGGGTTCTGCCCGATGATGAAGATGGCCTGCGCCTTGTCGAAATCATCGAGCGTGACCGTGCCTTTGCCGATGCCGATGGTTTCCGTGAGCGCGGTGCCGCTCGATTCATGACACATGTTCGAGCAGTCCGGCAAATTGTTTGTGCCGAACTGGCGGACAAAGAGTTGATAGAGAAAGGCGGCCTCGTTGCTCGTGCGGCCCGAAGTGTAAAAGACGGCTTCGTCCGGCGAAGTGAGGGCGTTCAATTCACCGGCGACGAGTTTGAAGGCTTCGCTCCATCTGACGGCTTCGTAATGCGTGCCGCCGTCTTTGAGCATCATCGGATGGGTCAGCCGTCCCTGCTTGCCGAGCCAGTAATCGGATTTGTGCGAGAGGTCCGCGACGCTCCACTCCTTGAAAAATTCGGGCGTCACGCGTCTGAGGGTCGCCTCTTCGGCGACGGCCTTCGCGCCGTTTTCGCAGAACTCGGCGTGCGAGCGCTCAGCGTCCGGCTCGGGCCACGCGCAGCCGGGACAATCGAAGCCGCCCTGCTGGTTGACGCGCAGCAAGGTCTGCAAACTGCGCCGCACGCCCATCTCTTTGTAGGCGTGCTTGACGGTTGAAGTGATCGCAGGCAACCCGCCCGCGACCGTTTCCGCGCGCCTGATGCGGATGCCCGTGAACTCGGGCGGAGGCTGCGCGCTTGGGGTTGCAGCGCGGCGCAAACTTTCATCAGTTTGCGGGGAAACCGCGCGCGGGTTGTCAGCCGGAGAACGAGCCGCACGGTCGGCCTCGCGCCCCGTCTCTCGCTCTCGCTTCTCAACCTTGTAGTGGCTGGCCTGCTCCGCGCTTCGCTCTTGCGTCCGGGCTTTCCGGTCGGCGGCGACCGCCGGCGATGGAGACGGCTCTTTCGTTTTGCTCATCAACAGTGCTCCTGATTTCGAGACTCGATTTTAACGCCGCGCGGCGTAAAAGAGAAAAGGCTGCGGGCGCGAACGAGCGGCGCCGTGTTCAAGGCTTTGCGGTCTGCGCTTTTCTGCTATTATCCAGATCGACCTCCGGCGGCAAGCGAATCAACCTGCAATGCTAATCTTCGGCGCCGGGATGAAAGGCGATCAAGATGGATCGAGCGAAACCACTAACCGTTCTCTGTCTGGCGAGTTATGAAAAGGGTCAGGAGTTCATGCGCGAGTGCAGGCGACAGGGTTGCCGCACGCTGCTCTTGACTTCCGAGAGCATCCGCGATGCGGATTGGCCGCGCGAAAGCCTCGACGAGATTTTTCTGATGCCGGACGAGAACAAAAAGTGG
>JAFAXH010000031.1 GCA_019241085.1 Verrucomicrobiota bacterium | reverse complement strand
AGCAGCGTGCTCTTGCCGGCGCCGGTGCCGCCGACAAAGGCGACGCGTTCGCCGGGCGCGATGGCGAGATTTACATCGTGCAGGATGAGGCGTTCGGCGTCGTAGCCGAAATCGACGTGCTCGAAGCGAATGTCGCCGCGCGTCGCCTCCGCGGTGATGGTCGCCGCGTCTGGTGCATCGCGCACGTCGTCGGCTTGATCGAGCACCTCGAAGCAACGCTTCGCGCCGGCGGTGGCGCCTTCGAGCGCCCAAGCGGTTTGCGTCAGCGACTCGATGGGTCCGTAGAGCATCGCCAAATACGTGATGAACACCGTGAGGGTGCCGAGCGAGAGCCGGCCGTCGAGGACGTGCAAGGTGCCGACGTAGATCATCGCCGCGGTGCCGAGGGCCATCAGGGTGGAGACGACGAGGGCACTGCGCACGCTCGTCATTTGCAGGCGCAGATTGGCCGCGAGGCTTTCCTGCGCCTGCTGGCGAAACTGGCCCACGGCGGCTTCCTCGCGGCCGAAGGCGTGGACGACTTTGATCGATTGCAAGCTCTCCTGCGTCAGCGTGAGCACGGCGCTTTCTTTTTCCTGAATGCTCGTCGATTGCTCGCGGATGCGACTGGAGTAAAAGCGAATCGCCCACACGACGGCCGGCACGATGGCCAGCGCGAGCAGCGTGAGTCCCCAATCCATCCGCAGCATGACCGCGAGCAGCGCCACGAGCGAGATGGTCGAGCCAAAGATGTTAGTGAAACCTTTGTTGTAAATCGTCTGGATCGCCTGCGAATCGTAGGCGACGCGAAACGATGAGTCGGCCGAGCGCCGCGCGTCGTGAAATTTCAGCGGCAGCGCCTGCAGATAGGCGAAAAGATCGGTGCGCAGTTTGAGCAACGCCTGCAAGCCTGTGCGCACGAAGATGAAATTTGACCACAACCCGAGCAGGCCGGAGGCGAGGTTGACCAGGACGAGAAATACGCAGAGCAGGAGCACGACTTTCGTTGGCGAAAGCGAGGCGGCGTCGGAATGCACCAACCAACGAGCGAGGAAGCCGCCGCCGGTGGAATTTTTCCCGCCGGGCAGGATTTCATCGACGATCACCTTGAACGGCCACGGCTTGAGCAGATTCAAGCCGATGGTGAGCAGCGACAAGAGCAGCGCCACAGCCGTCGGCGCGAAGAATGGCCGGAAATAAACGAGGACGCGGCGGTAAATCGACATGGGCGAAGCGCCATTGCTACCGCATCAAGCAGACATTGCCAACCCCGTCGCAAGGCACGACTGGCAAGATGAATCCGCATTGCGCACCGGGCAGGTCGTCGGCTAGGCTCTGCGCCCTTTCTCACCCGGCGCTCACCCGCCGTCCGACGCATTCACTGCCTTTTCTTATTACTTTCTTATGATGCACCACCTTCTCGAAACCTGGATGGGCTGGGTTCTCACCGGCGGCTACCTCGGCATTGTCCTCTTGATGGCGATGGAAAGCTCCATTTTCCCGGTGCCGAGCGAGATCGTCATCCCACCCGCGGCATTTCTGGCGGCGCGCGGCGACTTGAACATTGCGGGCGTCATCGCCGCGGGCACGGTCGGCTCGTGGCTTGGCTCGGCGATTTCGTATTGGGTGGCGCTCGCCGTCGGGCGCCCGTTGATCGCGCGCTATGGACGCTATTTTTTTCTGAGCGAGGAAAAAGTCGCGCGCGCCGAAATCTGGCTGCGGCGCTACGAGGCGGGCGGCATCTTTTTCGCGCGGCTCCTGCCGGTGATCCGGCATCTCATTTCGATCCCCGCCGGCATCGTGCGGATGCCGTTTGGGATTTTTTCGCTGATGACCACCGTTGGCGCGGCGATCTGGTGCAGTGTGCTGGCGTGGCTGGGCGTGCGCGCCTATCGCGCACAGCCCGATTTGCTCAGCAATCCCGAGGCGCTGGAGCATTTCATCAAGCACCAATCGCTCGGCATCGTCGCCTGCGTCGCGGTGCTCGCGGTGCTCTATTTCGTGATGCTGCGGCTGACGGCCAAACCGCAGGCATAGGGCGCTCCTCATCACTCCGGCCGATGTCCGGGCCTGGACCGTCGCCGGGTGTCGTCAAAAATTACGTTTTTGTCGCATTCCGCCTGCCCCCGCTTTGGTTGCGCAGGGTTCCAGCGCCCACTCGTTCGCCTGCATTCCAGCAATTAAATCAACTTGGCATTCGGGTTGCTTATTGAACGGCGAACAATTTAACCCGTCTAATTACCCGATATGAAAAAGCATGACCGCAAACTGAAGAACTCAACGATGAGCTTGGGCGACCTCATCATGGCCGTCAGTTCCTGCTCCAAAAATTCCCGCGAAACCGTCGCCGCCGTGGCTGACCTGCTCGCCAGCGGACGCGTCCTCGTCGAGAGCAACGGCCATCCCTCGCGTGCCACCGTCGTGCGCTGATTCGTTCAGCGTCTGACGTTTTTATTTTTCGCTCACGCAAGCTCCCGGTTGGCGCCTTCTTTGGCGCTGGCCGGGAGCTTGCTTTTTTTGTGCAGGCGCGCGAAGGCACGGCGACTCAATTATGATTGATCGCTACTCGCGTCCCGCCATGCGGGCCATCTGGTCGGACGAACGCAAATTTTCCATCTGGCTGGAAATCGAAGTGCTCGCCTGCGAGGCACTGGCCGAGTTGGGTCAAATCCCGGCTGAAGACGCGAAAATCATTCGCGAGCGCGCGAAGTTCTCGATTCCCGAGATCGACGAGATCGAAAAGCGCACCCAGCACGATGTCATCGCGTTTCTGGAAAACGTTGCGTCCTACGTCGGCCCGGCGGCGCGCTGGATTCATCAGGGATTGACGAGTTCCGACGTGCTCGACACGACGCTGGCCGTGCAGATGACGGAGTCGCTCGACGCGCTGCTGGCCGACGTGGATGCGCTGCGCGCGGTCGTCGCCGAACGGGCGCGGGAATTCAAAGACTTGCCCATGATTGGCCGTTCGCACGGCATCCACGCCGAGCCGATCACGTTTGGACTGAAGCTCGCGTTGATGTTCGACGAATTTGGCCGCGCCCGCGAGCGGCTGACGCAGACGCGCGCCCGCGTCGCAGTCGGCAAACTCTCCGGCGCGGTCGGCACCCACGCGCACCTCGACCCGCGGGTGGAAGCCAAAGTTTGCGAACGTTTGGGATTGCAAGCGGCAACGCTGAGCACGCAAGTCGTCCAGCGCGACCGGCACGCGGAATTCATGACCACGCTCGCCTTGGTCGCGAGCAGCATCGACCGCTGGGCAACGGAGTTTCGTCACCTCCAGCGCACCGAGGTTTTGGAAGCCGAGGAATTTTTCGCCGCCGGCCAGAAGGGCAGCTCGGCGATGCCGCACAAGCGCAACCCGATCACCGGCGAGCGGCTCAGCGGCCTAGCGCGGGTCATCCGCGGCAACGCCGTCGCCGCGCTCGAAAACGTGGCGCTCTGGCACGAGCGCGACATTTCGCACTCGAGTGTCGAACGCATCATCCTGCCCGATTCCTGCACCCTGCTCGATTACATGCTCGACAAGCTGCGCGGCCTCGTCGCCGGCCTGCTCGTGTATCCCGAGCACATGTGGCGGAACATGGAATTAACGAAAGGCTTGTATCATTCCCAATCCGTCCTGCTCGAACTGACCCGGCGCGGTTTGGAACGCAAAACCGCGTATGAAGCCGTGCAACGCGCGGCGATGGCGACCTGGCGCGGCGACCGGCCGCTGGCGGAAAATCTCCGCGCCGAGCCGACGATTGCCGGCGTGCTCGACGCGGCCGAGATCGACCGCCTGTGCTCGCTCGAAACGCACCTGCGGCACGTGGATGAAACCTTTCGCCGGCTCGGGTTGCTCTGATTCACTCGCTTCTGGCGACGCCGCGCGCCGAGCCTTGACAGCGCCGTGCGCCGGCCCATCGTGTCGCCAGTTTTTGCGGCATTTTGCGGCGCGGTTACGAGGGCCTCAGCAACGCCGCCTTCACTCCAGCTTTTTCCAGTTTTTCGATGAAGAATTCCCTGTTTTTGCGTCTTTGGATTTGTGCCTCACTGCTCCTGCCTGCTGCGCTTGGTCTCGGCGGCTGCCAGAAGCTCAAGTCGTTGACTTCAAAAAAATCGACCGACTCCCAGTCGTCGTCCGCCGGTGGCGGCACGGGCAAAGACACCGCCGCGAACGCCACGCCGGCCGCGACGCCGAAGCCGACGTCGGTGGCGCCAGCGATCAACAAGAGCGCCGCCGTCATGGTGCTCTGTTACCATCGGTTCGAGGAAAAACCGCACGACGCGCTGGCCATTGCGCCGGCGGAGTTCGAGAAGGAAATGCAGGAGTTGAAGGACAACAACTTCAGCGTCATCCCGATGCAGGATTTCCTCGCCTGGCGGCGCGGCGACAAGGACATCCCGCCGAAGTGCGCGATCATCTCCATCGACGATGGCTACGTCTCCGGTTACGACCTGGCGTGGCCGATTCTGAAAAAATTCGGCTACCCGTTCACGATGTTCGTTTACATCAATTACATCGGCAGCGGCGGCAAATCGGTCTCGTGGGATCAACTCGCCGAGATGCGCGACGCCGGTGTCGATATCGAGTGCCACTCCTACTCGCATTCGAGCTTGAAAAGCCCCGGCGGCGGCACCGACCGGCACACTCGGGAAATGGTGATGAAAGACGTGCAGTCGCTGGGAGTGGATGGCTGGCTGCGCAAGGAAATTGTCGAGTCCAAGCAGGTGCTCGAAAAGCAGCTTGGCATCAAGTGCAACGTTTTCGCCTATCCCTTTGGCGTTTACAGCCAGAAGGCGCGCGAGATGGTCAAGGAAGCGGGCTACGAGGCGGCGTTCACGGTCTATGGCCAGCGGTTGGGGAACAGCTCGCCGGCGTTTGATTTGCTCGGCCGCTACGCGGTGGAATTTAACAAGCCGCAGATCTTTGCCGATGCGATCAAAATGGTCGGCGGCGGCACCGGCGGCCCGTTGCCCCAAGTGCCCGCCAATGCCCAGCTCGCCTCCGCCTCCATGCTCACGCAGCCGGCGGATAGCGAGACGATTTCCAACCCGAAGCCGCTCATCAAAGCCAATCTCGCCACAATGGGCGACATCGAGCCGGGCAGCGTGGAAATGCGCGTCAGCGGCCTCGGCTTGGTGCCGGCAAAATATGACGCCGCCACGAAGACGGTTTCCTACCAGGTGCCGCAAAATCTGAACAACGGCGACTACTCCGTGATCCTGAACGCGAAGGTCGGCGGCCGGCGGGTGGAAACGCGCTGGTCGTTCAAATACGATCCGAACTCGGGCGGTCGCTGACGCATCCGGGCGCGGTGTTTTTTTCCCAAGAAAGACGACGATGTTTTCCCAACTCGGCGACAAGCTCCAGGACATCTTCAAGGACCTGCGCGGCCAGGGGCAGATCAGCGAGACAAACGTCAGCGACGCCATGCGCCAGGTGCGCCTCGCGTTGCTCGAAGCCGACGTGCATTTCCAAGTCGCGAAGGATTTCATCGCGCGCATCAAGGAAAAGGCGCTCGGCGCGGATGTGTTGCGCAGCGTGACGCCCGGCCAGCAGATCGTCAAAATTTTCCACGACGAATTGACCGCGCTGCTCGGCGGCGACAGCGCGCCGCTCGATCTCGCGCCGCCAGCCCGCGTGATGATGGTCGGCCTCAACGGCGCGGGCAAGACGACTTCGTCCGCCAAGCTGGCGCTTTTGTTGAAAAAGCAAGGCCGCCATCCCGTGCTCATCGCTTGCGATTTGCAGCGGCCCGCCGCCATCGACCAGCTCGCGAGCCTCGCCGCACAGATCGACGTGCCGATTTTCCGGCCGCAGCCGGGCGCGAACGATCTCGTAAAAGTCGGGCGGGAAGCCGCGGCGTGGGCGGCAGCGCAGACCGGCGCTGACGTGCAGATTTATGACACGGCCGGCCGGCAGGAAATCGATGAGCCGCTCGTGCAGGAACTCCGGCGGCTGCGCGATTTTTTGCAGCCGCAGGAAATTTTGCTCGTCGCCGACGCCGCCACCGGCCAGCAGGCGGTCAGCGTGGCGACGCACTTCAACGACGCGCTTGGCATCACCGGCCTCGTGCTCACGAAGCTCGACGGCGACGCGCGCGGCGGCGCGGCGCTGTCGATGCGCGAGGTCACGCACCGGCCGATCAAGTTCGCCGGCGTCGGCGAGAAGCTCGAACAATTCGAGACCTTCGTTCCCGACCGTCTGGCCGGTCGGATTCTCGGCATGGGCGACATCATCGGCCTCGTCGAGAAAGCGGCGGCCGCGATTGACGAAGACGAAGCGCGGCGCATGGAGGAAAAGCTGCGCAAGGCGGATTTCAACTTCGAGGATTTCCTGGCGCAGATGAAGATGGTCCGCAAACTCGGCCCATTGGAAAATCTGCTCGGCATGTTGCCCGGCATGGGCAAACTCGCGCAGGAACTGCCCTCCGGCGCCGGCCAAAAGGAAATGCAACGCGCCGAGGCCATCGTGCTCTCGATGACGCCTGAGGAACGCCGCAAGCCGGACATTTTGAATGCCAAGCGCCGGCAGCGCATTGCGCGCGGCAGCGGTGTCACCGTGACGGACGTGAATCAGTTGCTCCAGCAATTCGGTCAGATGCGCAAGATGATGAAGAACATGGGCAGGATGAAAAAGATGATGTCGCGCATGGGCGGCGCTCCGGGTGGCGCGCTGCCGCCCGGCGGCGCTCCGGGCGGTGGCGGCGTGCCGCGCCGCGGAGGACTGGGCGGGCGGCGTTTCTGACGCGCAGCTCGCGCTTGCATCCAGACTGGTTTTCGACGAAAGGTCTGCCCCACCGAATTCTAGCCAAACAACCCCGAAAGGAATATCCGACAAGCACTATGGCCGTTGCCATCCGACTGCGCCGCGAGGGCGCCAAGAACCATCCGTATTACAAAGTCGTCGTCGCCGATCAGCGCAGCCCGCGCGACGGCAAGTTCATCGAGATCATCGGCACCTATGATCCGAAGGTGAAGGGCAAGAACTCGTCGATCGACGTGGCCCGCGCCGATTACTGGATCAAGTGCGGCGCCCGTCCGTCGGACACCGTGCGCAGCATCATCAAGCGCGCGCGCGTCGCCACGCTCCTGGCCTGACCAACAACCGCGCCGCCGACCGCGGCAACCACGGTAACAACCCGCGCGCGATGAAAGAATTTATCGCCCTCGTGGTCCGACAACTGGTGGACAAGCCGGAGGAATTTCAACTGCGCGACGCCAGCGACGCCCGGACGTTGCGGTTCCGCGTGGAAGTCCACCCGGCCGACGTGGGAAAACTCATTGGTCGCAGCGGCCACACCATCCAGGCAATCCGCAGCCTGCTCTCCGCCGCCGCCAGCCGGCACGGGAAACGCGCCCAAGTCGAGATCGTGGCGCGGGGTGCAGCCTGAAATTCGACGATCCGGCGTCGCGGGTTGCGTCGTGAATATCGACATTCTCACGCTGTTCCCCGCGATCTGCGAAGGTCCGCTCGGCGCGAGCATTTTGGGGCGCGCACGGGAAAAAAAGCTGCTCGATGTGCGCATCCACAATCTGCGCGATTGGGCCACGGGCAAACATCGCGTCACCGACGACACACCCTTCGGCGGCGGTCAGGGCATGGTGTTGAAACCGGAGCCGATCTTTGCGGCCGTCGAGAGACTGCGCGCGGCCGCCAGCCGCGTAATCTTGCTCAGTCCACAAGGCCGGGTTTTCCGGCAGGAAATCGCGCACGAACTGGCGGCGCTGCCGCACCTCATTTTCATCTGCGGCCATTACGAAGGCGTCGATCACCGCGTCGCGGAACATCTCGCCGACGAAGAAATTTCCCTGGGTGATTTCGTGCTCACCAACGGCGCGATTGCCGCCGCCGTGATCGTCGATGCCGTCGCCCGGCTGCTGCCCGGCGTGCTCGGGCACGCGGACTCGGCAGCCGACGATTCGTTCAGCGCGCCAGCCGCTGCTGGTCACGACTCCGCGGATCGCCTGCTCGAAGCGCCGCAATACACCCGGCCGGCGGAATTTCGCGGCTGGCGCGTGCCGCCGGTGCTGCTCTCGGGCGATCACGCCGCCATCGCGCGCTGGCGGCGCGAACAGGCGCTCGCGCGCACGCGACGCAGCCGGCCGGATTTGTTGCAGAATAGCTAGGGACTTTTCGCCGAAGCGTCGCTGAAAATTCGGACGGCTCGGCGATCCGTCCCTGCCGCGGCACAATGCACATCAGCGTTGCCAGGCGCGGCGGTTGTTGCCAAAAATTGAGGCATGAGCCAGCCAGTGCCGCCCTCCGCTGCCGGGGCGGAGGGTGTGGCGCCGCGGCGCTTCATCGCCTTTCTTTCCTACAGCCATCGCGACGCCGCGCGGGTGCAGCGGCTGCACCGGGAACTGGAAAGCTACAAGGTGCCGGTGCGCCTCGTAGGCAAACGCACGCCCGTGCTCGAAGCCATTCCGCGCCGGCTGCTGCCCATTTTCATGGACCGCGCAGAATTGCCGAGTTCCGCGGATTTGAGCACGGTGATCGAGGAAGCACTGTCGGCGTCCTCGACGCTGGTCGTGATTTGCTCGCCGCACGCGGCCGCCTCGCGCTGGGTGAATTCCGAGGTGTGGCACTACAAGCGGCTGGGACGGGCCAGCCGCATCATGGCGTTGATCGCCGATGGTGAGCCAAACGCCAGCGACCGCCCTGAGTCTGGACAACCGGAATGCTTCCCGCCGGCGCTGCGGCAGGTCGTGGCTGCGGATGGCACCCTCACAGCCGAGCGGGCCGAGCCAGTGGCCGCAGACCTGCGGCACGAGGGCGACGGCTGGCGCAATGCGAAACTCAAACTCATCGCCGGAATTTTGGGCGTGCCTTTCGATGAGTGCGGCAGCGAGAAGCGGAGCGTGTGCGCCGGCGCCGGCTGCAAGGCGCGTTGTTCGCGCTTTTGCTGCTGGCGGCTACCGCCTTTGGCGCTTGGGCAGTGAACCGTTACTACCTGCAACTGGAAGCCGGAGGTTACGCGCAACGGGCCAGCGTGGAACTCAAGCAGCAGCGCTATCTTTCCGCCGCGCTCTACGCGGAAGCCTTGGCGCGATTGCACGCAGACTCGCCCTTGCTCCAAACGTTGCTCCCGGAATTGCGCAAAGCGTTCCCCACGCCCTTTTGCACGCTGCGCTCGCCTAGCCAGCGCGTGGAGCATGTGATCTTCGGCTCGGCGGGCGACGAACTTTACGCAGCGGGTGGCGACGGCGCGCTGTATCATTGGAAACTCGCCGCCGCCGACGCCGCGCCTGACCGCTATCCGATCGCCCGCAAGCCGCTCTCGCGCCTGGCTTGGACACAGCGCTCGACTTCAGAGCGTCTGCTCCTCATCGCCGCTTGGGATGCCACGATCACTGTGTGGGATGCATCGAGCCGGCAGAGCGTGGGAAAGCTAGCCGCGCACTTCAAGCGCACGCGCATCACCGGGCTGGCCAGCGACCCGGCGCTCGCTCGCTTTGCCACGGCGGGGGACGATGGTTACGCGAAACTTTGGAACCTGACGGACCTTCCGCTGACTCCGCAAGCGGCGGCAGCGCCCGCGGAAAGCGTGCCTTTTCTGGAATTGACGGAGCACGACGATTTGGCCAAGGCGGTCGCGTTTTCTCCGGACGGCACGCGCGTGGCGTCGGGCGGGTTTGATGGCACGATTCGCATCCGTAGCCTGGGAACGGAGCAATCGTCGCGAGTCATCAAGGCAGGCGATGCACTGAACGCCGTAATCTTCAGCCCCGATGGCAAGCTCGTGCTCGCGGCGGGCCGGGCCGGCGGGGTGCAGGCATTCGCGGTGGATGGCGCGGGAGACAATCCGGTCTGGAAGCTCGCCGCCCACGCCAATCGCATCAACGACCTCGGGCTGTCGTGCGATGGAAAATCGTTCTTCACCGCCAGCGACGACGGTTCCTTGCGGCTCTGGTCGCTGGCAGATCAATCTCTGGAAATCACCATCGAGACCGGCGGCATGATTCCGGGGCAAAAGAGTGAGGTAAAATTCCTCGGACTGGCGGTCGCTCCCGATGGCCGGATGGTCGCTGGGTCGCAGAGCGACGGCACGGTGTCCGTCTGGAGCACGGCGCAGCCAGCGGCGGCGACGTTCGCCGAACTCCAGCCGTTCCTGGCGCGACGCGTCCCGGTGCGCTGGGAGCGTGGCAGTCTGCTGCCCCGCGCGCCGTAGCCCGACGCCACGTTCCCGTGCTATGCTGATACCAAAAAATCGGGCTGGCGGGATTTGAACCCACGACCTCCTGAACCCCATTCAGGCGCTCTACCAAGCTAAGCTACAGCCCGGAAAATTTGCTCGTGCGCGCTCCCGGCATTTCGCCGGGTGCGAATGCGGCGCAACCTAACGACGCGCTGCCGCGTTGTCACTAAATTTTCACCATACCCAACGTGATGCCATGACCTTGCGGGCCATTTTTTTCGATGCTGCCGGCACGTTGATCTACCTGCCCCGTCGGGTCGGCGAACATTACGCCGAAATCGCCGCCCGGTTCGGACACAAGCTCGACCCCGAAAGCCTGGAGCGAGCCTTTCGCGCGGCGTGGCGTGCCGCCCCTCCCCGGCCGGCCACCGCGGACGGCGGCGCGCGACCGGATGACGATCGGGGCTGGTGGCGAGCGCTGGTCGAGCGCGTGCTGGAGCACGTCCTGCCGGCAGCGTCGCGCGCGGGCTTCGCGGCGGATGATTATTTTGAAATGCTTTATGCGCACTTCGCGCAGCCGGGAGTTTGGGCCGCGTATCCCGAAGTGGAGGAAACGTTGCGCGAGCTGCGTCGGCGCAGGCTGAAACTCGCCGTCGTTTCCAACTTCGACCGGCGACTGCTCCGCGTGCTCGCCGATCTCGGTCTGGCGCAGTATTTCGAGCGCGTCGTGCTCTCCAGCGAGGTCGGCGCCGACAAGCCGGACCCGCGCATTTTCCAGCGCGCGCTCGACGTGCTCGGGTGCGCGGCGCACGAGGTTTTGCACGTCGGCGATGACCCCGTGCGCGACGGCGGCGCGGCGGCCATCGGCATCCGCGTTTTGCACGTGGACCGGCCCGCGCAATCGCTCGTCAAAGTGCTCACTCTCCTCGATGACGCCGGAAGCGATGCTTGAAATGCCACGCAGGCATGACAAGTTTACCGCCGGCAGTTCTTCCGGTCCCGATGACCAGCGGACTGGCCAGGCAGCGGGTCGATAGCTCAACGGTTAGAGCATCCGCCTTTTAAGCGGTTGGTTCTGGGTTCAAATCCCAGTCGGCCCAGCGCGAACGCGCCTTCCCCTGCCCCCCCGGCGGCGCAACGCCAGGCCGGCGAGGTTTTTCCCCAAACATTTTGGGACAACCGCCGTTGTGGTTGGAAGCGAAGTAGTGCGCATGGGATTCCTGCGCATGGGCGGGTGGTGTGAAGAAGACCGTTCCGCGCGGCGTCGCGTGGGCAGGATCAAAAGTTTTCCGAGTGAAAGTTGAAACCAAAGTTGGCGCGTCGTTCGGTCTGGCGCTGTTGGCAGTCTTGCTGGTTGGCAGTCTGATTTACGGAAACAATCGCGCTCTGTTGCAGCACAACGCGCAGGTCGTCCACACCTATCAAGTGCTCGACGGCATCGACGGAATTTTTGACGCCGCACAGGAAGTGGAGAGCGGCATGCGCGGCTTTGTCCTCACCGGCCGGCCGGAGTTTCTCGAAGTTTATCAGCAATCCATCGACGGCCTCACGCCGCGGCTGCAAAAGCTGCGCGCGCAAGTGAAAGACAACCCGGCGCAGCTCGTCCGGCTCGCCGTGCTCGAACGTCTGATGCTGCGCAAGATCGCGCTCTCGCAGGAGCGGGTGAAAGAATGCCAGACCGAGGGCACGGCAGCCGCCGTCAAGCACTTCGATGGCCAGGGCAAGGCGACCATGGACGAGTTGCGCCGGCACGTCGCGGATATGCGCGACATCGAGCTGACTCTGCTCGCTCAGCGCATGGAGCAGAGCGCCGGCAGCGCGCGGCGGGTCATCACCGCCTACGGCGTCCTGCTCGGGGTGGCGGTATTGCTGCTCGGCATCTTTTACGTGCAGGTGCGCAACGATCTCAATGACCGCATCCGCATCGGTGCCCTGTTGGAAGCCAACGAGCGGCGCTTCCGCGGTGTGATGGAATCGGCTCCCGACGCCATCGTGCTCACGGATGAGGCCGGGCGCATCACGCTGGCCAATTCCGCTTTCGCCAAACTCTTCGCCGTGCGTTCCGCGGAAGCGCAGGGACGGG